>NZ_JBZFUI010000006.1:0-170523 GCF_058314295.1 Streptococcus sp. ALY_208 | reverse complement strand
ACAACCCGCACGCTTGGTTTCTTGTCTATTCAGTTCTCAAAGGTCTTTGTTGTCCTCTCGAGACAACTCCATTATTCTACTATACTTCTACGCCTCTTGTCAACTCATTTTTCTTTTTATTTTTTTAAAAAAGAAAAATACTATACTGAATTTTCTCTGAAGTTGTTGTATATAAAAAAGCAGCTGAAGAACAACCACTTTTTCTAATTTACACAGAGCACAAACCATTTAGATTTTTTATTCTGCATCTTCTGATTCCATTTTTTCTTTGATCTCATCATAAGATAATGCTGGATTATCATTTTCTTCTTCCAAAATGTCATCAGGAAGCTTACCAGTTTCATAAATAGATTTAATCTGTGCCGCATCAAGAGTCTCATACTTCAGCAGAGCCTCTGCAATCAACTTATGCGTTTCTCGATTTGAATTAATAACATCTGCAGCCTTGTTGCGGGCTTCATTTAGAAGATTTCTAATTTCTTCATCAATTATCTGAGCGGTTTGATTTGAGTAAGACTTATCTCCTGGCACTTGACCTGGATTCATAGCATGGTTACCCTCATATTGAACAGGACCAAGCTTGTCACTCATACCATATTCAGTGACCATAGCTCTTGCCAACGATGTTGCTTGCTCAAAATCGTTTGACGCTCCAGAAGTTTGGACATTGAAGATGATCTCTTCTGCCACTCTTCCTCCCATCAAACCAGCAAGCTGCTCTTGTAACTCATCTTTGGATAAAAGTGATTGATCCTCTTTTGGTAGAGAAATCATATAACCACCGGCACGACCGCGTGGTACAATCGTAACCTTATGTACATCACGTGCGCTAGATAATACTAATCCTACAATTGTATGACCGGCTTCATGATAAGCAACCACTTGACGCTCTTTTTCAGAAACTTGCTTATCCTTCTTAGATGGACCAGCGATGACACGATCCTCAGCCTCATCAATATCGCTAGCATCAATCATTTGCTTATTGCGACGGGCTGCCACAAGCGCTGCTTCATTTAGGACATTTTCAAGATCAGCACCGACAAAACCTGGGGTCTGTTGAGCAACAACCTTTAAGTTAACGTCATCTTTAAGCGGTTTATTTTTAGCATGTACCTTAAGGATAGCTTCACGTCCCTTAACATCAGGTCGACCGACTAAAACTTTCCGGTCAAAACGTCCAGGACGAAGAAGAGCAGGATCAAGAACATCACTTCGGTTAGTTGCCGCAATAACAATAATGCTCTCGTTACCCTCAAAACCATCCATTTCAACTAGAAGTTGATTAAGGGTTTGCTCACGCTCATCATTGCCGCCACCCATACCAGTACCACGGCGACGTCCAACTGCATCAATTTCATCAATAAAAATCAATGCTCTTTCAGCCTTCTTGGCATCTTCAAATAATGAACGGACACGGCTAGCACCGACACCAACAAACATCTCAACGAAATCTGAACCCGAAATCGTGAAAAATGGGACTCCGGCTTCACCAGCTACTGCCTTAGCAAGTAAGGTTTTCCCTGTCCCTGGAGGGCCTTCAAGTAAAACACCTGTGGGTATACGCGCTCCTAAAGCACGGTATTTCTTTGGATTTTTCAAGAAGTCAACAACTTCTACTAATTCTTGTTTTTCTTCTTCAGCCCCTGCAACATCTGAGAATCGAACTTTGATGTCATCTTGACTAGCTGTTTTAGCCTTATTACGGCCAAAGCTCATAGCTCCACGATTACCACCAGCTTGACTCATGGTAAAGTAGAAAAAAAGTCCCAGAATACCAAGCGGTAGTATCAGGCTAATAATATTCCAAAAAATTGCGCCACTAGTGCTTTCTGGAATAACCTTTAAAGAAGTGTCATGCTTTTCTGCAGCATCCTCTAACCGATCCAAACCTGGACCACTTGGAAGAATTACAGAAGTATATTTTTTAACTTTAACACTTTTTGAGCCTAGAAGAGAGCTACTTCTGTTTTGCTTGCTCTTTTGAGGTTTTTTATAGTTACCGGACACCTCAACAATACTACCACTAGGCTGGTAGGTGATAGAATCAATCTTATTCGCTTTGATATCACTAATCAGCTCAGAATAACTGAGCTGATTGGATTGCCCAGCATTACCCCGAAAATAAATATTTAGTGAAGCTACGGCAACTACGATAAGTATCAAATAAAGATAAGCACTTCTCACTAATCCATTTTTATTATTTTTATTGTTCATTGACTAACAAAATAACTTTCTATTTTTACTTTTTAGTGTAGATTTCCTCTTTGAGGACTCCTACGTAAGGAAGATTACGATACTTTTCATCATAATCCAAACCAAACCCAACAACAAACTCATTTGGGACATCGTAACAAACATAATCAGCTTCAATATCAACGACACGACCCTCAGGCTTATCAAAGAGCGTTGCAATTTTAACAGAATTAGCCTTACGATACTTAAACATGTCACGAAGATATAGAAGGGTACGACCAGTGTCTATGATGTCTTCTACAAAAACAACATCACGACCTTCAACATTCGTATCTACATCTTTCAGAATTTTTACTTCACCACTGCTTTGAGTTCCACCTTGATAACTAGAAACGACCATGAAGTCCATCTCTATATGAGTGTCGATATGCTTAATCAGTTCAGCCATAAAGGGAACTGCACCTTTTAGGACACCAACCAAAAGAGGATTTTTTCCCTCATAATCTTGTGATAATTGTCGACCAAGTTCTTTTGCCTTAGAGGTAATAGCATCGGCTGAATAAAGAACTTTTTTTATATCATTATCTAGTGTCATAGATCACCAATTTCCTTAGTTTTGATACACAATTTAGCTCTAATTGTAACACAATGAGAGGGTTTACTCAAATATAAATCATCACCCACTGAAACAAAAACAATACTGCCATCTTGCTCACCAATAATGGCTTTGTCCCTAAGATGTTGGGGAATTTTTTCATCAATGAATAACCGACGAACTTTCTTATGGAAAGTTCCAAAATCAATCACATCACCTGACTGTCTTGGGCGTAAAATTAAAGGAGATAGGCTGTAAAGTGAAATAGCTCCCTGATTACCAAACATAAATGTTTTAGAGCCTAGAGTCACAGCATCTCCATATTCTAATCGCTTAGGTTCAAATAAACCATCCGACCTGGGGCTGATTTTATCAATCCAAAAACGCTCTCTTGTGGCATGGAAATAATAGCCTGATTTTAAATAAAAGTCACCACTGCTTGCCTCAACAGCTAATGACACTAGCCAATTAAACTGAGGCTTTGTAAGCTGGAGATTTGGGAAATCTTGCAAGTAATCTTGAATGAGTACAAAACGAACAGCTGGCGTCTGCTCCCTAAGTTGACGTTTGTCTTGAACATCAATATCAGAGCTAAGATCTTTAATAGCTTCTAGAAATAGGGCTACTTCTTGACCTAGATCAGTTAAATGATTGACCAATTGAGGATTTTCCTCAGATAGCTGAGGTAAATAGGTCAGTCTCACCCGATTTCTCAAATAATCTTGCTTATGGTTGGTTTGATCATCAAAATGAAAAACCTCAGGCAAGTCAGATTTCGCAATAGTCAAAAAAGGTCTGATGAGCTGGCCATTGGCAAATTCAATGACTGGCTGCATAGCCACCAGATGTCTGAGCCTACTTCCTCTTAATATCCTCATGAAAATGGTCTCAGCTTGATCATCCTTGTGATGGGCAGTCGTCAATGCAGTATAGCCGTAATTTCGCATGATTTTTTCAAAAAACTCGTATCTAAATGCCCTAGCCTTAGCTTCTGTAAAGGACCCCGAAAAAGTAGCCAGATAAAAAGGAATGGCCCTATCAGAAGCCCACCGGCGTAAATAAGCTTCCTCTTCGTCAGATTGTTTACGTTGCTTATGATTAACATGGGCAACCGCAATGTCAATAGCCAGTTCATGACGATAATAATGCAAGAAATGGAGCAAATTCATCGAATCTACTCCACCTGATACGGCTATCAGAACCCTTTTATGCTTATCAAAGTAACCCTGTTCCTTGATAGTGTTAAATAATAATTGATTAGTCATTTCAAAATCCTATAAACATCATCAGCTATAGCTGTAATATCATCATAGCTGGAATGATTTGTGAAAATTGCTAAAACAAAGGGCGTTTTGCCATATATAATAGCAACATCATGGCGATAATCATAAGCATCACCGATCTTATGAGCAACTCTAACAGAGATATTTTTAGAGATACGTTGCTTGTCATAATCTGTATTAGAAAGGTAGCCAATAATATCACCATCTTGACGGTAAATAGCTGCCATCATAAGACCAGCTGTCTTTGCTGATACCTTACGACTCTTCATATCCCAATCTTGCTCAACAATTTTCTTAATAGTTGCTCGGTAATCACTGCCATATTGGTCCGTCGCATAATAACCTAAGATATTAGTTCCAGCATTATCAGATTTTTGAGCCACTTTTTTCATCAAAGTTTCGATCGTATAAGGTTTATTATCAGCAACTTTGGAAATATCTCCACTGCCTTCTGTGGCATAGGCTCCTCGAAATTTGTTAACAGCTGGCTTATAAATAACCTTTTGTGATTTTTTCAAGCGATGATCATCAATTTGTTTTTGACTGTAATAAAGAAGAGGAAGTTTACTAACACTGGCAGAGTACATAACCTTATCTGCATTGAGCTCAGCAACCTTACCTGTGTCCATCTGCTTAACGTAAACACTAAATTTTTTAGGGTTCTTATATTTTTTTTCTAACATAGCTTGAACAGCTTCTATGCGATTATCTTCACTAGATAGAGAATTTTCCGGAAACCACCCTTGACCCCTAGCATACAAATAATTCCCATGGTAGGTACGAGCCTTCTTGGTAACAGCGACCTCCTTATAAGCAGACAACTTCGTTTTTTTAGTCGCAACACCCGCTACAAAAGCCTTTTTGTAAACGGTGAATTTATCCTTAGTCCAATAAGCTTTTGACTGACTGAAAACTTGCTGACTGAGTAATTGATCATTATAAAACTGCTTGTAGTTAGCTTCAGCATAACGCCCATTTGAAAACTTAAAAACGGGAACACCCTTTTTATTAGTCTTCAAATTTGTAATCGTATCCGTAAAATTAGGTGCTAATGCTTGTGATTTTTGGGTCAATTCAGCATCTTTATAAGTCGCAATAGACTCAAAAACATTTGGATTAGCTGGAATGTCAGAAAAATAGAACTGACTAGACCGTTGAAAACGTCCTTGTTGCCACTCTAATCCCTCCTTACCAGTCCAATCACCTGATACTTGAGTAGCCATCACCAATAATAAAACGGGAAAAAACGTTAGAATTATAGTCACCAACACAGGATTGACTGGTGAATTAATCCTCATGGGTCTCCTCCTCTTTTAAGGATTGATTTTTTTGACTAAGCTCCTCTAATTTTTCATCTGAATGTTCTAAAAACGTCTCGATAAGGCTGATTAAATTTTCCATGATATTACGGGATCAATTCTGGGACAATAAAGGTGACTTCATCAGAATCAGAATAATGATATTTTGCACGCGCATACTTTTCAACAAAATCATCATTTTTCAGCTGATCAGCCAATTTTTCCTTATCCTCAGTTTCTGTCTTTGTCTTATTATAATCTTTTTTTAATTGAGTAATTTGTGCTTTTTTCTCCTGCAAACCACGATAGCTAGCTACAAGATTATAAGTTGGCAAAATAAACAATAGAATAACTAAAATCAAGGTCCACCCCATAAAACGGTGACGCTTACGCGTTTCTTCCTCCTCATAACGTTTAGTAATAAGATTTTCCTTGATAAATCGATTATTCAAGCGAACAACTTTATCATTCTTGCCCATCTGACTCTATCCTCTTCTCACTGACAATCTCATACATACTTTCAGCATCTTCTTTCTTCGTGCTATCTTTCAGTTCTAAAACACGAACGGTCAACAATTTATTACCAAAGCGCACTTCAATGACATCATTAATTTTCAAATCCGTAGATGATTTAGCTAAGACACCATTGACTTTGATACGGCCTTTATCTGCCACTTCTTTAGCAACCGGCCGACGCTTAATGATACGGGATACTTTTAGGTATTTATCCAATCTCATATCAGGATTCCTTTCTTTCCAGAGTCCATCCTCGTTATTCTACCATTTTTTTAGGAAAAAAGCAGAACTGATAAGACTTGCAAAAAAGAAGGTAATAAAAAGAGAGCTAAAAATGCCCTCTTACCAAAATATTAACGCCGAAACGACAGTTCCTATAATTTACCATACAAGACTTTTGTCATACTAATCTTTTCTCTGTCAAAAATCTTTGTCAAGGTTGATAACACTGGATTTTTAAAATGATTTACAAGACTGTCAAGCTAATCTTTATCTTTGGTTGCTTTTCGCTCCTTTATCTCCGCAAAAGCACGGCCGAAAGCCATGAGTTCTTCTAAGATCTCATAATCTTTTTTGCGACGAACATCAAAGATAACTTCGATTTTACCATCGTATTCCCCAATACGAGCCTTAAGCTGGGTCTTGGACAAGGCTTCAAAATAGTCCTGTGTCAAAAAGAATTGTCGAGTTGATTTTTCAAAACGGACCATAATCTCCTGCTGCTTTTTCTCAACCAATTCAACAAAAACATTATCCATATAAGATTTGAGAAGACCGATTTCCAAGAGATAAGCAACCTGATCTGGATAGTCACCAAAACGATCGATCAACTCATCTTGCAGCTGCTCATAGTCAGCCAAGGTCATCAATTCTCGAATACGCTTATAAATATCAATTTTCTGCCGTTCATCACTGATATAGTCAGATGGTAGATAAGCATCAATTTGCAGATTAATCTCAGCATTACCTCTTTGTCGCGTTTGCGACTGGCCTTGTTTTTGTCGAATCGCTTCTTCCAACATTTGAGAATAGAGCTCAAAACCAACTGAGTCAATAAAACCACTCTGGGAAGCCCCTAGAATATTTCCGGCACCACGAATAGAGAGATCTCGCATGGCAATTTTAAATCCAGATCCGAGCTCAGTAAAGCCCTTGATCGCTTCCAAGCGCTTCTCAGAAGCCTCAGACAAGAGTTTATCTGGTTGATACATAAGATAGGCATAAGCAATACGATTGCTGCGTCCAACACGACCGCGTAATTGATAAAGCGTAGATAGACCCATACGATCAGCATTCTCAACAAAGAGAGTATTAACATTAGAAATATCAATACCTGTCTCGATAATAGTCGTGGCTACCAAAACATCATAGACACCATCGATAAAATCAAAGAGAGTATTTTCCAGCTGGATCTCACTCATCTGACCATGGACAAAACCAATAGTAGCTTCTGGGACAATGTCTTGAAGTTCTGCCACTTTTTGCTCGATGCTCTCAACACGATTGTAAATATAAAAGCTCTGGCCACCACGATCAATCTCCCGGATGATCGCTTCACGGATCATACCAGGATTGGTCTCCAAAACATAGGTCTGAACCGGATAGCGATTGGTTGGAGGCGTCTCAATAACAGAGAGATCACGAATCCCCAACATAGACATATGAAGAGTTCGCGGAATAGGTGTAGCAGTAAGGGTCAAAACATCAGACTTAGTCTTTAACTCCTTTAGCTTTTCCTTATGTTTGACCCCGAAACGCTGCTCTTCGTCAATAACAATAAGGCCTAAATCTCTAAAAATGAGATCCTTGGAAAGAAGTCTGTGAGTTCCGATAATGATATCAATTTGCCCTTTAGAAATAGCCTCTAAAACATGGTCTTGCTCCTTTTTAGTCTGGAAACGACTGAGCACTCCAATTTCGACAGCGTAATGTTCAAAGCGCTCTTTAAAATTGTTATAGTGCTGCTGAGCCAAAACCGTAGTAGGCACCAAAACAGCAACCTGCTTTCCATCATTGACCGCCTTAAAAGCAGCCCGCATCGCCACTTCTGTCTTACCAAAGCCGACGTCCCCAACCAATAAACGATCCATAGGCTTATCTGACTCCATATCAGCTTTAACTTCCTTAATGGATCGAAGTTGATCCTGCGTCTCTGCGTAAGGAAAATCCTCATCAAACTCACGCTGATGATCATCATCTGGCGAAAAAGCAAAGCCCTTCAACTGACTGCGCTCAGCATAAAGCTTGAGAAGGTCATCAGCAATATCTTCAACCTGTTTGGAAACCCTATGCTTAGCCCTTTGAAAACGCCCATCATTGAGTTTGTTAATCTTGGGTTCTTTGCCATCACTGGCCATATACTTGGACAGCAGCTCAATTTGTTCAACCGGAATAGAAATCGTATCATTATTTTGATATTGAACTGTTAGATAGTCCCTATGAATACCAGAAATTTCAATGGTCTCAATCCCCATAAAACGACCAATACCATGCGTATTATGAACAACATAGTCCCCTTTTTCTAGCTCATTATAATCTTTAAGCCGCTCAGCATTGCTAATATGCTGACGCCTGATCCGACGTTTAGGGGCCTTATGATAGATTTCTTTTTCTGTAATCAGGACTAGCTTTTCATCCGCAAAGTAAAAACCATTGGTCAAGTGACCTGTAGTCAGCTGACTCTGACCTACTTGCAACTCATCGTCTGCTACTATAGGAATCTTTAATTCATACTCAGAGAGCACCTCCTGAAGCTTTTCCAGCTTGATTTCGGTATCAGCCTGCAAGACAACCGTCGCCCCTGATTTTTGATATCGATTGATTTCATCGACCAAGAGGGGCATCTGGTTGAAGAACTCCTGCATAGCATATTGGGTCAAATTATATATCTGATGGAAACGAATATTGCCCAATCCCTTGTGGAAATTTGAAAAGAAGGTAGCAGGTTGATAATGGCGTAAGGTCTGATAGGTATCTGCAAAATAAACCTGGCTAGCTAGAGCCTTTTCTTGCTGAAGACCTTCCGTTAAGTAGTTAGCAATTTCTAGCTCTAACTTAGCATTGCGGTCTGCCAACTTTTGAAAGTCATCAAAGAAGATCGGAGTCCCCTTTGGAATATAATCCAGCAGACAATAAGTTTTTTCGTAAAAGAAGCCCAAAAATTTTTTTAGATCTTCATGCCGATGCCCATCTGCTACTGTCCTATAGAGATCTTCCAAATACTCCCTGAGACCGTCAGTCTGAGCCTTTGCCATAGCCTCCTCAAAATGAACCATAGCACGCGCACGATCTTTTGATGTCAGGACTGCCTCATCTACTGGACTTAGACGAATCTGTTCACAATTCTTCTGAGACACTTGAGATTCTGGATCAAATACACGAATACCATCAAGCTCATCTCCAAAAAATTCCAAACGATAGGCGCTATCAGTACGCCCATCATAGATATCCAAAATATCTCCACGGTGACTAAACTCACCTGGCGATAAAACCTGAGAAACTGCCTTATAACCAATACTACTTAGCTGCTTCATAATATCAGGAAGTTGATACTCTTTCCCCACTGCAAAATCGAGGACAAATTTGGCATAATCTTGCGGATCCGGCAAAAGAATACGACTGGCTAAGAGACTGATAACCAAAACACCCTTAGCCTCCTGATCCAACAAGAAATTAAGACTCTCGATACGGGATAAAGACTTTTCTTGGGAAGCTACAATAAACTCCGCACCCACAATATCATCCGCAAAAAATTGATAAACGTGATTCTCACCGATCAATCCTATCAGATCCGCAGCCAAATTTTCAGCTTCATTCTGCGTAGCAGTAATCACAACTAGCTTACCCTGATTGGATTGGAAATTAGACGCGATCGCTAAACTCTTGCTGCTGCCAGTCAGCCCCATAACCAACTGACGATCCACTAAACCTGTCTTATCTTGCCATTCTTGAATTTGTTTATTTTGCCCAAATAGGCTTATCAGTGTCTTATCCATTGTATTTTTGCATCGTTTGCTCAAAATCTTGAGTCTCTAAATAAAAGTTAAGGGCTTCTGAAACCTTATCCAAAGAAGCCTGCACAGTCGCATAATCATCCTTATCAAAACGCCCAAGGACATGATTAACGACTGTCATACCAGGCTTGGGACGACCAATACCAATCTTAATTCTGTCAAATTCCTGAGAACCGACATGTTTAATAATACTCTTGATACCATTATGACCACCAGCTGAGCCTTTTTGACGAAAGCGGATCTTCCCCACTTCCATATCCAGATCATCATAGATGACAATGATATCATCAAGCGCAATATTATAATAAGTCATCAAGGCATGAACAGCCTGACCACTCTCATTCATAAAGGTCAAGGGTTTCACAAAATAAACCTTCTCACCCCTAATAAAATCTGACGCTACCGCTGCCTTAAAGTTTTTTTCTTCCGAAAAAGTTACAGGTAATGACTTAACGATAGTATCAATAGCCATAAACCCAGCATTGTGCCGAGTTTCATCATATTTTGTTCCAGGATTGCCCAATCCTATGATTAATTTTGTCATGAATATGCACCTTCTCCTTTATTAGTTTTAAATAAACAGCAAAAGGACTGGAAAGTCCTTTCCAGCCTTAGTCCTATGACCCTTTAAACATTGAAACGAAATTCCATGATGTCTCCATCTTGAACAATGTAATCTTTACCTTCTTCACGTAAGCGACCCGCCTCTTTGACCGCTTTTTCAGAACCATACTTAATCAGATCATCATAAGACATGGTAACCGCACGGATAAAGCCCTTCTCAAAGTCTGAGTGAATGATACCAGCTGCCTGAGGCGCTTTGATCCCACGCTTGAAAGTCCAAGCTCGTACTTCTTTTTCACCAGCTGTGAAATAAGTACCAAGTCCCAAGAGATGGTAGGCTGCACGTGTCAGCCTATCAACTCCCGACTCCTCCAATCCCAGATCTTCAAGAAACATGGCCTTATCATCGTCATCTAGTTCTGAAATTTCCTCTTCAGCACGTGCAGAAATGACAACAACTTCAGCATTTTCAGTCGCAGCAAACTCACGAATTTGCTTAACGTAGTCTATCTCATCAGGATGAGCTACCTGATCCTCATCGACGTTTGCCACATAAAGAACCGGTTTGGTCGTCAAAAGAAAAAGCTGCTTGACAATCTTTTCCTCATCCTCAGTAAACTCAATCGTACGTGCTGATTTTCCATCTTCAAGGACAGGCTTAATTTTTTCAAGAAGAGCGAACTCAGCAACAGAATCTTTATCTTTTTGAGTGCGTGCAATTTTTTCAACACGCGCATAACGTTTATTGATAGACTCTAGGTCAGCCAAGATCAATTCCAAATTGATCGTATCAATATCAGCTAAAGGATCCACAAAAGCATCTTCTCGACCCTGTTCACGCATGACATTTTCATCATCAAAAGCTCTTACGACATGCACAATAGCATCCACTTCACGGATATTAGCCAGAAATTTATTCCCCAGACCTTCTCCTTTTGAAGCGCCTTTTACAATTCCTGCAATATCAGTAAATTCAAAAGTTGTTGGCACTGTCTTTTTAGGCGTAATCATTTCTGTCAACTTCTGTAAACGCTCGTCTGGTACCTCTACCATACCTACATTTGGATCGATCGTTGCAAAAGGATAGTTGGCGGCCTCTGCTCCTGCTTTAGTAATTGCATTAAAAAGGGTTGATTTACCAACATTTGGTAAACCAACGATACCTGCTGTTAAAGCCATCTCTATAGTCTCCATCTCTATTTTTCAATCAGCGTTATTATAGCAGAAAAAGCTTGCAAATCGCAAGCTTAAGGAAATTTGTCAAACAAAGATAACGCACAAACATTATCTAAATATGATCCACAATAACAATAAAACAAATACCACTATTAAAATCCAGCGATTTTTCTCATTACTTAAGAAAGACCACAAATTCATCTGGGGCTCTGTATCTTTTTCAATAATACGAACAACAGTCTTTTCGGGATTTTTAGCTAAAACAAGTTCATCAAGTGTGGTATCAAAAATATCAGCTAATTTAATAAGATTATCTAAATCCGGTGTTGCATCTCCATTTTCCCATTTAGAGACGGCTTGTCGAGAAATAAAAAGTTGTTCAGCTAAATCATCTTGTGAAAATGATTTAGCTGCTCTTAATTTCTTCAATTGCTCTGAAAATACTGTCATGATTACCTACTTTCTATATTTTAGATTGAAATTTATCTCTAAACAGCATGAGTAAAATAAGTGAGCTAATCAATATTATAATGCTTTGTATCAACATAGCACCACTAGTATCCGAAAAACCTACCAGTTGTAACGATAATCTAGTCATATGTAGGCCACCATGCACAGCTATGGCTGCCCAAGTTGTATTAAAAAGAAATTGTAAAATATAAGCTAGACAAGCAAAGCTAAAGGCATAGAACATCGTTAACAAGCCATAAGTTAACCCTTCTCTAAAAATATGAAAACCATGAATCAGTGTGAAAAATCCCACAGATAGCATCATAGTTATAAGAGGTGTATAACGTTTAGAAAATGTTTGCACTAAATAACCTCTAAAGATTATTTCCTCTGGAATTCCTTGATTAACAAAGGCCGCCACAAAAAAGGATACCAGTATCAGTAAAACAGACCAAAAATCTATCTTCCCTTGAAGATGAAAAACAGGCTCATGGAAAATGTTTCTAGAGAGCAGTGATCCCGCACTAACTAAAGTAGCTATGATAATAAATGCTATGGTAAAGCCTTTAAGAGCATTTTTATCAATTTTTAATCTTAATGAAGACCAGCTACTTTTGTCTATCTTTTTGGTAAAAATCCACGCTAATAATAAATAGATCACTAACTGGACAAATTCAAAAAAGGGAGACGGTAAAGGCAAATATCCCATTAGCATAGAGATGGCTAAAAAAGAAATTGTTATCAAAATGCCCCTACAGAGAGATGGTAATACGACTTGCTTTTTCATAAAGACTTTCTCCTTTACTAAGTTTACCTTGACTATAGGCAAACTATTAGGAAAAAGCTAGCACTTTTTAAGGCAACCAACAGTTGCGGAGGGCTTTAAAAACACTGATCTGCTAATAGTCTAGGGTTGCAAAACTTTCTTCATCTTGCGCTCAAAATCATGACGGCTCATCATGACAACATGATCACAATTAGTACAGCGAATCTTAATATCTGCCCCTAGGCGCGTGACCTCCCAGGCATTAGCCTTTTTACCCGTCGCCTTAATAGTGCAGGCATGCGGTTTTTTCATCTCAACTAAGGAACCAACTTGATACATAATGTCCTCCAAATCTTATTTAATATCTCATTATAGCCAAAAAATATTAGCTTTACAATGACTCTGAAGCCTAATACTTATAACTGCTCTAAAATAAAAAAAGAAAGAAGCCAACTGATGTTGAGCTCTTTCCGGAGATTATGAAAAAGACACGTCATTCTACGATACGCCAGTGAGTTAGAAGGACGGGTCCTAGAGCAGCGGAGTCGCTCTAGGGAAAGTTTAAAAAATGATATAAAAAAGAAAGAACCCAACTAGTGTTGAGCTCTTTCCGGAGATTATGAAAAAGAAAAGTTTATTTAGGATTGACTATAGTATACCCTTAGGTACTTAAAACTGCCTTAAATATCCAAACTTTTTTATTTTTTTAGCTTAATTGGTACGAACTGGTGTAATCAGCTGGATAAAATTCTCACCATCATCGCCAGGTGTTAAGGTGAATGGACGAACTGGTGAAATAAAACGAATGCGTACGGTTTCACTTTTAAGAGCTTTCAAGGATTCAATCAAGTAAGTAGGATTAAAGCTAATTGTTAAGTCGCTACCGCTGACCTCTTGGGCATCGATTTCCTCATTAACCTTTCCTACCTCAGGAGAATTAACGTGGGCTGATACTTTACCAGCTTCTATCTCCAGCTTAACCGTACCATTTTGCGTAGCATTAGAAATTAAATGAGCACGCTCCATAGCAGAACGTAGATTGTGAGTATGGAAAAGAACTTCCGTTTCAAACTCAGAACTCAAGAGGCGGTCAGTATCTGGATAGGCACCCTCAAGCATACGAGCATAGAAACTAATGGTTTCACTTCTAAAAAGAATCTGATTACCTGATAAAAAGACTTCGACTGTCTCAATATCATCTGTAAAGACTGATGACAACTCACGTAAAGAACGGCTTGGCAGAACAACATCAAAATCATCACCAGAATGCTCTAAGACTAGTTTACGTTGACTCATACGATGAGAATCAGTGGCAACAGCCTTGAAATTAGTATGATCAGATAAAACAAAATGAATCCCTGTCAAAATAGGGCGACTCTCTTGGGTACTAGCTGCAAAAGCAGTTTCAGAAATGATTCCTTTGAGAACTTTGGTATCAAAAACCAAAGGATTACTAGTAGCAACTTCTTGTAAACGTGGGTACTGCTCCACATCTTTTCCTTTTAGTGTGATTTCAGATTTACCACTGACTAATAGAACCTGATGGTGGTCAATCTCTTTGAAATCAAGACTAACATCAGGCAAACTAGAAACAATATTAATAAAGAAATTTGCTTCTAAAAGAATACTGCCTGACTCAGTAATTAAAAGACCAGCATTTTCATCAGCAGTTGAAATAGTATTCTCAATAGAAATTTGTCCATTGGATCCTGTAAGCGTAATACCAGTAGAGGCTACCTCAATTTTAATACTGGATAAAATAGGAATGGCATTTTTAGAGCTAATAGCCCTTTTAGTCGCATTTAAAGCCTGAAGGAAAAAAGCTTTATTAATAGAAAAATTAATCATAGGAACTCCTTTATTATTTATTAGTATTAGTTTAGTAGTAGTAGTAGGTCCTGTGTATAAGGTGGAAAATCGAGCCTAACCTAGAAAGCTCTAACGATGAGACTTGTGCACAAGCTGTGGAAAAGTCTAGCATCAATCACTAACTTCTCCACAGCTCTATTTAATCTTATTTTTTATGGTGTCAATCTCAATCCTCAGACTATCATCTTGTGCCAGAATATTTTTGATTTTATTGTAGGCATGAAGAACTGTGGAGTGATCCCGTCCTCCGAATTCCTTACCGATTTTAGGGAGACTGTTATCGGTCATCTCACGGGCTAAGAACATAGCGACTTGACGGGCTAAGACAATGTTTTGATTGCGCTTGGTTGACTTGACATCTTTGACAGTAACCCCATAGAATTTGCTGACCTGCTTTTGAATCTCCTCAATAGAGATGACATTAATAATAGGAGCATCTTGCTTACGCGCCCGAATCGCTTCGGCTGCGATATCGACAGTGATAATTTCTGCCTGCTTGAAGGTAGCAACAAGATTGATATCCTTTAAAGCCCCTTCAAGATCACGCACGTTTGAATCAAACTGGCCAGCCAGATATTCAATAGTATCAGAAGCAAAGGTATAAGGAAACCCCTGTTCCATAATTTTATTAGTCAAGATAGCGATCCGTGTCTCGTAATCAGGTGGGGTGATGTCAACAGTTAAGCCCCACTTGAAACGGGTAACCAAGCGCTCTTCAAGATTATTGAGATGATCGGGTGTGCGATCACTAGTCAGGACAATTTGCTTATTATTGGAATGGAGGTCGTTGAAGGTATTGAAAAATTCAAATTGAGTACTTTCCTTATTGGCCAAGGACTGGATATCATCAATAAGGAGGACATCTAAACTTCTAAACTCATCCTGTAACTCTTCCATTGTTTCCAAGCGAATGTGATTGACAAATTCATTGATAAAGTTTTCAGCTGTGATATAGCGAACACGCGCACTAGGATTATTCTCCAAGACAGTGTTCCCAATGGCATTTAGTAAGTGTGTCTTACCTAGCCCTGGACCTCCCCAGATAAACAGTGGGTTATAGGTCGTACCAGGATTATCAGCAACCGCCATAGATGCTGCCTTGGCCCATTTATTTTCATCCCCTTGAATAAAGTTATCAAAGCGATACTTGGTATTGAGGTTCGATTGAATAGCTGGCTGAAGATTAGTCTCAGGTGCTCTTATTTGACCATAGCCTTGCTGGTAACTTCCTCCTTGAGTGTTAGAAGAGGGGGTTACTGGTGATGGAATTTCAGAACTTTCAAAGATGTACTTAGCCTGAAGTTGGGTATTAAAAACCTCAAATCCGGCTGTAATCAATACCTGTTGAAGATTTTTTTCCCAGAACAGCTCCTTCATTCGATCGATAAAAATAATGGCAACATTATTGTCCACACGAATGAGCTGGGCATCAAGGACAAAAAATTCAAAAGTCGCTTGACTCAGCTGTTCTCTAGCCAATTCAAACACTCTATTCCAAAAAACTTGCTCTTTTTCGGTCATAGGTGACTCCTTAAGTGATTAAAATCTGTTCTTGGTTTTGAAAAGTATTCTACCATAAAAATAAGAAGTTTTCCACAACCTGTGGGGTAAAAATCCACATTGTTCAAAGAAGTTTTCCACAACCTGTGGAATATCACACAAGACTTGAAATAAGTAGTATTTAAAGATTTTTTTACTGTTGAAAAAGAAAACATCTAAGATTAATTATCCACATCATTTTGCAGCTTGTGAATAATTCTGTTGAAATCCTCTTGGTTAGAAAAGGAAATAGTAATTTTTCCCTTTTGAGAACGGTTGATCGAAATAGTGACAGGATTCCCGAGAGCTTGGCTCAGTTGACTTTCAAGATCTTTCTTAAAGAGATCTTCTTTTTTAGCTTGTTTTTTTTGCTTAGCTTTAGGAGCTAGTAGGTGCTCCAAAGTACGAACGGATAAATCTTGATCGATAATCTTTTGCAGCCACCTATCTTGTTCTTCTTCGGACAAGCGTAAAAGCAGTCGTGCATGCCCTTGAGAGATGTCTGCTTGTTCGATGGCCCGTTTGACAGCAGGCGATAACTGCAATAAGCGAAGACTATTGGAAATATAAGGCCGAGATTTCCCCATCACTTGAGCAATCTCCTCATGTGTCATTTTTTTGGAGGCAATCAGGTTTTGATAAGCCAAAGCTTCTTCGATAGGATTGAGATCAGAGCGCTGAAGATTTTCAATGACGGCTAGAATTTGGCTCTCTTGATCAGATAAGTCTTTTATGATAGCAGGAATCCTATCAAGGTGAGCTAATTGGCTAGCTCTTAAGCGTCTTTCCCCGGCAATGAGTTCGTAACCAAAAATGGCCGATCGTCTCACAACGATGGGTTGGAGCAAACCATTTTCTTGGATCGACTGCGCCAATTCCTCAAGCTCTTTTTGCTGGAAATGAAGGCGTGGTTGAAAAGGATTAGGAGAAATATCATTGATAGGAATGAGGGTTAATTCTTGTGTCATAGCAATTCCTTTCGAAGTGAGAGGGGGCCAGCATAAGCTAATACTGGCAAGAATATCAACTGATGGGGAGACGTTTAAAAAAGGAGTCCGAGACTTTCCTCTCGAACCCATTTCTAGTCTGTGCTATTCCTTGTCTTCTTTTTCAAGATCTTGACTGGTTTTTGTCAACTTAATCGTTGTTGTCTTCTTACTACCATTGCGGTAGAAGGTAAGGGTTACAGAATCACCAACTTTATGCGAGTAAAGAACTTCTTGTAACTCAGCAACGGTGTTGACAGTCGTATCATCAATTTTAGTGATGACATCGTATTCTTCAAGTTTACCATCAGATGGCATACCCTCTTGGACAGAGCCAACAACAACACCTGCTGTCACCTCATCTGGGATATCAACCTTATTCTTAGTAGACTCACTAGCAGTCGCTAGGTCAGCCATAGTGATTCCCAGAGCTGGACGGACAATCTTACCGTCTTTTTCTAATTGGTTGACGATAGTGACAGCATCATTAGCAGGAATGGCAAAGCCTAAACCTTCTAAACCAGCTGCACTAATTTTACTTGAGTTGATTCCGATGACCTGTCCTTCAATATTGATAAGGGCGCCTCCTGAGTTACCTGGGTTGATGGCAGCATCTGTCTGAATGTATTTATTTTGAACAGTTGTGCCATCCTCAGCTTTAGAAGGCATAGAACGATCGAGTGCTGACACAATACCAACTGTTACACTATTAGCCAATTCAGTATCCAGTGGGCTACCGATAGCAATGGTTGTTTCACCGACTTTGAGCTTTGAAGAGTCAGCAAACTTTGCAACTTTTGAAACAGCAGAGGACTTGACCTTTAAGACAGCCAAGTCTGAGTAAGTATCCGATCCAACCAACTCTACTTTGATCGATTTCTTAGTATCCTTCTCCTTGCCACGCATGATAGTTAGCTTCTCGGCATCGGCTACGACGTGGGCATTGGTCACGATATAGGCATCATCGCCATCCTTTTTGTAGACCACACCAGATCCTTGTGCGATAGGCGCAAGACCGTTCTCATCAATTTCCATACCCTGTGCTTGGGCTGCTTCTTTTGTCGCAGAGTCGTTGATCTTCTGATAATTGGCTACAGTCACCACCGCATCTTTAGTGGAATCAACGGCTTTGGTAATATCTGAAGAATTGTTGTACTGATATTTATCTTGGACAGTTGGCTTGAAGACATTTCCGCTGTCGTTTAGCTTTAAAACCAACAAGGACGCCAATAACCCACCGACGAATCCAAGGATAAGGACTAAAACTGGCTTGAGCCAGGACCATATAGTATGTTTTTTCACTGTTAAACCTCCAAGGCTAATAAGCTTTTCTTTTTTTCCTAACTACTATACCCTAATCTGACCAGAAAGGCAAGAATCCACAGTCTGTGGAAAACCTTGTGGATTAAGATCAGAAATCCTAGTAAACTAAGAAAAATAGACTAGCAACTCCTGTGGAAAACTTTGAAAATCAAGGACTATGCTATAATAAGATTATGAAAATAAAAATAATCAGTGTTGGAAAATTAAAAGAAAAGTATCTAAAAGACGGTATTCAGGAATACCAAAAACGCCTGAGCCGCTTTAGTAAGCTAGAGATGATTGAACTCCCAGATGAGAAAACACCAGACAGAGCCAGTCAGGCAGAAAATAAGCAAATTATGAAAAAAGAATCCGAACGGATCTTAGCAAAAGTTGATGATCGTGATTTTGTTTTTGCCCTAGCTATAGAGGGGCAGCAATGGTCTTCAGAAGCATTTGCGAAAAAAATAGAGGAAGCGACCCTTAGAGGCTTTTCTACGCTAACCTTTATTATCGGAGGGAGCTTGGGGTTGGCACCAGAAGTCAAAAAGCGTGCCAATTTATTGATGAGCTTTGGGAAGCTGACCCTGCCCCATCAGCTAATGAGGCTGGTCTTGGTGGAGCAGATCTATCGTGCCTTTATGATTCAAGAAGGCAGTCCCTATCATAAGTAGGCATAATAAAAGTCTTGAGCCTATTGCTCAAGACTTTTTGAGAGATGATTCCAGCAGGATTCGAACCTGCGACCGTTCGCTTAGAAGGCGAATGCTCTATCCAGCTGAGCTATGGAACCGACACTCGCTATATTTTAACAAAATAGGCTGAATACTGTCAATATGGAAAGGAATGGAAAGGTTAGAGCAGCAAAGATAAAAATTGGAAAAAGAGTGTTGACATACAAACATAAATACCGTAAAATACAAACATATGGTCCGTTGGTCAAGGGGTTAAGACACCGCCTTTTCACGGCGGTAACACGGGTTCGAATCCCGTACGGACTATAGCTCAAAATGGAGATTGCAAAGGCAATCTCCATTTTTTATATTTATCATATAAAAAAGCGTTTGAGGTCCTAGCCTCAAACGCTATTATCGTTTAATGAATGATCCTGACTTTATTTTTCGTCATGCTTAACCTTCCAGAAATGGTTATAGAGGTAATGGTAGCTGGCAAACAGTAGGATGCCAAGCAGGGACAGCCAGACTGACTGGGTGAAACCATGAGGTTTAAAGATTAGCTGAACCTGTCCCTGCCCTTTTGGAATATCAACAGCCATAAATCCTTTTTGAGCCCTTCTGATAGGGACTGCTTTTCCATTTAAAGTGGCCTTCCAGCCTTTATCATAAGGGAGTGTGAAAAATAAGGAACCAGATTTTTTACTCTTAAACTTAGCTGTGACCGTGTTTTTGTATGTACTCACATCAACCTTTCTTTGGTTGATGTGAGTCATTGCTTTTTGATAGCTAACAGTGTCTAAAGCATAGATGACTGGACGATCAAAGCTAACCTGGTCACTTTCAGGAAAACTGACAGTTACTGAAAGCGGTGTATTCTCATCATAGTATCCTAGATCAAAGAAACTATAGGCATTATCAGTGGTATAAGTGGTCTGTTGACCATTAATAGTGATGGTTAAGTTAGAGGTATCTGAATGACTAGTGACGATAGAAGGTAGGCTGACATAGACTTGCTTATGAGCAGGAGCCATTAGACTAAAGGAAAAACTAGATGCATTTTCCCCATCATTTTGAACAGTGCTCAGTCGATTGGGTGATGAACTTGAAGCACTATCATCTAGATCATAATGAAGACGGGTAAAGTATTGCTCCTGACTACCACTGAGGGCATTAAGCAGCCTCGTTTGATTATCCAAAGTATTGACAGTGAAAGGAAGATCATGATACCGCCCTTCGGTCATGATAGCAAGCGATGCGGCCTGATTGTTCTTGTAAAGTTTTTGAGAACCAACTTCTTCTGCTAGATGAAAGCCGTATTTATTGATAGGAGCTTGTGAAATATTGTACTTAATGGCAAACAAGCTATCTGCAATAATGGTATTATTTTGATAGCGCAGATTAAGATTAGTTCCAAATGATTGAAAGCCTAAACGATCCAGAACACTGCTGGATTGGGTATTTCTAATGGAAGAAAACTGAGAAATGCCATTGTAATTATACTTCATGCTATCATTTCCCGTTTGGGGGAGAAGACGCTCAGTTCTGTAAAAATAGCTCTCCGCCTCCTTCGTCCCAGATACTAACTTGTCAATCGCCTGTAAATTTTCCTGGTAACCATCTCGGGTCGGAAAGACCCATTCATCACCTAGAGCAGTGACATAAAAATAGCTATTTATTCCTATTTCAAATAAGCTAAACAGTAAGATGACACCTAGAAAGAGTCTTCTGCTTAATTGCTGGTACTGTCTAGAAGCAAGAATGACAGCATAGGTGATCAAGAAAGTAAAGGTTAACAGGAAATTGACAGGTTTGACAAAGGTATAGTAATCATGGTAAACCAGAGTAACAACAAACCCTGAGGCTAAAAGACCAAAGGCGATTCCCAAGTGCAGGCTACTAATGTTTTTGAAAAGAGATAGGGCTTCAGCAGCCATCATAATAATCAGAGTTGAAAACAGCCAAGCATACCGATGTAAAAACATATTAGGGGCATGCATGCCCTGCCACAGAAGGTCTAAAGGATTGAGATAAAAACTAGCAATAAAGATGGCAATGAGAAGAAAATAAGCGAGCTTGGTTGACCATTTGATCCCTTTGGCAAAGAAGAAAAGTAGGGCCATTAAGAGAGGAAAAAGTCCTACATAGATCATAGGTAAAGCCCCAAACTTAGTGGTATCATAGGCTCCAACTAAATTCTTAGCAAAGATATCAAGAGCCCAGCTCTTCTCTGTAAACAAAGTTGACACCTTTGAAAACTCTTCACCGTGTGTAGAGAGATCCAAATAAGTAGGGGTCAGCATAATGGATGATGTAAGGCCAGATAACAAGGAGAGCACACTAAAATGGATAAAGGCTACTCCTGCTGACTTCCAACTGCTTAGTCGTGTCAACTGGGCTAGAAAATAAAAAGTAAGAAAGATGGCTGTCATAAAGCCAAAATAGTAGTTTTGTATAAAGAGTAAAGTTAGACTGACATAGTAGAGGAGAAACATTTGTTTCTCTAAAAGGAGATGCAATCCAAGAAGAATTACGGGGACTAGAATAAAGACATCCAGCCAGGTGTTAATTTCTAATTGGCTGACAGCAAAGCCCATGAGTGCATAGGAGGTTGACAGGGACAATATCAACCAGATTGACAAGTTTTTAAACCGATGTTTAAGTGTAAAGCCCATTGACAATCCTATCAAGCCAAACTTGACAAGCGTGAACAAATAGACCGCATCAGGCATGGTTGATAGTGTAAAGAATCCGTAAAGAGGCGACAAAAAGGATCCTAAATAATAACTGATCAAAGCATAGAAATTGAGTCCTAGACCGCTAGTAAAGGTATAAAAGATACTGTCACTACCATGCAGAATATTGCGTAATTGGTTAGCAAAAATAACGTACTGATGAAAACCATCACTCGCTAAAATCGTTGTACTACTTCCCCAGTAAATACCTTTTGACCATAGAACAATAGCCATCATTAAGGCTGGTATCAGAAAACTGAGACTATAAAATAATCTATTATGGTTATAGAGGTTAATAATTTTTTTCATATCTTATTTCTAAAAAAGAGTCCAAGACAGCATGGTCCAGACTCGTAAGGCAGGCTAGATTATTTCCAGAGCGCCTTGACCTTAGCTTGAACGTCTTCATTGTCAAGGAATTCATCATAGGTCTCATCAATACGGTCAATAACACCATTTTTTGAGATGACAACGATGTGGTTGGCTAAGGTCTGGATGAACTCATGGTCATGGCTAGCGAAGATAATAGACTCTTTGAAATCTTTCAGTCCATCATTCAAACTAGAAATGGACTCCAAATCCAAGTGATTGGTAGGATCATCTAGCACAAGGACGTTAGACTTAAGTAGCATCAGTTTGGAGAGCATGACGCGCACCTTTTCCCCTCCAGATAAGACATTGACAGACTTGTTAACCTCGTCACCGGAAAAGAGCATGCGACCTAAGAAACCACGCAAGAAGGTATTGTCATCTTCTTCTTTTGAGGCAAACTGACGAAGCCACTCAAGAATAGACTCCCCTCCAGCAAAGTCTTTTGAGTTATCCTTGGGCAGATAAGAACGACTGGTTGTCACGCCCCACTTGATGGTTCCTTCATAGTCAATTTCACCCATCAAAGCACGAATCAATGCTGTCGTTTGAATATCATTTTCACCGATAAAGGCTGTTTTGTCACCAGGACGAAGGATAAAGCTGATATTGTCAAGGATCTTTTCACCATCGATGGTAACAGAGAGATTTTCTACGCTCAAAAGATCATTACCAATCTCTCGTTCAGATTTGAAATTGATAAAAGGATACTTACGACTCGA
The DNA here is from genome assembly GCF_058314295.1 of Streptococcus sp. ALY_208. Classification (NCBI taxonomy): domain Bacteria; kingdom Bacillati; phylum Bacillota; class Bacilli; order Lactobacillales; family Streptococcaceae; genus Streptococcus; species Streptococcus sp. ALY_208. The sequence goes on along the minus strand of NZ_JBZFUI010000006.1, from coordinate 147,473 downwards.
CGGAACAATTTCCTCTAGTTCAATCTTATCCAGCATTTTCTTACGTGATGTCGCTTGCTTGGATTTTGAAGCATTGGCTGAGAAGCGAGCAACAAATTCCTGAAGCTCTTTGATTTTTTCTTCAGCCTTAGCATTGCGATCTGCCTGTAGCTTAGCAGCCAGTTCAGAAGATTCTTTCCAGAAATCGTAGTTACCAACATAGATCTGAATCTTACCGAAGTCAAGGTCAGCCATATGGGTGCAGACCTTATTGAGGAAGTGACGGTCATGGGAAACCACAATCACGGTATTTTCAAAATCGATCAAGAAATCTTCCAACCAAGCAATAGACTGAATATCAAGACCATTGGTCGGCTCGTCTAAAAGAAGAACATCAGGCTTACCAAAGAGGGCTTTAGCTAGGAGAACCTTGACCTTATCACCGTTGCTAAGTTCACTCATATTTTGGTAGTGAAGATCTTCTGGAATATTGAGATTTTGCAGGAGCTGTGAAGCCTCACTCTCTGCTTCCCAGCCACCTAGCTCTGCAAAAGTCCCCTCTAACTCAGCTGCACGGACACCATCTTCTTCGGAAAAATCTTCCTTCATATAAATAGCGTCTTTTTCTTTCATAACGGTATAGAGCTGCTCATTTCCCATGATAACCACATCGATAGCACGCTCATCTTCATAGTCAAAATGGTTTTGACGAAGAACAGAGAGGCGTTCGTCTGGCCCTAAAGACACATGTCCTGTTGAGGGCTCAATATCACCAGCTAAAATTTTTAAGAAGGTTGACTTACCAGCACCGTTGGCACCGATCAAACCATAAGTATTACCAGATGTAAAGTTAATATTGACATCATCAAAAAGTTTACGATCACTAAAACGCAGTGAAATATTGGAAACTGTGAGCAATGAAACTACCTCTTTTATCTCTTTTTTGTATTCATTACATTCTACTAGAAATAGGTAGATATTTCAAATAATGACCGAGCTTTAACCCCTCAATCTTCTTGTCTCTTAAAAGGTCTGACTAGTTCAAGACTGATAAGTTCATGACGATTTATGGTATAATCTAAGGAACGAACCAATTAAAGTAAGAGGTATTACCATGTCTAAACCTATTATCCTGACAGGAGATCGTCCAACTGGTCAATTACATATTGGTCATTATGTCGGTAGCTTACAAAACCGTGTCCGTCTCCAAAATGAAGGAAACTATCAAATGTTTGTCTTCCTAGCTGACCAGCAAGCCCTGACAGATCATGCCAAGGATCCAAAGACCATTGTTGACTCCATTGGCAATGTTGCTCTGGATTATTTAGCAGCAGGCCTATCGCCTGAAAAATCAACGATTTTTATTCAAAGTCAGATTCCTGAATTGGCCGAGTTATCCATGTATTACATGAACCTTGTCTCATTGGCACGTCTCGAGCGCAACCCGACAGTCAAAACCGAGATTGCCCAAAAAGGCTTTGGGGAGTCTATTCCAGCGGGATTTTTGGTTTACCCTATCGCTCAGGCAGCAGATATTACAGCGTTTAAAGCTAACTTTGTGCCGGTTGGTAATGACCAAAAGCCCATGATTGAGCAGACACGTGAGATTGTTCGCAGTTTCAATCACGCTTATACGACAGATATCTTAGTCGAGCCAGAAGGGATCTATCCTGACAATGAATCAGCTGGCCGCTTACCTGGACTGGATGGCAATGCCAAAATGTCTAAGTCTCTAGGTAACGGTATCTACCTAGCTGATGACGCAGATACGCTTAAGAAAAAAGTCATGAGTATGTATACAGATCCCAATCATATCAAGGTCGAAGATCCCGGTCAGATCGAGGGCAATATGGTATTTCACTATTTGGATGTTTTTGGTCGTCCAGAGGACCAAGAAGAAATCCAAGCCATGAAAGACCACTACCAGCGTGGTGGCCTGGGAGATGTCAAAACCAAGCGCTATTTGCTTGAAATCTTGGAGCGTGAGTTGGGACCTATTCGTGAGCGTCGTCTGGAGTTGGCCAAAGACATGGGGGAAGTTTATCGCATGCTAGAAAAGGGAAGCCAAGCAGCTCGTCAAATCGCCGCTCAGACCCTAGATCAAGTAAAATCAGCTATGGGAATCAATTATTTTTAAGCTGAATGCTGCAATACTTAAGTAAAGTAAAAGTTGACAGAGGTTGGAAACACTTGTTCCGACCTCTGTTTTTATCTAGCCCTTTTCCAAGTGATAGCGATGTTTAATCACATTTTTATGACAAGTTATTTTATCCTTTATTTCATATTGACAAAAAAAAATGGCGTGATATGATTATATACTAATAATATGAGGTTTATAGGCCTTAACCTATATAGAAAAGAGGATGGTAGTGATGTCAAATTGGGACACTAAGTTTTTGAAAAAAGGTTACACATTCGATGATGTTTTGCTTATTCCAGCTGAGAGTCATGTTTTGCCAAATGATGTGAATATGCAAACGAAATTGGCAGACAATTTGACTCTAAATATCCCTATTATTACTGCTGCTATGGATACCGTCACAGAAAGTGGTATGGCCATTGCTATGGCGCGTGCTGGTGGTCTAGGTGTTATCCATAAAAATATGCCAATTGAAGCACAGGCTGAAGAGGTACGCAAGGTTAAGCGTTCGGAAAATGGTGTGATTATTGACCCATTCTTCCTAACACCAGAGCATACCGTTGCCGAGGCAGATGAATTGATGGGTCGCTATCGTATCTCAGGTGTCCCTGTCGTTGAGACTATGGATAACCGCAAGTTGGTCGGTATCATCACCAATCGTGATATGCGCTTCATTTCAGATTTTACCAAGCCCATTAAAGACTTCATGACAAGTGCTAATCTTGTAACAGCCCCTGTCGGTACAGATCTAAAAACAGCTGAACAAATCCTACAGCAGCATCGCATTGAAAAGTTACCATTAGTCGATGATAATGGTCGTTTATCTGGCCTCATTACCATCAAAGATATTGAAAAGGTCATCGAGTTTCCAAATGCTGCCAAGGATGAATTTGGCCGTCTCCTAGTGGCAGCTGCGGTCGGTGTCACTTCAGATACCTTTGAACGAGCAACAGCTCTCTTTGAAGCTGGGGCCGATGCTATTGTTATTGATACAGCTCATGGTCATTCAGCTGGTGTTCTCCGTAAGATTGCCGAAATTCGTGCAACTTTCCCAGATAAGACCTTAGTTGCTGGTAATATTGCAACTGCTGAAGGGGCGCGTGCCCTCTATGATGCTGGTGTTGATGTCGTTAAAGTTGGAATCGGTCCAGGATCTATCTGCACGACTCGTGTTGTAGCCGGTGTTGGTGTTCCGCAAATTACAGCTATCTACGATGCAGCTGGTGTTGCTCGTGAATACGGTAAGACGATTATTGCTGACGGTGGTATCAAGTATTCAGGTGATATTGTCAAAGCCTTAGCTGCTGGTGGCCATGCTGTTATGCTCGGTTCAATGTTGGCTGGTACTGATGAAGCACCAGGTGAAACGGAAATCTTCCAAGGACGTAAATTTAAAACTTACCGTGGTATGGGATCTGTAGCCGCTATGAAGAAGGGATCCAGCGATCGTTACTTCCAAGGGTCTGTCAATGAAGCTAACAAGCTAGTTCCAGAAGGAATTGAAGGCCGTGTAGCTTACAAGGGTGCAGCGGCAGATATCGTCTTCCAATTAGTGGGTGGTATCAAGTCAGGTATGGGCTACACTGGAGCTGAAGATATTCTTACGCTTCATGATAAAGCTCAATTTATCGAAATGTCAGGTGCAGGTTTGATTGAAAGTCACCCACATGATGTCCAAATTACTAACGAAGCACCCAACTACTCAGTGCAATAATGTAGTAATAAAGCGATTAAAAGAGAGTGGGACTCAATCAGTAAACCGTGAAAAAATCACGGTTTTGATTTACCTCGCTTTCCCATTTTTAGACTCGGGTAGAAATCCTCCACTGGAGCATTTTGACGCTTGCTTTGCAAGCTTTATTTCCCGATTAAAAAGCTCTACTAGAGCTTTTTAACCCACCTCCGCATAGCTCAAAAGGTCTGGGAGACCTTTTGAGGTTGAAAATAAAATGAACAGTAAGTTCATCACAAAAAATCCGGTGGATCTTTGGAGGTTGGGGATAAATGGTAGTTAAACAGTCCAGTGGACTGTTTAAGGGGGCGCCTGAAAATAAGAATGCGCCCCGAGATAAGGACTACCAATCAGCAGTGGTTCATTGGTGCCAAAGCACCTAATCAACTGTGCAGGGGTAAGACTAAAGTTGGCATAGCCAATAAGTCTTACTCCCAACCACTGCGTTAATCTGGTAAATTTAAGATAATATTAACGAGTCTGGACTTTTGTCTCAGACTCGTTTCTCTGTAAAGCTCCTGTCAACAATGTTGATACCTATAATATAGAAGAAATAAGCATTTTATTGGCTTAACTTGATAGAGCCCTTGTCTACTGTAAAGACTTTCAAGTTTTCTGGTAAATGATGTAAATGCTCTAAACTCGTTGTTGTAATGAAGGTTTGGACGTTTTCTTTGATGCCTTCTAAAAGTTTCACTTGACGATGATTGTCAAGTTCACTCATAACATCGTCAAGCAGTAATATAGGATAATCACCAGTCGTCAGCTTGATTAACTCAATTTCTGCTAACTTTAGGGATAAAATTAAACTTCGCTGCTGACCTTGACTAGCAAAGGAAGCATTCATATCATTGATAAAAAAAGTCAGATCATCACGATGGGGACCAACTCCCGTATTCTTTTTTAAGCTATCACGATGGTAGTTTTTCTTGAGCTGTTCAAGGAAATTTTCCCTGATCAGCTCAACTTGGTCAAACTTGACTGATGACTCATAAGAGATGCTCAGATGTTCCATCTGATTAGAGATAGTATGGTGATGCTGGTCAGCTTCCCTGGCTAGATCTTTGATAAAATGATAGCGATGCTCCATAACACGGCTGCCGTAGTCAGCTAGCTGTTCATCAATAACGGCTAGATAATCGGCATCAATGATCGAAGCTGTCTTGAGATAGGCATTGCGCTGCTTAAGGATATGGTTGTAATGGGATAAATCAGATAAATAGACCGGTTTAATCTGCCCTAGATCGATGTCTAAAAATTTACGACGTAAACTAGGAGATCCCTTAATCAACTGCAGGTCTTCTGGCGCAAAAAGGACAACCGTCATATTACCAATATAATCGGATAATTTCGTTTGTTTGAGATAATTGATCTTGGTAATACGCCCCTTATCAGATAAATTGATTTCTAAAGGAAGTTTACCGCTAGAGCGTTGGAGCTGTCCTGAAACTCGAAGAGCTGTCTCATGAAAACGAATCAGTTCCTTATCGCTTCGTGTCCTATGACTGCGGGTCAAGGCAAGGAAGTATATGGCCTCTAGGAAATTGGTCTTTCCTTGGGCATTTTTTCCAAGAAAAACGTTTAGACCCTTGGAAAATTCTGCTGACATTTCATGATAGTTACGGAAATTATTAAGTCTAATGGATTCGAGCCACATGTTACCTACCTGGAAATCTGACTGGTGCTTGATTTTTCCCCTGTCTAGGAGTCCGTCCACGCCCACTAGAAACCTGTCTAGACTGTTTTTTCTTAGCCTTATAGGATTGGTTCATCTCTTTGACCAGAGCAGCGCCCCGTTTTTCCTCAGCTCGTTCAGCTTCATGCTGAGCAATTTCTTCATCAGATGGTGAAACAATAGTGATCTCTAAGTTCTCAGAGGGAATAGTGATGGTGTCCCCCGCTTTTAATTGTTTACGACGTCGCTTTTCGTCTTTGCCATTTAAGAGTACAGTCGTCTCAGCTAAAAAAGACTTAACAGCACCGCCGGTTGGAATAATTCGCAAATCTTTCAAAAGAGACTGTAAAAGAATGACATCATCAAAGAGTTTGTATTCCATACGTTCCTCGACTTTCTAATGAGAATATTATAGCATATTTTGTTATAATTTAAGGCATTAACAAACGGATGAGGACTTGTCATGAAAATTGTTGATGGTGTCAATTTGCACCACATTCAAACAAAGAAGTTTAAAACTAATAAGTTGACAGTTAGGTTTACAGGGAATCGCCGCAAAGAGACGGTTGCCAAACGAGTATTAGTAGCCCAGATGCTTGGGTTAGCCAACCAAAAGTATCCGACCAACCAGGCATTTAGAAGGGCTCTAGCCGATATGTATGGGACCAGCTTGTCAACACATGTTTCCGATCGAGGACTGTATCACTTAATCGATATTGACATTGATTTTTTAAATGATCGCTACCTCCTAGGGCAAGAAACTATCCTAGAGGAAGTTTTTGACATCCTTTACAATGTCCTTTACAACCCTTTGAGCACTCTTGAGCAATTCCAATCAACAGCATTTGATATTGAGAAAGAGAATCTGATAAACTACCTAAAAGCAGACAAAGAGGACAGTTTTTATTACAGTGAATTAGGATTACACAAACTTTACTATAGAGATGAAAATTTACAGGTGTCTAGATTTGCTGATCCAAAGCTAGTTGAGCAAGAAACCTCTTATACCGCCTATCAAGAGTTGCAAAGAATGTTGCGGGAAGATCAGATCGATATTTTTTTACTCGGCGACCTTGATACGGCTGCTGCCCTTGACAAGCTAAATCAATTTCCTTTTCAGGCACGATCAGAAATAGCGGCTACCACCTATCAGCAAGATAAGCAAGCCATCATCAAGGAGCAGCTTGAACAACAATCGGACAAGCAGTCAATTCTCCAGTTAGCCTACAATTTACCTGTGCGCTTGAGTGACGATACCTATCCTGTTTATCAGGTCTTACATAGTATGCTTGGAGCTTTTAGTCATTCCAGATTATTTACACAAGTTAGAGAAAAAGCTGGCTTAGCCTACAGTATTGGTAGCCAAATAGACCCCTACACAGGTTTACTACAAATTTACGCAGGTATCGATAGCAGCAAACGAGAGCAAGCCTTGAATCTAATCAATAGACAATGGTATGATTTTAAATTGGGCCGCTTTTCTGGTCACCTCCTGAAACAGACCAAAGATCTCTTGATTGCTCAGAGACATATTGCTGGCGACCATCCTAAGTATCTCATTGAGAAAAATTATAACAGGGCTCTTTTCCTTAGTGAAAAGACAGATGATTCTTCTTGGGATGAGCGCATTCAAGCAGTTAGTAAGGCTGATATTATTGCAGCCGCACGGCAATGCCATCTACAAGCAATCTATTATCTAGAAGGAGTAGAATGAGATGTTGGAAAAACAAGCGTTTGACTATACCCATGAACCTGTCTATCATCAGGTTTTAGATAATGGCCTTCATCTATATTTGTACCCCAAGGAAGATTTTGCTGAGATGTCTGCCCTGCTTGAGGTTAAGTTTGGCTCCCTTGATGCTCCAGCAACAAAAGAAAATGAAGCACCTGTAAACAAAGCAGGGCTCGCCCACTTCTTAGAGCATAAGTTGTTTGAGTTAGCAGATGGCAAAGATGCTGCTCTAGAATTTGCAAAACTCTCAGCTGACAGCAATGCGTTTACGAGTTACGAAAAGACAGCCTACTATTTTTCATCCCATGGTGAAAACTTAGAAGCCTTAGACTTGCTGCAGGAATTTATCATGACAGCAGACTTCGACCAAGAATCAGTTGAGGCTGAAAAGGCCATCATCAAACAGGAAGTTGACATGTACCTTGACGATGTTGACTACAAACTTTACAACGGAATCTTGAGTAATCTTTATCCTGAAACACCCTTAGCTGAAGATATCGCAGGGAGTCAGGAAAGTTTAGCTAATATCACCTTAAAAGACTTAAAAGACAGTCATAGAGCCTATTATACACCATCGAACATGAGCCTCTTTGTTGTTGGCAACTTTGACAAAGAGTTAGTCAGCCAGCGTATCCAGGAAAAGCAAAAGAAGTTTACAAGTCATAAACATAATATTGACAGAAAACGTATCAACTTGACAGAAGTTGTCAAGAAATCCTCTGTTCAACGAGAGGTAGCGAAGCCTAAGCTAGCCATGGGTATTAGACTGGCTCCCCTTAGTGAAGGAAGTTTAGTCAGCCAAAAACTGAAACTGCGTTTCTTTTTCTCCATGATCCTTGGCTGGACGAGTCAGAACTATCAAACATATTATGATCAGGGAATCATTGATGATTCTTTTGATATTGATATTGAGGTATCACGTCGTTACCAGTTTGTCATTATCAGTTCTGACACTTTGGAGCCGATTAATTTAGGCAATCAATTAGAAAGAGCTATCAAACAGTTCAAGACCAATCCAGACTTAAATGAGGAGCACTTAAATACCCTGAAGCGTGAATACTACGGAGAATTTATCAGGAGCTTAGATAGCGTCGAGCACCTCATGACACAATTAGCCGCCTACCAAACGGATGAGGAGTCCTACCTCCAGGTACCGACTTATCTAACCCAGCTAACACTAGAGGATGTAATCGAGACGGGGCAGTTGGTCTTGGACCAGATGGCCTTATCAGAGATGACAGTCTTCCCAGACTAGTTTAAAACCCCATATTTTTTGCTATAATAAGAGAGTATAAAAGACGAGACTGACCAAAAATAGAAAAGAGATCTCAATGACAAAAAAAGAAAATTTACCAAACTTATTGACTATTATTCGTATCTTTATGATTCCCCTATTTCTTATCCTGACCTCACTTAAAGGGCATGGGATCGTTATGCATGTGATTGCCGCCATTGTTTTTGCTATTGCCAGCTTCACAGATTATCTGGATGGTTATCTAGCAAGAAAATGGGGAGTCGTGACCAACTTTGGTAAATTTGCAGATCCGCTAGCGGATAAAATGCTGGTGATGTCAGCTTTTATTATGCTGGTCGGGATGGATCTAGCACCAGCCTGGGTATCGGCCATTATCATCTGTCGAGAGCTAGCAGTGACTGGCTTGCGTCTACTTCTAGTCGAAAACGGAGGAACAGTCCTTGCTGCTGCTATGCCTGGTAAGATTAAGACTGTGACTCAGATGCTCAGTGTTATCCTCTTGCTTTGCCACCTAGAAACAGCAGGTTTAGTCATGCTCTACATCGCCTTGATCTTCACCATTTATTCAGGCTATGACTACTTCAAAGGTGCAGGCTATTTATTCAAAGATACATTTTAACGATGACAGCAATAATATCACTAGAAGGTCTGACATTTGCTTACCCTGAAAGCCAAGAAAACACCCTGACAGATGTGACGTTTCACGTCAAACAAGGGGAGTGGCTTTCCATCGTCGGACACAATGGCTCAGGAAAGTCAACTCTCGTGAGATTGATTGATGGTCTCCTTGAGCCAAAATCCGGCACAATTAAAATTGCAGACCAAGAATTGACACAAGATACTGTCTGGGACATCAGACGAAAAATAGGGATGGTCTTTCAAAATCCTGATAATCAATTTGTCGGTGCAACGGTTGAAGACGATATCGCTTTTGGTTTAGAAAACCAAGGGATACCTTATCAGGACATGAAAAAGCGTGTCACAGAGAGTCTCGATTTAGTTGGCATGAGTGAGTTTGCTCATAGGGAACCTGCCAGACTCTCCGGCGGACAAAAACAAAGAGTGGCAATCGCTGGTATTGTAGCCATGCAACCAGATATTATGATCCTAGATGAAGCAACCAGTATGCTTGATCCCCAAGGGCGTTTGGAACTGATGGAAACCATCAAAAAAGTTAGGGATAACTATGGAATGACGATTTTGTCTATTACACATGACTTAGATGAGGTAGCCCTGAGCGATCGTGTCCTCGTCATGAAAAAAGGACGAATCGAGTCCACCTCTACACCAAGAGAGCTCCTAGGACGAGGACATGAGCTGGATCTGCTTGGCTTAGATCGTCCCTTTACGACAGCTCTCTTAAGCGCCCTTAAAGAGACCTCGTTTGCCATAGATAAAGCATATGCCACCGAATCAGAACTAGGAGATGACCTATGGGCATTACTCTCGAGCAAGTAAGTTTTACCTATCAAGAAGGAACCCCCTTTGAGGAGCGGGCGCTTTTTGATGCGACCGTGCAGATTGAGGACGCTTCCTACACAGCCTTTATCGGTCATACAGGCAGCGGAAAGTCTACGATTATGCAGCTGCTAAATGGGCTCAATAAGCCGACTAAGGGCTTGGTACAAGTCGATGATATCCAAATAACAGCGCAATCCAAAAACAAGACCATCCGTCCTCTCCGCCGTAAAGTTGGCCTGGTATTCCAATTTCCTGAAAGTCAGCTCTTTGAAGAGACAGTACTCAAGGACGTCGCCTTTGGTCCCCAAAATTTTGGGGTCACTAGAGAAGATGCTCTGCTGGTCGCCAAGGAAAAGTTATTGCAGGTGGGGATTGCTGAGGACTTATTCGATAAAAATCCTTTTGAGCTCTCAGGAGGACAGATGAGACGGGTCGCTATCGCAGGTATCCTAGCCATGGAGCCAGAAGTCCTAGTCATAGATGAGCCAACAGCAGGTCTTGATCCTAAGGGGCGTAAAGAGCTAATGGAACTGTTTTCAGAGCTCCATGATAAGGGACAAACCATTGTACTTGTCACCCACCTCATGGATGATGTGGCGAATTTTGCGGACTATGTCTATGTCTTAGAAAAGGGTCACATCATCGATCAAGGACTACCTAAGTCTGTCTTTCAAAAGGTGGAGTTTTTAGAAAGCAAGCAACTAGGAGTTCCCAAAATTACCCGTTTTGCCTATGATTTAGTCAAGAAAGGTTGGATGATCGACCAGCTTCCCATTACTATAGAGGAATTCGTGGAGGTACTTAATGGATAATCTCATTCTAGGACGCTACATCCCTGGTCATTCCTTAATTCATAGACTGGATCCCAGGAGCAAATTGTTAGCCATGTTTGCCTTTATCCTGATCATCTTCTGGGCCAATAACCTTCTAACTAACCTTATCATGGCTGGTTTTACCATGATCTTGATCTTGTTATCCCAAGTCAAATTGAGCTTTTTTATCAATGGTCTTAGGTCTGTATTCGTACTCATATTATTCACAACTGCCTTCCAGCTTTTTTTCAATCATCAAGGACAAGTAATTTGGACCTTCAGCTTTCTAAGCATCACAGATACAGGCTTGCATATGGCGGGACTGATTTTGATGCGATTTATACTAATTATTTCTTTTTCTACTTTGGTCACTTTGACGACAACCCCCTTAAGCCTGTCTGACGCAGTAGAATCCCTACTCAAACCTCTCAAACTCTTAAAGGTTCCGGTCCACGAGATTGGTTTGATGTTATCTTTGAGCTTGCGCTTTGTTCCTACACTTATGGATGATACGACTAGGATTATGAAGGCACAACAAGCACGTGGCGTAGATTTTGGCGAGGGTCACCTACTCCAAAAAATTAAATCAGTCATCCCGATTTTGATTCCGCTCTTTGCGTCTAGCTTTAAGCGTGCGGATGCTCTAGCTATAGCTATGGAAGCTAGAGGCTATCAAGGTGGCGATGGGAGGACGAAATATCGTCAGCTTCGCTGGCGCCTAGCAGACAGCCTCTTTCTTTTAGCCATGTTGATCCTAGCCCTAACACTTTTTTGGCTCAAGAACTAGACTAATTTTCTCGAAAAGATAATGAAAATAATCGTTTTAAGACGAGAGTGGGACTCAATCAGTAAACCGTGAAAAAAATCACGGTTTTGATTTTGTTGTCCCACCTCCGCCCACCTCCAACAGTTCCCCAAACTGTTGGAGCTATCACTGGCACGGTAGTTAAACAGTCCAGTAGACTGTTTAAGGGGGTGCCTGAAATAAGAATGCGCCCCAAGATAAGGACTCCCAACCACTGCGTTAATCTGATAAATTTAAGATAATATTAACGAGTCTGGACTTTTATCTCAGGCTCGTCTTTTAAACAGCTTTTTTTATAAATACTCCTATTTTATTAGGAAGAATTCAGGATTACTCATAGAGATTCAATGCGATTGTAATATTTTTAACCCAAGATCAAAGCCAAAGTAATAATAAATGTGTATAGTGGTCACTATATTTTTTAAAGGAGTGGTGATCATGACAATTAAAACACACAGAAAAAATAATCGCCAATCACAAAAATTGGCCTTACTTGGCCTGTCTGCTGCAACAGCTCTTGGAGCAGTCAGCGTATCTCATGTCGTTCAAGCAGATACTTACACTGTTAAAAGTGGAGATACCCTATCTGCTATTGCTAGAAAAAACAATACTAGCGTTACCAATCTAACCCAGCTGAATCATATAAAAAATCCAGACTTCATCATGGCTGGTCAAGCGCTTAAGCTGGAGCCTACCGATGCGGATCAAAAAAATACTCAGCAGACCAAGGTTCAAACTACAGCACAGGCCCCAAGTGAGACAGTGCCTGAACAGCCTCGTCAGAAAAAATCCAGCCAGACACCAGCGAGTGATTCCCTATCGGCTACCTCACAAGCATCATCTAGTGAGACAGCACAAGCAGCGATGCCTAGCTCTGAGTCAGCGAGTCAGTCAAATAGTCCAGAAACAAAGGCCAAGACGGATCTAAAGCCAACTCAGCAATCAGCTAAAGCTCCTAGTCGCCTATCATCTAGTTCATCTGAGCCAGAATCACAAGCGTCAGCTGCTTCTGCTTCCCAATCGCCAGCAGCAAGGCACAGTCAAACAGCAACATCAGAAGCCACAGCTACCCAAGTTGTAAGTCATAGTGAGAGTGAGACCGAGTCAGCTAAAAGCAGTAAATCCAGTTCAAAGAAAGACTCAGAGGCTGCAGCCAAGGAAACCATCGCCCAAAAAGAATCTGGAGGCAGCTATACAGCACAAAATGGCCAATACTATGGCCGCTATCAGCTGACCAAGTCCTATTTGAATAATGATCTATCTCCTGAAAATCAGGAACGTGTAGCTGACGAATATGTCACCTCACGCTATGGATCATGGAGCAAAGCCCTAGAGTTTTGGAACGCTAATGGCTGGTATTAGTAGATTGATACAGGAAATAGAGTGGAATAAAAGCAGCAAAGAAAATCTAAACCGTGATAAAATCACGGTTTATTGATTGTGTTCCACTCTCTTTTTTATCTAAAAAAAATGCACTTGTAATATTTTTAACCTTAAAACAATTCAACAGTAATAACTTTTAGATAGTATGGAAGCACGCAAAAGCAAAAAAGGAGTAGCCCAATGCATAAGAAACAAAAAAATAAAAAATCTGATAAACTCGTTATCTTTACGATCTTAACGACTTTAGCAGCCATGGTATTCGGCTTTATTTCTGAACATAACCACAAAGATCCAGTATCTGACCTATCCTTTGCCGAAGAAGTCTCAACGACATCCGATAGTGCCAATGATAATAAACAAGAAAAAGTAAGCAAAACACAAGAAGCAAACGATTCTACGCAAACAGCCTCTACCGAGCTAGCAACAACAGAAAATGACAGTGCTCAAGCTGGTCAAACAGCAGCGACAGAAACCTCTGAAACAGCCAATGTTAACGCTCAAACAGCAGCTCCATCACAAGGCGCACAATCTGCTAACTATACCTTGGCAAATGGTAATCAAGCCGGTGAAGTTGGTAGCCGAGCAGCTGCACAAATGGCTGCGGCTACAGGTGTCAGCCAGTCAACATGGGAATACATCATCGCGCGTGAGTCAAATGGAAACCCAAATGTTGCGAATGGTTCAGGCGCATCAGGTCTCTTCCAAACCATGCCAGGTTGGGGATCCACAGCAACTGTCGATGACCAAGTCAATGCAGCCATCAATGCTTATAACGCTCAAGGCCTATCAGCTTGGGGAATGTAAGCCATAAATAGTATCTAAGAAAGAATTTGGAAGGTTTGTTCCAAATTCTTTTTTTATGCTATACTAGAAACTGATTTTGACGACATTCGGAGATTGACATGATGAAAAAGACTTGGTTTCACTATATAAGAGCAGTTCTATTGATCTCTCTTTTCTCATTCTTGCTCGTCCTTCCACAATGGAGGAGCAATACCTTTGCTATGGGGGCGGATTCCCTCTTTCACTACAATAGGTTTTATGATGCTGCTATGCAGATTCGAGAGCACAACTTCTCTTACTTTGTCTCGATCTACGGCTTCCAGCAGTCAGGACGGATTGTCAACGCTCTCTATGGTCCCTTCTTTGCCTATTTTCAAGGGATATTAGTCCTACTGGGTAGGACCTGGTTTGGTTACCAATTAGTATCGCGTCTAGTATTAGGCATCGTTTCTGGAACAGCCATGTATAGCCTGCTGCGGACATTAAAAATCAAAGATAAGATTTCCCTTCCCTTAGCTTTCCTATATCTGACGACCTTTTCCATCCAATATTGGACCATGAGACAGGGATTCACGAGCTGGGGAGCGGCTGTCATGCCCTTCTCTCTGATCCCAGCCTTCCGCTTTGTCCTAAAAAAAGAGATCAATCCTTTGCAGTTGGCATTTTCAGTGAGTTTGATGTTTCATATCCACTTACTGAGTACCCTCTTCTTAATTTTGATCTATATTCCTTTCTTTGCTTACGGCTTTATGATCAGTCAAAATAAAAAGCGTATTCTGGCTCAAGTTGCGCTTGCTGTAGGGATAACCTTGCTTCTAACAGCCAATGTCTGGCTGGCCTTGCTATTTTTAAAAGCTGATAATAACTTGCTCAATCCCTTTATCAATGAAACGATGGCCTTTAATACCATTAATAATGGATCCAAATATTGGTTGGTAACCCCTGTAGCATTGGCCGTATTAATGGTGATTCAGCTGGTCCACCTGCTTTACCGCTGGAAAAAGATAGAAAGTTGGGAGCGTATCCTAAATGGTGTCTACCTGTTCTTCCTCTTCCTAGCTTCTTCTTATTTCCCCTGGGGTTGGTTGATCGCTCGTGGCAATAGCTTTGCCAAGCTAGTTCAGTTTCCCTTTCGTTTCTTTGTACCAGCGACGATCTTAATCATTGTTATTGTCGCCTTGATCATCAGCCGCCTGCCCAAGCAAAAATATCTCAGTATCCTCCTGTTAATCTGTGCCCTATTAGGGGCAGGGCAAGCGATCAATAGCTTGCAAGAGGCGGATCAAGCAGCTAAAGCCTCCCGATATGTCATGAAGCCAGGTAAGCATACCCATCCTAATGGCAGCTATGAAGAACAATACTATGCCATGTTTGAGCCAGAAAATAGCCTGCTCTTACGCCGTATTGAAAAGTCAACACCTGATTATGTCCCTCTCTATGGTTCGATCAAAGGCTACAATACCTATGATGAGTATGCCAAGAAGATTATTTTTAATAAAGATGTCAAAAAAACCATCAATAAAGAAGGGAACTTGACCCTGAGCTGGGACTCCAAAGGTGGGAGAACAGAGCTTCCCATCGAGGTTTATAAGCGGACAGTCTTGACCTTAAATGGTAAGACGCTCTCACCAAAAGATTATACCCTATCGACCTTCGGAGTCCCTACGGTATCGTCCAAGACTGGTCACAATAGCTTGACGCTTACCTATAAGTCCCCTGGTTACTTTGGTTTTGTGATTGCCCTGACGCTTCCCACTTGGCTGGCCTTAGCGGTCATCAGTATCATCAAAGTCCGCACAGGAAAGGTTTATCCTATTTTGCTTTCTGATTAAATCATGTTATAATCTGTTACGGTGTTAGCCTTGCTAACGCCGTTTTTCACTGTCGACCTTCAAATCGATTGTTGAATAACTAGACCCTTCAAGTCTATGTTAACCAAGAAATAGTGGCTAAATTTAGGTCACTATTTCCAATTGAGCAGGGGCTAAAAACAGCTGTATTTTAGCCTTTTTAGTCCTGAGCATCTTATATTTGATGGGAGATTATCTATGACGGATAATGCTAAAACACGTGTCGTCGTCGGGATGAGTGGCGGTGTCGATTCATCAGTGACAGCCCTCTTGCTTAAGCAGCAGGGCTATGATGTCATCGGCGTCTTCATGAAAAACTGGGACGACACAGATGAGTTCGGTGTCTGCACAGCGACCGAAGATTACAAGGACGTTGCTGCGGTTGCAGACCAGATTGGGATCCCCTACTACTCTGTCAACTTTGAAAAAGAGTACTGGGACCGTGTCTTTGAGTACTTCTTGGCCGAGTACCGTGCCGGACGGACGCCCAATCCAGACGTCATGTGCAACAAGGAAATTAAGTTCAAAGCCTTCCTTGATTACGCTATGAGTCTGGGTGCTGACTACGTGGCAACTGGTCACTATGCCCAAGTTAGCCGTGACCAAGATGGCACTGTCCACATGCTGCGTGGGGCTGACAACAATAAGGATCAAACCTATTTCCTCAGCCAGCTCTCACAAGAACAGCTGCAAAAGGTCATGTTCCCTCTGGGACACCTTGAAAAGCCTGAAGTACGCCGTATTGCCGAAGAAGCTGGCCTAGCGACCGCTAAAAAGAAAGACTCGACTGGTATCTGTTTCATCGGTGAAAAGAACTTTAAAGAGTTCTTAGGAAACTACCTACCAGCACAACCCGGTCGCATGATGACTGTCGATGGTCGTGATATGGGTGAGCATGCTGGTCTTATGTATTACACGATTGGTCAGCGCGGCGGTCTGGGAATCGGCGGTCAGCACGGTGGGGACAATGCCCCTTGGTTCGTTGTCGGCAAGGACTTATCAAAAAATATCCTCTATGTCGGCCAAGGTTTCTACCATGAGTCCCTCATGTCAACTTCTTTACAGGCTAGTCAAGTCCACTTTACCCGTGATATGCCTGAGGAATTCACCTTTGAATGCACAGCTAAGTTCCGCTACCGTCAACCAGATAGTAAAGTAACTGTCAAGGTATCAGGCGACAAGGCAGAGGTTATCTTTGATGAGCCTCAGCGTGCCATCACACCAGGGCAGGCCGTTGTCTTCTATGATGGGGATGAATGCCTAGGCGGTGCCATTATTGACAATGCCTATAACAAC
Source organism: Streptococcus sp. ALY_208 (assembly GCF_058314295.1). Lineage (NCBI taxonomy): Bacteria > Bacillati > Bacillota > Bacilli > Lactobacillales > Streptococcaceae > Streptococcus > Streptococcus sp. ALY_208. The sequence goes on along the minus strand of NZ_JBZFUI010000006.1, from coordinate 130,570 downwards.
CAAGAGGTTCGTCAATATGTTTAATAGATTCTACTCAGTCAGGTAGATTGACAAAAATAAAGATTTTGATACAATTACCCTAACAAGCATCATGATGGTCAAAGCTCATGAGAATTGTGCGTTTTTTGACGTACAGTTTTCGAGAGTTTTGGCTATTTTTGTATGGAGGAAGGGAAATGGAAGTGATTTCACAGAAAATGAGAGATGTCTGTGATCTGGTAAAACGGCGATTATATAATTTTGAATACTTAGACACCTCAATGAGTAAAACATATAATGAGTTTTTAGAGAGTATTATAAAATGGGAAAACAAAAACCAAAAGTTCCCGTTACGTAGAATTAGATTTTGGTTTTACATGATTTTTATAGCGGAGTTACCCCTATCGCTCTTTTTAATCCGTACTAGAAATATTTGGATGAAATATATAAAATTGAATAATTTTCAGGTATTTATGCATACATTTGTGGCATTATTTACCCTTTATGTTATTTGGTTTCTTCTTTACAAATTACGGCAGTTAAAATTTTATTATAGTACAAGTTTATTAGAATTTCGAACTGACCTAAGTGAGGAAAAAATTAATTTACTATTGGACGAAATTGAAAACACTCAAAATGAAAAAAGAAGATATAATGCATTTTCAAGAAATTTATTTTATCTATTTGCTGGTCTGCCTCTTTTGACATTTTTTGTTGAGCTAGAAAAAGTTGATATTAATAATTTCATTATTAATAATAGATCAGAAAGACTAACGGAGTATATTTTAGTGATTTTACCAATTTTTATTATATTTTATTTCCTTACTTTACTTGTCATATCTATCAAAATGGACATAATAGATAAAAGATTTTACAAATTAAAAGTTAAAAAATATTTGATTGATTTAAAACATGGGCAGATACAACAAAAAATATATTGAGAGGTTTAAAAAAATTAAATGACACACACATTTGCAGAAGAATTTGACGTTATCGTGGTCGGAGCTGGGCATGCTGGTGTTGAAGCTAGCTTGGCTGCCAGCCGGATGGGCTGCAAGACCTTGCTGGCTACCATCAACCTTGAGATGCTGGCCTTTATGCCCTGCAATCCGTCCATCGGCGGCTCTGCCAAGGGGATCGTGGTGCGTGAGATCGATGCGCTGGGCGGTGAGATGGGCAAGAACATCGATAAGACCTACATCCAGATGAAGATGCTCAATACCGGTAAGGGTCCAGCGGTTCGTGCCCTGAGAGCGCAGGCTGATAAGGCCCTTTATGCGCGTGAGATGAAGCACACCGTTGAGCAGCAGGAAAACTTAACCCTACGCCAAAGCATGATCGATGATATCTTGGTCGAAGATGGCAAGGTTGTTGGTGTTGTCACAGCAACTGGGATCAAGTACGGCGCCAAAGCTGTCGTGGTCACGACTGGGACTGCCCTGCGTGGGGAAATCATCCTCGGCGACCTCAAGTATTCATCAGGTCCCAATAACAGTCTAGCCTCTGTAACTCTGGCGGATAACCTTAAAAAGCTGGGGCTTGAAATTGGGCGTTTCAAAACAGGGACCCCGCCACGTGTCAAGGCTTCAACGATCAACTACGACGAAACAGAAATCCAGCCCGGCGATACCACGCCCAACCACTTCTCCTTCTTATCAAAAGATAAGGACTATCTGCAGGATCAAGTCCCTTGCTGGCTAACCTATACCAACCAGTCCAGCCATGACATCATCAATAAAAACCTCCACCGTGCGCCTATGTTTTCTGGTGTCGTCAAGGGGGTTGGACCACGCTACTGCCCATCGATCGAGGACAAGATTGTCCGCTTTGCAGACAAGGATCGCCACCAACTCTTCCTTGAACCCGAAGGGCGTGATACAGAGGAAGTTTACGTCCAAGGTCTGTCAACGAGTCTGCCTGAGGACGTTCAAAGAGAGTTGCTGCGCTCCATCAAAGGCCTCGAAAAGGCAGAGATGATGCGCACGGGCTACGCTATCGAATACGATATTGTCCTGCCCCACCAGCTGCGGGCTACTCTTGAAACCAAGCTGATTTCAGGTCTTTTTACGGCAGGTCAAACCAATGGCACCTCTGGCTATGAGGAAGCAGCCGGCCAAGGCTTAGTGGCTGGGATCAATGCGGCCCTCAAGGTGCAAGGCAAGCCTGAGCTTATTCTCAAGCGCAGCGATGCCTATATTGGTGTTATGATTGATGACTTGGTGACAAAAGGAACCCTAGAGCCTTACCGCCTTCTCACTTCTCGTGCCGAGTACCGTCTGATTCTGCGCCATGACAATGCCGATATGCGTTTGACTCCAATAGGTCGTCAAGTTGGTCTGGTTGATGAAGAGCGTTGGCTCAGCTTCGAGATCAAGAAAGCGCAGTTTGACAATGAGATGACACGTCTGTCAACTATCAAGCTAAAACCTGTCAAGGAAACCAATGAAAGAGTTGCTGCTATGGGCTTTAAGCCCTTGACAGATGCCGTGACAGCCAAAGAGTTTATGCGCCGTCCAGAGGTCCGCTACACAGATGTCGTCAAATTCATCGGACCAGCTGCGGAGGATCTGGATGATAAACTCATCGAACTCCTAGAGACTGAAATCAAGTATGAAGGCTACATCAACAAGGCTTTGGATCAAGTGGCCAAGATGAAGCGTATGGAAGAAAAGAAAATTCCCGCTAATATTGACTGGGACGACATTGACTCCATCGCCACCGAAGCCCGCCAGAAATTCAAAAAGATCAATCCCGAAACCATCGGCCAAGCCAGTCGGATCTCAGGTGTCAACCCAGCTGATATTTCCATTCTCATGGTCTATTTAGAAGGCAATCAAAAGGCCAGCCGCAAGGCCTAATCTAAGACCAGCCACAAGTTGGTCAATAACCAAGAAGAAGTCTAGGATTCTAGGCTTTTTTGTGGTATAATAAAGAGATTAATGAGGTTAAATTTAATGAGAAAAATTCGACTAGAGACCATCCACTTGGTCATGATTGGTTTGATCTTCTTTGGGATTCTTGCCATCTGTGTCAAGACTGTACACACTGAGACAGCTCTTTTACTGGCCATCTTTCTTGTTTTGGTGGCTATGGTGGGGCTGCTCTACTACCAAAAACAGGCCTATGAACTCTCTGAGTTAGAGCAGATTGAGCGCCTTAATGACCAGACGGAGCTGAGTCTAAAGACGCTCTTAGATAGAATGCCGGTTGGTGTGGTTCAGTTTGATCCAGAAAGCGATGAGATCGGCTGGTTCAATCCCTATGCAGAATTGATTTTTACTAAGGAAGACGGCAAGATGGATGTCGACCTATTACGTAAGATCATTCAAGAAAAAAAATCCGGTTCAGCCAACTACCGTATCCAGATCAATGATTACACTTATATTGTCAATCTTGATCTTTCAGCAGGTCTATTTTATTTCTTTGACTCTGCTAGTGGTGACGCTGCTGGCGACGATTCGATGAAACAGCCAGTTATTGGGATTATCTCAGTGGATAACTATGATGATACCACGGCTAATCTTTCCGACAGTGATGTTGCCCAGATCAATAGTTTTGTGGCTAGCTTTATTTCAGAGTTTGCGCAAGGCCAGCATATTTACTATCGCCGCATGAGTGTTGATCGCTTTTACCTCTTTACAGATTACAAGGTCCTATCGACCCTGATTGAGGATAAATTTACGATCCTAGAAAAGTTCCGAGAAGCAGCCAAGGAGCTTGAATTGCCTCTGACATTGAGTATGGGGATCTCGTATGGAGAAGATAACCACCAAGAGATTGGACAAATGGCTCAGCAAAATCTTAATATTGCCCTGATGAGAGGTGGGGACCAAGTGGTCATCAATGCTACCGATGATCATAAGAACCCTCTCTACTTTGGTGGAGGAACAGTATCGACGGTCAAGCGCTCACGGACGCGGACCAGAGCTATGATGACAGCTATCTCCGATCGGATCAAGTCAGCCAACAGAGTCTTCATAGTAGGTCATAAAAATATGGACATGGATGCACTTGGTGCAGCCGTCGGGATGCAGCGCTTTGCTGCCAATATTATGGATGCCAGCTATGCTGTCTTTGATGAGAACGATTTAAATGCAGATGTTGCCCGTGCCATTGAAAAAATTCAAAAAGACGGACAGACCAGCCTGATCACAGTTGAGGAGGCTCTCAGTAAGGCCAGCTCAAATGATTTACTGATCATGGTTGACCACTCCAAAACGGTTTTGACGCTCTCTAGGGAGCTTTACGACAGGTTTACAGAAGTCATTGTTGTTGACCACCATAGACGGGACGAAGATTTCCCAGATAAGGCTGTCTTGACCTTTATCGAAAGCGGAGCCAGCAGTGCCAGCGAGCTAGTGACAGAGCTGCTCCAATTCCAAAATGCGCAGGAAAAGTTGACAAAAATACAAGCCAGTGTCTTGATGGCTGGGATCATGCTAGATACCAAGAAATTCTCAACTCGGGTGACCAATCGTACTTTTGACGTTGCCAGCTACTTAAGAAGTCTAGGCAGTGATAGTACGGAAATCCAGCAAATTTCAGCGACTGATTTCGAGGATTACCGCCGAGTCAATGAGCTCATCTTGACAGGCCAGGACTATGGGAATGGCATCATGATTGCTAGAGGTGATCAAAACCAGACCTACAGCAATGTCATTGCAAGTAAAGCAGCTGACACCTTGTTGACAATGGCTAATGTCCATGCCAGCTTTGTCATTGCCAAAAATGCCTCAGGACAGATCGCCATATCAGCACGCTCTAGCGATGGCATCAACGTCCAACGCATTATGGAAGAAATGGGAGGTGGCGGTCACTTTAACCTTGCTGCTTGTCAGCTGGATGACACGACTGTCAACCAAGCCTATCAAAAATTAACCCAAATCATTGACCAAATACTTGAGGAGGAAGACTAATATGAAAGTTATTTTTCTAGCAGATGTTAAAGGCAAAGGTAAAAAAGGCGAAGTCAAAGAAGTTCCAACAGGTTATGCCCAAAACTTCCTGATTAAAAAGAACCTAGCCAAAGAAGCTACGAACCAAGCCATTAACGAGCTGAAAGGTAAACAGAAAGCTGAAGATAAGCATGCAGCAGAAATCTTGCAAGAAGCTAAAGATCTCAAGGCTAGGCTTGAAAAGGAAGAAACACGCCTGCAATTTACTGAAAAAGTAGGACCAGATGGTCGAACTTTCGGATCAATTACAGCTAAGAAAATCGCAGAAGAATTACAAAAGCAATTTGGCATCAAAGTTGACAAACGCTCGATTGACTTGGAGCAGCCCATCCGTGCTATCGGTCTGATTGAAGTCCCTGTCAAACTTCACAAGGAAGTTGACGCACAGATCAAGCTCAAGGTTACAGAAAGCAGAGCATAAGTCGATAACAGTCTAAAAGGAGTGAGCTAGAGTGGCAGATACTCAGGAATTACGTGTTCAGCCCCAGGATTTGGTAGCTGAACAGTCAGTACTTGGATCTATTTTTATCAGTCCAGAGAAGCTAATCTCTGTACGTGAATATATCGAGCCTGAGGATTTCTACAAGTATTCTCACCGAGTGATCTTCAAGGCTATGATCACGCTCAATGACCGTAATGATGCCATTGATGCGACGACTGTCCGTGCTATCTTAGATAGTCAAGATGATCTTCAAAATATTGGTGGGATTGCTTACCTTGTTGAGTTAGTCAATAGTGTGCCAACCAGTGCCAATGCTGAATATTACGCCAAGATTGTAGCCGAGAAGGCTATGCTGCGCAATATCATCAGCAAGTTGACAGATACTGTCAACGAAGCTTATGATGGTTCATTGGAGTCAGATGATATCATCGCCCATGCGGAAAAAGCTTTGGTGGATATCAATGAGCGCACTAGCAACAGTGGCTTTAAGCGGATTGCAGAAGTCCTCAAAGAAAACTACGAAAGCCTAGAAGAGCGCTCCAAGCAGACATCAGATGTGACCGGCCTGCCAACGGGCTTCAGAGATTTAGACAAGATTACAACAGGTCTGCATCCGGATCAGCTGATTATCCTAGCAGCCCGTCCAGCCGTTGGTAAGACAGCCTTTGTCCTAAATATCGCCCAGAATATAGGAACCAAGCAAAATGCGCCAGTTGCCATCTTCTCCCTAGAAATGGGAGCAGACAGCCTAGTCAATCGGATGTTGGCAGCAGAAGGCATGGTGGATTCCCATGCCTTACGTACAGGTCAGCTGACCGATCAAGATTGGCAAAATCTCACTTTAGCTCAAGGAACCTTGGCTGATGCGCCTATCTATATCGATGATACCCCGGGGATTAAGGTAACCGAGATTCGTGCCAGATCTCGAAAATTAGCCCAAGAAGTCGGGGGTCTAGGTCTCATTGTCATTGACTATCTCCAGCTGATTACTGGGACCAGGACTGAGAATCGCCAGCAGGAAGTCTCTGATATTTCTCGCCAGCTTAAGATCCTGGCTAAGGAATTAAAGGTTCCAGTCATCGCTCTCAGTCAGCTATCACGTGGAGTTGAACAGCGACAAGATAAGCGCCCTATCTTATCAGACATCCGTGAATCCGGATCGATTGAGCAAGATGCCGATATTGTCGCCTTCCTCTACCGAGATGACTACTATGAGCGTGGTGATCAAAAAGAAAGCAATGATCAGTTTGAAGATAATACGATCGAGGTTATCCTAGAAAAAAACCGTGCCGGTGCACGTGGAACGGTTAAGCTGATTTTCCAAAAAGAATACAACAAATTCTCCTCTATCGCCCAGTTTGAAGAAAGGTAATAAGCAACCATGAGTGATGCATTTACAGATGTAGCAAAAATGAAAAAAATCAAAGAAGCGGTCAAAAACCATGAAGGAAAAGAAGTTGAGATGACTTTAGATCACGGCCGTAAGCGTGAAAAGACCAAGATTGGCCGCTTGATCGAGGTTTATCCCTCCCTATTTATCGTGGAATACAGCGACCGTGCCAATAATCCCGGAGAAATCAGTAACACCTATGTGGAATCCTATACCTATTCTGATATCCTGACTGAAAAGACTCTTATCCGTTATATAGATGACGAGGCTTAAGCTGTATAGAGGAAAAGCACAAGAACTGGGAATATCTCTATTCTAGTTTTATTCTAGTTTTTTACCAGTAAACTCTAAAAGGCTTTACAGAGCCTTTTTTCTATGCTATACTAACCTTTGTGTGAAATAACAGCAGGGCAAAATAAAGCTCGTCAACAGATGTTCTGAAAAACCAGTAACCTTGGCTGTTTAGGCGAAGGGCATCTGCACGAATTAGGTTTGCCTAAGACGTTATTTCCTCAGTATTTTATTAACTTAGAGGAGGACAGTTAAATGTCACGTTACACAGGTCCATCATGGAAACAATCACGTCGCCTTGGCTTGTCACTTACAGGTACAGGTAAAGAGTTGGCACGTCGTAACTACGTACCAGGACAACATGGTCCAAACAACCGTTCAAAACTTTCTGAATACGGTTTGCAACTCGCTGAAAAGCAAAAATTGCGCTTCACTTACGGTTTGGGTGAAAAACAATTCCGTAACTTGTTTGTACAAGCTACTAAGATCAAAGAAGGAACACTTGGTTACAATTTCATGATCTTGCTTGAACGTCGCTTGGACAATGTTGTTTACCGTTTGGGTCTTGCAACTACTCGTCGCCAAGCTCGTCAATTCGTTAACCACGGCCACATTCTTGTGGATGGAAAACGTGTTGATATTCCGTCATACCGTGTTGCTCCAGGTCAAGTGATCTCAGTTCGCGAAAAATCAGCTCAAGTCCCAGCGATCTTGGAAGCTGTTGAAGCAACTTTGGGACGTCCATCATTTGTCCAATTTGATGCTGACAAACTTGAAGGTTCATTGATACGTTTGCCAGAACGTGACGAAATCAATCCAGAAATCAACGAAGCCCTTATCGTTGAATTCTACAACAAAATGCTTTAATGCTGAGTCTAAATATTTGAAGAGGCTGAGACAAAAGTTCTCAGCCTTATTTATTTAGTCAATTTCCAGTGGTTGGGAGTAAGACTTGTTGGCTATGCCAACTTTAGTCTTACCCCTGCACAGTTCATTAGGTGCTTTAGCACCAATGAATCACTGCTGATTGGTAGTCCTTATCTTGGGGCGCATTCTTATTTTCAGGCACCCCCTTAAACAGTCCACTGGACTGTTTAACTACCATGCAAGTGACACCTCAACAGTTTGGGGAACTGTTGGAGGTGTCCCACTCTCTTTCTTTTGGAAAAATAAGACTGCAAATATGCTGCTTACCCCTCTAGGTGCTAAGTTGGAGGGAAGAGTTATCTTATAATCAAAAAGTAAGAGACATGACTTGACTTAATGCCATAATACTGTTAAAGTAAGAGAGTAATAATTTTTTGAGTTGAAGTATTAGTGATCTTTTGTTTTTCCTCTTAATATTTTTACAAATAAATTTTTAAAGAGGTAACTCAATGGCACAAGGTACAGTAAAATGGTTTAACAGCGAAAAAGGATTTGGTTTCATCACTCAAGAAGATGGTCCAGACGTCTTTGCACACTTCTCAGCTATCCAGTCAACTGGTTTCAAGTCTCTTGACGAAGGACAAAAAGTTTCTTTTGATATTGAAGAAGGTCAACGTGGCCCTCAAGCTGTTAATATCACTAAGATTGATTAATAACATTATAAAAGAGCTAGGCTTGAGCCTAGCTCTTTTACTTATCAGTTAATCCACAGATATATCGCCTGTATCGGCCTGAATATCAAGGAAGTTATCATGAGAGGTGCTGAGCTCATCGGTAATATCCTCATCACCTACCTCACTGTCACTGCTGATATTCAATCGGTAGTCAGCCAGCTCTAAGTCAACATCACCAGTTTCTACAGAGATATGGTTGGTCTTATTAAAGGTGAGAGAGGAGCCATCAATATCACCCGTGTCAGCATCCATGCTACTATTCGTTAGTGTAACCCTATCTAGTTCGACATCGCCAGCACTAAGGGTCATGTCAAAGTCGGCTAACTGACTATTGCTGATTTCTACATCACCAGTATCCAAGTCCAGTTGCCCTTTTTTGACCTGGCTTTGATCGATACTAAGATCGCCAAGGTTGCCGCTGACTTCCAGATCATTGATTGATTGTTTGGAGATATCGAGATCACCTAAATCATTAAGGGCGCTAATCTTGCTAATCTTAGTGCCTTTGGGAACCTTGATGACAATAGTATCTATATCACGACCGAGTTGAATCAGTCCCAAATCCTTAAGACCAAACACATTGATCTCAACCTTATCCTTATTTTTAATAGTTAGTTGCCCCTTGTCATTGCTGACTGTAATGGGGGATTTTTTATTTTGGTAGTAAGTGATACTGGCATTTTTATCAGCTGTTTCTTCGATGACGACATTATGGCTAAAGGTATCAATGTTAATCGCCTTGATCTGGCCGAGGTCAGTTGAAACATAGTTGCGATCCTCTCGCAGGTGATTGGCAACGTCCCTCAGTCCCCCTTGCCGCAGTCCGATGAGTACCAGTAGACCACCGATCAGACTGAGGCTAATACCAGTGATCAGTAAGAATTTTTTCCAGGTTTTCATGAGCGTTTTCCTTTCTTAGCAATCCAACTTACCAGTTTGACCGTACCATGACCAGCAGCGCGTGAACATTCAATGCCCAACAGTATGAGAAGAAGAGTAATGCCTAAGAGAGCAAGCCCCGATCCCACATTGAGCATCCCAGCCGCAAAGCTAATATTAAAGTAGGTAACACTATCAAATAAGAATTGAAAGACAGATAACAGACTAGCAACAGCAGCTAGGAAAATGCAAAGGATCAGTGACAAAATGATGACAACCAAAGAAAAAATTAAGGCAATCATCGTGAGGGCTAGGGGAAAAGCGATAGGTGATGCTAGCACGGCTAAGATAGCAATCCAAATGATGGTAGCATGACTCTTAGGAGAAACCCCTGATTGCTGGGTCTTTTCATCTAAGATGGTGTTGAGAATCTCATTAGCAGCTTCTTTGGGACTGCCTAATTCTTGAATAACCTTGGCTTCATTTTCAGGACCTGCTTCATCAAAATATTCCGTAAAATAGTCCATAGCCTCTTCATAGTCAGTGGGCGGTAATTTTTTTAAGTAGCGCTCCAGCTCTTTTAGGTAGTCATTTCTTGTCATGGCGTATGCTCCCTTCTATGATGCCGTCGATAGTGGTCGTGTGCTCCTGCCAAGATTCCTTGCGCTGTTTGAGATCATCTCGTCCAGCATCAGTGATAGCATAGTATTTTCGTCTGCGTCCTTGGTAGTCTTGACTGTAAGTTGTCATCAAGCCAGCTTTCTCTAATCGCTTAAGGATAGGATAAAGAGTTGATTCCTTGATATTAGCGATGAGTTTTATGGTTTGACTGATCTCATAACCATAAGAATCCCCCTTCTCTACAATAGATAGAATTAGGGTCTCAATAAGGACGGAGGATACAGGATAATACATAGAGGTACCTCCTAAGGTTTTATGTATATTAATTTTATATATTAATCATAGCGCTAATAGGAGGATATGTCAAGATTAAATATATAAAATATTTATATAGATAAAAAAGGGCGAATCGCTGCCGATTTGCCCTTAAACATGGTACTATAATAAAAATAAGCTGATAAGGAACCTGCTGATGATTGATTTTAAAAAGATCTTGACCCATTACCATCCCAAGCCCCTAGGTGAGACGAAACGCTATGCCGTCTTACTCCCCTTGGTGTGGGACAAGGAAACTCAAGATTGGGAAATTTTGTACCAAGTAAGAAGTCAAACCATTTCTCAGCCTGGAGAGGTCGCCTTTCCAGGTGGACGAGTAGAAGCAGGGGAGTCCTATGAGCAAGCTGCTATTAGGGAAACGACGGAGGAGTTGAATATCTCAGCCAGCAGCATTGAGGTATTAGGTGAGATTGACTACCTCCTTTATCAAGGTAGCAGCATTCACTGCTTTGTCGCCGTCCTCTTTACTGATTGGCGAGCCTTAAAACCCAACCCCGATGAAGTTGATCGCCTCTTTACGATTAGATTGACAGACCTCCTAAGCACTAATCCTAAGTCCTATCACTTAATAGCAAAGGCTCAGCCATCACCAGATTTTCCTTTGGAGCGTCTGCCTCAAGGTGCTGATTATAATTTCGGTCAGGATAAACGGACCATTCTCTTCTACGATTTAGCCGGTGAAAATCTCTGGGGAATGACGGCTAACTTCACCGATAATTTTATCCAGCTTATAAAAGCCCAGTCTGATTAATAAAACATACGATCCCAAAAGTCTGGATCGTATGTTTTTTCTATGGTGTACTTGTATCGGCGTCGGTTGATGGGAATGTAGGAATATCAATAGCCGAAAGTGGAGCATTAGGAAGATTATCAGTTTTCATAGAATAGCTGGCAACAGCGTTATAGTCAGAATCTCTAAAATGAATGACGATCGGTGTCCCGAGTTGTCCAACATCGTAATCATGAACAACCTCCTTAGTCTCATCTGGTGCAATGTTGACAGAGCTAGCATCTTTATCTTCTTCCTTATCATGACCAATGACACTAACACTGTTTATTTCTTCTTTATTTTTGGTAATTTTATCGACCGTATCTAAAATAAGACTATACCCATCCTCAGCTTTTGAGGTGAGATTAGTAATCTTATAATGAATGCGAACAGCGTAATTATCGTTTTGGAGAGGGATTTTAGTAGCCTTGAGCACCTGTATCTTAGCTTCTTTATTGGTAAAGGTTGCATGGGATTTAGAAAAGCTCCACTCTTTTTTCGTCTGGTTTTGATAATAGTTTCTAAGCACGGCTGTTGTTGAAAACCAAAGGATAATGAGTCCTATTATTCCGATTAAGACTAGAATGATACTGGTTCGTTTCTTCATTTATAATGACTCCTTACTATAGTATATCAGTATGATTGGTTAGGATTTTTAGTAAAACTTCTATCGAGAAATGAGCCTCTTATCCAGAAGTAGATAAGGGGAGTTTAATACTTAATGCAGCTGAAATTTACTGGCTTGAGTAATCCTTTGCTTTCATTTTATCTAATTCTTTTTTGACTTCTTTCTCTTTTTTAGACTGTCCATCCCCTGCTGCAATTACTAATGAAAAAAGTCCAATAAACGGTGTAATGAGACTACGAAAATCAAAAGTAGGTTCTAGTACCATAAGGACAATATAGACAATAATAAATAAGATCGGAAGAATCCACACTAAAATAAAATGTTCATGGTACCCCAGCCAATGCTGAATATACATAACAATAGCAGTGAGAGCAATGGTTAACAATATTGACATATTAGTCCTCCTCGTGATAAGTGATAATTTCCTTGGCTACTTCTAAAGAAATTTTTTCCTCAATAACCATTTTCATAATTTTTGCTTCAAAGGGATGACCTTGCGTTTGATAAAGTCGTATTTGATCGATAATATTATTTAATCGCAACCTGACTGTAGGATAACTAACATCATACTCTGCAGCAATCTTTTTTAGAGAACCAGAACTTATAACGAATTTTCTAATAAACTCACGATCCTCATCGTCCAAAAATAAAAACCAGTCGATATTCATTGATGCCACCTCCATGTCATTATAGGTTATAACTTTAAAAAAATCAATATTTTTTAAAAAAAGTTAAACAAAAAATAAAAATAAATTATAAAAATGATAATCATGGAGGAAGGTTTATCACAAATAATACTACTTGTAGCCAAGGGTTAAAACAGCTTTAGAAAATAGCCTCAGTTAATCTCTAACTGGGGCTATTCTTGTGGAGCGTCTTAAAGATTTTCTATCAATGATTAAATAGTGGCTGGCTCAATCAGAATGATGATTGTTCTTCTTAAAGAGGTAAAAGATCGTGACACTAGCTAGCACATACGCTAAAATTGCTAGAGGAGAAATATCTGAACCGTATTGGGCACCGAATAAGAAGGAGTCTTGTTTAAATAGTATGACTCCCATGATGAGATTCCAAATCGCATGGATGGCAATGCTATTGACAACAGAGCCAGTTAGATAGGTCGTCAGGGAAAAGAGGACCCCCACAGCAGTTCCAGCCACTAACAGTTGAAGGGCGGTTATAAGAGGCAGTGCGCCATTTAGCAAATGTAGAGCTGCAAAGGCAAAGGACGGCAAAAGTATAGCAATGGCGATAGAATATCTGATTTCCAGCAGTCTCATGATAAACCCTCTAAAGAAGAGCTCTTCAGCAATGGGAGCTGCGACTCCTCCTAGGATAATAGTCTGATACAAATCATTATCCAGATAACTGCGTCCGCCCAGCAAGTGTAAGAGCACCTGAACAGCTAAGGGCATAAGAAAGGCGATAAGGAGACAAGACCAGTGAGGAAAAGTCAGATTAATACGAAAATCCTTAAAACCTAGATGGATGACCTTACTGATGATCAGATAGAGGGACAGTAGAGATAGAGTTATGTAACTAAGGGCAAACAGTCCATAGCTAAAAATAGGAGCAAGACCAAGCCATTGTGAGCCCTGATAGATCAAGACAGAGCAGTTACCACTGAGCCAAAATGCCAGGAAGGCTAACAGGCAGATACCAATAATTTTCCAAGTTGACATGGTTTTAATCGTAATCATGATTTTTCCTCCTTTGTGATATGAGTGTTTGCAGCTAACTGGTCTTTTAAGGTATAAAGCAAGGCAAGCGATACCAGTAGCAATAAAATACCTTGGATAAAGATGGCTTGATTAGACTCAGCAAAACCAAAAAACATGAGCAACATCCTTGTCAAGTGTACACCGCCGTGAACAGCTACAGCAGCCCAAGTCGTCTGGAATAAGAATTTTAGCAGATAAGCCAGACAAGCAAAGCTAAAGGCATAAAACATGGTCAAGCAGCCGTATAGAAAACCCTCCATGACAAGATGAGTAGCATGTATAGCTGTAAAGAGACCAACAGATAAAGTCATTGTGGTTAATTGGTTATACTTGGTGCTTAGGGTTTGCACTAAATAGCCACGAAAGACCAACTCTTCTGGGAAGCCTTGCATAAGAAAAGCAACCACAAAAGCCATGACCAGACTCAAAGCGATCTTAGTTGGACCAACAGAGCTAGGAATATGGTAAATACTATCCTGGAGTAAATATCTGGAAATAGCAGAACCTAGAAAAACAATGACCGCAGTTAGGGCGAGAGCAATCCCAAAGCTTCGCAGAGCTTTCTTGCTGACGCCTAATGCCAAAGAGCTCCAAGGAACCTGATCAATCTTCCGAGTGAAAAACCAGGTAACCCCAAACATAATAGGCAAAACATAAGCTGAAAAGCTCATTACCAAATAAATAAGAGTCATTAAAATAGACTTTGTAAGAGGTGTCAAACCTCTAAGTTTCGTAATAATAGCCATAATCTTTTTCCTTTCCACATATATCAAAAAAATATATATAAATTTTACACCCATAGTGTAATCCTTTTACATGAGTGTGTCAATATTTTATATATAATTTTTTTATAGCTGAGATCAGTACTAAAAATAGGCTGGAACAAAAGTTCCCAGCCTGTAGGATTGATTGCTTTGGTTTTACTGATAAATTACCATGGCTAGAAATAAGATGAGCATCATTTGTTTTATGGCTTATCTTAATTGAAATGACTTGGTTATGACCAACTACTGAGTCAACCTAGTAAATCTAGAACAGTACGAACGGATCTGAAAATTTGCTTTTTAAGAGACTAATACTTACGCAATGAATGATTTAAGAGGTTTTCGTTAACGTTCTCCTAGCTAGGAATATAAAGAATAAGGAATAGGAGAGGTTAAGTATCAGAAATAGAGTCCAACCTTGCCAAGACATATCAGTAAACTCCCGACTACGTAGAGCAAGAGCGGGTTGAGTATAAGGAAAGATCTCATAACCCCTACCAAGTAATAAGAGAACAAAACCACCTATAGTTCCCAGTGCAGCAAACATAACCGATTTAGCAAAATTTCTAGTTTTGGCTATCAAGAAAGTTTGGAGACTTAGAATAGTGGCACTGCCGCAAAGAGAAAGAATGCTCCATTTGATGTGCATAAGGAATTCGTGATAAATACTGTGACCATCAATGGTCAACGCTAGTCCCCATATGGTGACAAGAAGAAGCTGAAAAGGTATTAGAATAATTAGCAGTGTTACTAATTTAGCTAATAGTAATTGCCTTATGGAAGTTTGGTTGGCTTTGAGCATATCTAGAGTAGCATGCTCAAATTCTTGTGTAAGGCTGATACCTACGAAGATCGCTAGCATAGCCGGAAGAAAAATTTGGCTGTAAAACATTGTCAACTGTCCCCACATGACGATAGACTGTGTGCCGTCTACAAAGTCAGGACGGTTAATATAATAGTTAGTTAGTCCAGTAAAACTGGCGATGCTAAGAAAGATACTCCCAACTAGTAATAATTGGCCTTTTTTGAGTTTGAGCCATTCAGCAGAGATGTAAGCAATCATGAAGCTAGCTCCCTTCTAGAAAGATAGAATTGTGTAACGATATAGATAAATAAGCTGTAGAGAAAGTAAATGAAGAATTTCCAAATAAGATGTGGATTAGGAGAGAAGATCATAATTTTATGAAAGGTCATATGATAAGGAGCCAAGTAGCCTATCCCACACCAAGGAACCAGAAAACTCCACCAATTATGTGTTTGTGGCTGTAACAACATGCCAATAAAAGTCCCGACAAATCCCATAGCAAGGACTAAACCTTGTTTATCCAGTGTCAATGCAAGAGTTAAGTAAAGACAAATCTGAAGAAAACTGACTAAAATAATATTTAATATTTGGGCGATAAGGACTGTTGCCCCTACCATAGGTCGATGTGTAATCCATAGTGTTACCACTTCAAGTCCAACATACATAATGGTAATACAAATAAAATAACTCATTGCAAAAAGAAGTTTACTGTGGTAAATAGTACTAAACGTTTGACCATTGCTGACTTGCAATTTAAAAGTATGTCCTTCTTTTTCTCTGCTGGTGATACGACTACAAAAACTGCTGATAGCTAAAGGTAAAACTAGAGTCAGCGTATCTACATTAGAAAAGAAGGCGGCTGATCTAGTACTTCGTCCACTTGCTATAAGTAACCAAAATAGTCCAATTATCATGATAAGGCTTACTAATGTAAAGGCCTTGGTTCGTTTATTTTTTAGTTGCTCAATCTGTAAAATTGTATGCATATCAAGACTCCTTGGTTAATTTTAGAAAAATTTCTTCTAGGCTTTCTTTTTGACGGCTAATATGAAAAAGATTGATACCTTGCTGGACTAGAAAAGTAACAAGGTAGGCTAAAGAGTCATCGTCAATATCCTTAATCTTTAAATAATTAAGACTAGCCTCTAAAATAGTTAACTTTGGCTGCTGAGCCAACAGCTGTTGTATACGAGCTTCTGTAAAGTAACCTCGAATATCAATCCAAGTATTAGCTTTAATAGCTTTAAGATTTCCTTCATAGACTAGCTTACCATTAGAAATAATGCCAACTCGATCAGCCATGTGCTCAATCTCAGAAAGAATATGACTAGAGATAAAAATAGTTAATCCTTGTTCCTTTGCAAGTTTGATAATAAGTTGACGAATATCATGAATTCCCGCAGGATCTAATCCGT
Organism: Streptococcus sp. ALY_208; assembly: GCF_058314295.1. Taxonomy (NCBI): domain Bacteria; kingdom Bacillati; phylum Bacillota; class Bacilli; order Lactobacillales; family Streptococcaceae; genus Streptococcus; species Streptococcus sp. ALY_208. Next base: position 113,974 of record NZ_JBZFUI010000006.1, on the reverse strand, counting down.
TTGTTGGTTCATCCAGCAGGAGTACTTTAGGACGTTTAACTAGAGCGAATGCTAAAGCTAGACGCTGTTTCATCCCGAGTGAATAGTTTTTGACAAGTTTTTTTTCAGTTAATTGTTCCCCTAATCCTACGAGTTCCAAAGTTGGTTGAATATTATTTAAATCAAATCCTATCATTTTCTGGAAAACCAGGAGATTTTCATAGCCCGTTAAATTGGGATAGTAAGATGGTTCTTCAATCATTGATCCTATTTCATCAAGATAATGATTGTTGCTTGTAATAGTTTGACCGTTGATGTAAATATTCCCAGACGTTGGCTTAATAAGGGATAAGATCATTTTCATAGTTGTTGATTTCCCTGCTCCGTTGGGCCCCAGAAATCCATAAATTTCACCAGACTTAATACAGAGATGATCGATTGAGACAACAGTGTGATTTTGGTAAGATTTAGTGAGCTGCTTTAGAATGATAGTATTTGTCATGAGAGACCCCCTTTTATTGTTTCTAATAGTGAGTATAGCTTAAGGTGTTTATGCTAACCTGATCTCTTCCTTACTTTTGCCTTAATTTATAATTGTTCTCTTAAGTAAGGAAATAGAGTGTGCTATACTACCTATATGACTTATCAGGAAAAAATAATCTTAATCTTAGATGATCATCAAGAAATTTTAGACTTAGTTGTTGAAACGATGAAAATTGCAGGATTTTCTCATCTTTTGACAGCACAATCTGTGGATGATGCCCTGAAAATAATTAATCATACAAGCGTTGACTTGGCGATATTAGATATTATGCTTCCAGATGGTTCGGGTTTTGATGTCTTAAAGGCCATTCGCCAATTTTCTACAATACCTGTTTTATTTCTATCAGCAGTATCGGATATTGAGCGTCAATATCAAGGGTTTGAGATGGGAGCAGATGATTATATTGTTAAGCCCTTTAGGCCAAGAGAGCTAGAACTGCGCGTGTTATCGTTACTGCGTCGGTCCTATCCACAGTATACTGATCAAATTAGATTGGGAGATACGGTGATTGATTTTGAGCGAGCTCTTGTTAATCGTGAAGGGCAGGAGTTTTCTCTAACAGCAAAAGAATTTGCGATTTTAAAAGTATTAGTAGATAATCGTAATAAAATTGTAACTTTTGACAACCTCTTATCGAATGTCTGGGGAGCAAGCTATATGGGATATGAAAATACTTTAATGGCTCACATCCGTAAAATACGTCAAAAAATTGAAAAGGATCCCTCAAAACCAAGATATTTAACGACAATCAAGGGACTTGGATATCAGTTGAAGGTAGATTAAATGACAACAGTAGCATATTTTTCCAGACTATTTCTTCGCTATATTCTTACTGTTTTGCTAACCCTAGTTATATCTCTAGGACTGCTTCTTTTAGGAAGTGGAATAATTTTTCACTATTCTGAGCAAAGAACGACTTCACCAGAAAATTTAGCTGGGAATTTAATTGAAAATGGAGAGTATAGAGGTCTATCTTCTAAGGATAAAAGATTATTATCTCAGCAAGATGTTTGGATGATGGCCGTCACTGAAAAAGGGGAAATTACGGACTCTTACAGACTTCCTGATTCACTGGATCGCAAGTATTCTGTTATTGATATAGCCAAAGGAAGTAGGTGGTACTTGGGAGGTTATCCTATTTTTACCTATCAAGTAAGTGATCGACTAATTATACTTGGTTATCCCAAGGACAGCTATTTTAAATTTCCTAGGAATTTTTTCTTAATCCAAGATTTGTATAGAACGCTCTGGTTAATGGTAGGAATTGGTATCCTTTGGGTTACTATTTATATCGTATTCTCATTAAGAGCGCAGTGGAGGTTACATCAAGCTTTTCAACCAGTGAGTCAAGGACTAAAATCTTTATCTAAATATCAACCTGTTAATTTAGATGAAAGAGGAGAGCTATCTGAAATTAAACATGCTCTAAATCAAACGTCTCAGATCCTACAGGATAATCAAGATAAGAAAAATCATTGGGTCAGGGGAGTGAGTCATGATTTACGCAATCCTTTGACACTAATCCTAAGCTATACTAATCAGTTAAGCCAAGAACTAGGGGCAGACCCTCGATTGGAAAAGATTGAGAGTAAAGTTCACCAAATGGAAGAGATTTTAGCTAATTTTAATATGAGTTACCTTCTGGATAAACAAGATTTTTGGGACCATGCTCAGCCTGTCAATATTAACCGATTATTGAGAGAAATTATTGCTGATATTTATAATTATCAGCAAAAGGTAAATTTAGCCTTTGAATTGCCAGAGGAGGAAGTTTATGTGATGGGAGATATAAACCTACTGAACCGAGCCATTACTAATCTGATAACAAATAGTTTGATGCATAATGACAATGTAAATCTACTTATCAAACTGGTTAAGCAGAGTACAGGTATTGAACTAATTGTTGAGGATGATGGGAATATTTCTCCTGAAAAAGTTGAAGAAATTAATAATAAAACCAGTAACTATGCACCCCATGGTATGGGAACTTTGATTAGTAAGCAAATCGTTCAATTACATGGAGGCAGCATCCTGTTTACTTTTCAAAATCCAGGACTTAGGGCGTGCATCTCTCTTCCGAGAATAGAAGGATGATCACTTCCTCTATGTTATTACTGCTAATGCTAGACACTACTCAAGAAAAAGAGCTAAGACGAAAGTCTTAGCTCTCAGAGAATACAGCGATTAAATGCTTCAAACAGTAATAATCAGTTATTGATCTACCCAGGTTCCAAAAACAATTTTTTGCTTAATAACATCCACCTGTGCAGGGATTCCCAAAGGGACGATACATCTTGGTGTGGCGTGACCGACATTTAGGTTGGCAACGATAGGGAGGTCATCATTGGCAATCTCTTCGAGGAGAATATGGTGATAAGCCTCCTGATGAGCTTGATCTTGGGGTTTCCCAAAGAGTAGGCCTGAGATGACCTCGAAAATCCCCTGATGACCCAAAGTACGGATCATCTGCCGAAACTTCTCTGGACTTGGCTTTTCCTCACTGGTCTCAAGGAGAAGAATTTTGCCCTGCCAATCAGATAAGTCAGGAAAGAGGCGATACTTTTGGCAAAGTTGAGGACTATCAGGATAGCGATCTCCGTTAAGAAGGTCATAGATAGAATCCAGACAACCTCCCAAGATCTCTCCGTCAAACGTTTTAGCACCCTGCAAGTGGATAAAGCCTTGGTCCGGATGGCTAGGCATTGCATGCCCTACAGCACTGGGACTAAAATCCTGTCGTTCCTCATACCAGATAGGACTGGGTCGGATCTCTTTAATGCCACCTGTTTCGATCAACTCTGAAAAATAGTGTTTGGTGTACGGTAGGAGATCATCAAATAGCTCACAAATATCTGTAAGGAAGGCTTGGCCGTAAAAAGTCTTAAGCCCCAGCTGATGAAGCATGAAGTGATTGACAGTTGTATCAGAAAAGCCCAGAAAAATCTTAGGTTTTACAACACGGGCTAATTCATTGTGATCAAACAGATAAGGCAGCAAACGGTAGTTATCGTCTCCACCAATCGCACAGAGGATCATATCGATGCTATCATCCCTAAAGGCCGTGAGCAAGTCTTGTGCACGATAGTCAGGATGTTGGCTTAACTGGTCTATTCCCAACTGCGCGTGGGGAAGAAAAGTGACTTCCAGTCCCATATCTTCTAATCGTTTACTCCCAATTGCGACCTCATGCTTGACAAAGCTTTCTCCTAGAATGCCACTAGACAGACTGACAATACCAATTTTCTTGACAAACATATTGACACCTCCTTGCGATTTTAAATTGACAATAGTATAGCATAAAAGTAAAAGCTCCATCACCCTAATACTCGGTAAACGACAAGCTTTTTTGTAGCCATTATTATTCTCACATAGGCTTAAAAAGCCTGCAAATAAAGGGATTAGGACTTATACCATAAAACTTTTTACCTCTACCTAAAACCTGATGATACAAAATAATTAGCTTCCAACAGTCCTTGCATGATCTTAACCAGATTGTCACCCCAGAGTAAACCTACTTGATAGACTGTGCTAATCTAAAACTCTAAGAACAAAGAAAAAGAGTGTGCACAGTAACCAAGCATAGATTTGGACTTGATTACTGTTTCACACACTCTTTTAAAGATTTACTATTTCTCCTGTTGGAAGAGCCATTCCATCATGGCAATGGAGCGATAAGCGTAGTCAAAGCTGGCCATATGGTAAGCAGAGCTACCGCCCATGCCCGAATCGTCAGCTTCGATAGTGCCAGACTTCCAGGAGATGAAGTAGGCTTTATTGCCATTGGATGTCAGTTTTTTACTAGCCTGAGTCAGCTGATCGGGTGTCCAAGAGCCGTTCCATTGGGCATAGCTATAAGATTCACCATCTTCATCATACATGTCCATGACTTCCTGCATACCAGCCCAGGCATTTTCATCATCTTCTGCAGCGAAATAGACAATGTTTTGACCTTCCAGTCCAGAGAGCTTACTGATGTCCCACTGCCCATCGACAATCATGATACCCGCATACAGATCAGTGTATTGGCTAGCAAGGAGCAAGGTCGTCATGGCTCCCATAGACTGACCAGTACCATAGATACGGTCAGTATCAACAGCGTACTTCTCGCTTGCATAGTCGATAAAGCGCTTGGTCAACTCGACATATTCAGTCGTTGTATAGCTGCCGTGATCGTCCAAGATGGTCTCAGGGTAGGATGGAACTAGAACGATAGCTTCATTGACTGACTGCCAATCATCACTAGCCCATACGTTAGCCCCTAGCCCTTGCGTTAGAGACTTAGTAGCATCATCACCAGTTGTGCTGCTGTCGCCGATGAAGACAACGGTTGGATACTCTTTGTTTTCATCGTAATTTTCTGGTAGATAGACATTGTAGGTGATGGTTTTACCGGTTTTTTCATCAGTGTAGTCCACTTGCTTGAATTTAGAGCTGGTATCACTAATGAGAGTATCTTCGTCTTCTGCCAAAGCATTGTTGACTTGACCGATACTAGATTGCGTCGTTGATGAACGGGTTGTTTTTGCAGTAGAGCTTGACTGGCTAGAGCTGCTGGTCGACCTCAAGGCAAAAAATCCAATAGCTAAAACAGCAACGGCGATAAGAGTTATAAGGGGGATCAAAAATTTTTTCATCAGATGGTCCTCGCTTCCTTGTTGATGCTCCTAGTTTACGGTAAAATAAAAATAAAAAATATAGTCTAGACTAAGATTTTGAGGGTTTATGAAAACTTTAAGTGATTATTTTTCCTTAGGGACGCTGATGACCTTTGAAAAGGGGAGTTATATCAGTAGATCTGATGAGGACGGAAACACAGATGCTATCTATCTATTGGCAAGTGGAACCTGTGCCCTCTTGTCGGGATCAGCTAGTGGACGTGAAAAGGTATACGCCTACCATACAGGCCCCAAGGTGATCAGCTTTGCTCCCTTTCTTCACCATCAACTGGTTCAGACAGATGTCTTCTGGGGATCTTTTAGTATCCAAGCAAAGACAATCTGCCAAGTGTATCGCATCAGTCATCAAGTCTTCGATGACCTCCTAGCTGATAGTGACTTTTTGACGATAGTGACTCAGACATTGACTCAAAATAATATTAACCTTATCCAACACTTCAAAAGTCTCATGGACGAGTCGGTCTCCGTACGCTATTGCCGCTTTTTACTAGAGCATAGTCGCTGGGTCAATGATCGCTATGCTTTGCCAAAATTCTTCAAATATCAGGAAATTGCTGACTACCTTGCTATCCATCCAGTTACAGTAGCTAAGCTGACCAAGGCTTTAATGGATAAGGATGCCTTAAGGAAATCAGGACAAGAGATCCACATTGTTGATCGAAATTTCCTCACTCGACTTCTAGCTAATCAAGAGACTATTGCTTATTAATAAAAAATCTTTCCAGGCTTAAAAGATTGGATGTAATTAAGATTAAGGGGATCGGATATGACAACAAGCAGACCTAAGTTTGAACAATTAACATCTTTTGATGACTTTAATCAGTACTACTGGTATCGAGATGAACTCTCTCACTTATGCAAGTCTCTTGGATTGGAACATCGGGGCACTAAACAAGAGCCGAATCATGTGATAGAGGAATACTTTAAGGGCAATCTCATCAAGCCAAAGAAAAAGACCGCAAAGAGAAATCAATGGACGTCATAACTATCGACAGGCCCTTACTAGAATGCGGCTTCTCCTTTAATAGGACTTTTAGAGATTATTTTGCGACTCTAACCGGTGTTTCTCCCTTTACATTTACAGCTAATATGGCAACGGCTTGGCGCAAGGTCAAAAAAGAGGGAGACACTCACTTTACGATTCAGGATATGCTAAAGGTTTACTATGGGGAATCTGACTATGCTAAATATGATCATTCGGTTTGCCAATGGAACCAATTTTTAAAAGATTTTTGTAAAGACCCTGACAGCTCCTTATATTCAAATAAAATGAAAGTAGCCTCCCTCCTTTGGCAAGAAGTCAGAGACTCAGCAGGTGAAAAAGTATATTCACCATCACTTTTGAAGACATATTCTGATAAGCTATCTCATTTTCTTCGTTAGTATAATCAGTTAGAGGTACCTTAGATAGGAATTTATTTAGAGAGTAGGATTTTTATCCTTTCTCTTTTTTAATTGACAATTGACAGGATAAACTATATAATCAGTAAAACTGATAATCAGAGGAGGTGATTGTTTGAGGTTAGAGGAGTCATGGGGATATGCCCTTAGTAAAGTAGCCCAAGAGATGGATAAGCTGTTCTCACAGAGTCTGCTGTCTTGTGGCATAGATTCAAGAGGTTATGGTATTTTGGTCACCCTTACAACCCACAGCGCTATGACACAAATCAAAATCGGAGAGCTCATGTCGATCGATAGAACGACAGTCGGTCAATTAATTGATGAACTTGAGCAAAAAAGTCTTGTGAAACGCGAGCAAAATCCAAAGGACAGACGACAAAATTTAGTGGTTCTAACTAGTAAAGGCGAAGATCTGGTAAGAGAGAAGTGGCAAGAGATGAGACAGATAGAAAAAAGTGTTATTTCAAATCTCACCGATTGGCAAAAAGAGGTTTTTATCAGTATTTCAAAAAGAAAGTGAAGGAAAACAATGGACAAAGTTGAATTTTTAGAAATGTATTTAGGGCTTTATATCAACCATCATACCCTCTTAGAAGCTATGAAAAGCGGCAGTGAAGACTATATCATCTTAGATATCCGAAATGCCCCGGCTGCGATGAAGAAAGAGCAAATTAAAGGGGCAGAGGCAATACCAGCTAAAGAACTTCACAAACATTTGTCAAATCTGGATAAAACCAAAACCTATGTCGTTTATGATTGGAACGGCGGGACAATTTTAGGTAAACAAGCGCTACTTGCCCTTTATAAAGCTGGTTTCAAGGCTTATGAATTGGCAGGAGCTTTTGAAGGTTGGAAAGGAATGAACTTACCGACAGAACCAGTAGTATGATGTGAATTTACCATCAGACAAAACGTACGTTTACATAAGAAAATCCTATGAAAATTAATATTTCATAGGATTTTTTAAATTTAAACTATATTATCAACCAATATGAATAGTGAGCGGTTGGTTAAGAGCGAAAGCAATTTTACTCATAGTTTCAATACTGGTATTATTGCCACGTTCAATTCGTGCAATAGTTGATTGGGGAACATGCGACAAGCTAGCAAGTTCTCGCTGAGATAGTCCAGCCTTTTGTCTAGCATTAGTGACAGCGATCGCACTTTCTAAAATAGCCTTTTCACCCAGATAGCCAGCTTTGAAATCATTGTTTTTCAGCTCATCTTGTAAAGAATCATCAAATTTAACGGTTGTCATGATCGCTCTCCTCGAATTCTTTTTTTAATTTCTTAGCGTGTCGAATTTCACTAGCTGGTGTCTTTTGTGTTTTCTTCGTAAAGCCATGCGTGATAATATATCGGTTATCAACCACATGAAAATAAAGAGCACGTTGAATATTAGAAGATACTTTTGAGCGAATTTCAAAAATATCATTGTCAAGTTTCTTTATCCATTCCATGCGTTGGACTACCAACAATCCTTGCTCCTAAAATAGTATAGAGAACGTAGAGTTCAAGACTCATTCTAGTGCATTACAGTGACATTTGAAAAAAGCCCTGTAAAAGTTAAATTATAACGCTGCAACTGTTGACTTTACAGCATATTTACAACTCTGTAAATATAAATGTAGCGTTACTGCTTATTCCCTAAATCCTCTTGTTTACTTTGAAATGTGCCAATTACTTCAATTTTTTTATGTGGAGCTAACTCAGCATAGGTGTCCATAGTTGCAGTGATTGACTTATGCCCCATTCTGTCTTAGAGATCTTTCTGATTTGTCTCAGCATTAAAAGTAGAAGGGAAGAAAAAATGGAAAAGTATTAGGATGCAAGTACTAATCATCGTCATCACTAGACAACAAAGAAAGGATATCTAAGAAGAGGTTGATAAAATCGAGGTAGATATCAATAGAACTATCCAACGATAATGCCCACCAAGAAGCAAGGCTATCAGGTACGTTGTCTCTATATTTATCCAAAAAACGTACTTTAATCATCTGATTGTCATACATGATATATAGAGTAAAAACAACGATATCAACAAGCGTCACAATGAAATCAAGTGTTGAATTATGAAAGTAACCTTGGAAAAGTCCCGCTACAATCAGACCCAAAAGTGCCCCGAACAAAGGAGCCCCCCATCCAGTTAGATTTTTTTTAGTAAATAATCCAAATAGCGCGGTTCCGATATAAATAGCTATGGTCACAGCTAGAGCTTTAAAGATAATCGCTGGTTCATATATAAATCCAACTATAGTTGATATCATACTAAAACCAGTTAGGAAGATGAAGGCACTGATACTCTTTATTAAAAGATTTTCAAAAACCCCACATATCATAAGAGATAAGAAAAGGAGTCCCAATGATCCCCATATAGTCCAACTAGAATGGGGTTGTAAATTGTAAAATTTTTAAATAGAGGGAGGGGTGATAGTACAAAAACCAAATAATCCCACTTGTATAGACTAACATAAGGGCGAATATACTGTAGACTCGTGCTACATGTTTACGAAGAAAAGGTAGCTCTTCATTAGTAGGTTCTATTTGAGATACCTCTTTTGCAAATTTAGCCTTTTCCAAGTATGTAGCATCAGCTGAATCAGCATTCTCCATGGCTTTTTTCATTTGTCCAAGATTGATACTGTCCTTTTTATCCATTCGTCTTCCACTTCTAATTCTTTTTCAAAAGCTTTACTACCTTCTTTGTAGTCAGTGCTCTTATTTACAGGCATTATACTAAAAATTCATTTCAAAATGAAGTCAACTTTCTCTTGATGTTGGATAGCTGCTTTCTTTTTGTAAAATAAACACAGCCAAATCGGTCTAGTTAAAATGCTTATAGGAGGTACTATTCAGTGGATGAGTTGTAACCGTCATTTTAATAGGCTATCAAATCAAAAAATGTAGAGTAAAATGTAGAGTTCAAAATTCATTTTACTGCATTACAGTGAATTTGGAAAAAGAAAAAAACCTGTAAAATCAGGGTTTTTGACGTTCACTGAATAGTAGTGAAAGCCTTATTTAACCTCAATAAGGCTGAGGTAATCTAAATTTAGCCTCTTATAAACATTATTAAATCAAGGTTTATAAATCATCTGATTTTTCTTTTTAGAAAAGGAAGAGAAAAAAGTAGAGATGAAATTAGCTTGTAAGTTTAGATATTTTATCAAGATAATGATCAACTGCTTCAAATTTCTTTTCAGGTGCTAATTCTGCATACAAGTCTATTGTAGTGGTAATAGATTTATGTCCCATTCTAACTTGTAACTCTTTCCAGTTAGTTCCTACATTAAGCATAAGTGAGGCGTGAGTATGTCTAAAAAGATGAAAGCCATAATCAGGTAAACCTAATTCTGAAAGTCTTCTTTTTAAAGTTGTTCTTTCATTTCTATCACACATGTAGTTTCCGTATATTGTGGGAAAGATTAAATCAGTTGTTGGTAACTGGTGTTTTTTAAAATAGGTATTCATTTCGTTATGAAAATCAATTAAATGTGTCAAAATGATAGGTTGGAACAGGAACTCTCCTATACCCAGAGTCAGTTTTAGGAGTATTTTTACAAACAACTTGACCTTTGATTCCCAATTTTCTATTTGCTTGTTTCCACATAAGCGTTTTTGACACAATAATTTCATGCGTTGCAAAATCCAAATCTTTAGTAGTCAAGGCTAATAGCTCATTGATACGAAGAGCAGAGGCTAACAGGGTGTCACAAATAATTTTGAATCGCCTATTTGCTCTTGTATCGGGTAGAGTATCTAAGTAAGCTAGCCATATTGCTAATTCTTTATCATGAAGTACCATAACGCGCTTTTTTTGCGCTTTTGGTTTTGGTGGGATTTTAACTGTTTTAGCAGGATTTAGGGTCAAGCCAAAATTCGTTACCCCAAAATCAAAAATATCACTAACTTTATGGATAATAGCTCCAAAATCTTTAGTACTGCCTTTAGGAGCTCGTCGATTTCCATTGTTAACAGATTTCTGCGCTTTTTGAGCTAATTCATTTACCCAGAGTTGAATTTCAGCAGATTCAATTTTATCTGGTTTATAATCGCCAAATTTAGGGAGAATGTAAGTGTCAATATACCCTCTTACTCGATTTAGAGTGTTTTGTGATATTACCCATGTTTGAAAACTACTATACCAGATTTCAACAAGGTCACTAAAACGGTCAATTTCCAATTTTTCTTTTTGGTAGCCCCCTTAGCCTCAAAATCTAACTTTGCTTGTATAAGTCTCTTGTCCAAAGCTTTCAAAGTTTTAGCAGTAATTGTTGTTGTGACTTGCTTACCCGTTTTTTCATCTATTCCCAGATAAGCCCCTTTAAGAGAGTAGCTAATATCACCATTTTTCTTGGTTTTCTTGATAATATTTTTATTGTTGCGTTTAATTGTTTCTGTTTTCATTTTGCCTCCTCCGTACCGGATAATCACGAATTAGGCTAAAAAATAGACTTTTCCTCCTTTTATAGGATAAGTCTATTTTAGTTTATTTCTTAGTGAGTTAGAAATTGAAGATTTGTACCAAAAAGCGCAATACATCGTAAATATTCAAGACCTATTAGACAAGAAGAGTTGATATAATTCAAAGTATATACAAAATGATACTTTTGTGATATAATATTCAAAAAGAGGAGGTGGCATTATGCAACTAACAGTTAATAAATGGGGGAACAGTTCAGCTATACGTCTCCCAAAACAATTAGTACAGCAACTACAATTACATACCAACGATATTCTTGATTATGAAGTGTCAGGGAACAAGATTATTCTTAAAAAGGCAACGACAGTCCCAGAATTAACAGTTGATGACCTTTTTAAAGATTATCAGGGTGAGCCAGTTTCTGTAACGCCAGTCATTTTTGAAAGTGTTGGTAATGAACAATGGTAAGTATTAAGCAAGGGTCTATCATTAAAATTAACCTTGATCCTAAACAAGGTCATGAACAAAAAGGCTATCGACCTTATATTTGTTTAAGTCATAGCGTTGTTACGAAGTACTCTAACATTGCTATTTTTGCCCCTATCAGCAATACCAAAAGAGATTACCCCTTTTATGTTCTTCTGAAAGATACCGAAACAACAGGTAAAGTTTTACTCGACCAGTTGGTGACGATAGATTTCAATGCTAGAGACTATCGGTATATCGAAAATGTTTCAGATGGGTTATTGAGTAGCTTGTTAGCCCGTGTGAAAGTATTGTTTGAAAAGGGGTAATTATATATAAAAAAAGATTTCAGTGACTACTTACTGAAATCTTTTTTATAGTCAATTATTGTGTTTTAAAAAAATCATGTCCTTTAGGCTTATAATAACTAGTATTAATGCTATTCCCCATCCAATTCGAGTAGCTAATAATAGATTATTCGACCAAAGATTTAAGCAAGTTGAGCCGATGGCTGAACCAGCCGAAATAGCAACATTTTGTACCATTCGCTGTAAAGCTCCTGTGCTTCCTTGCATTTTCATGGGACTGGCTTGCATAATACTTGCGATATTGGCAGGTTGAAAATAGCCTCCGCCAATGCCATAAATAAATAATCCTAAAGTTAAAAATAGGTAAGGCCAGCTAGGAGTGAGAAGCAAAAAGAAAAGCAAAGAAGCAATAATAATCCCGAGACCTAAATGACTAAAAGCTTTATTTTTACTACCGTCATTGATTTTACCAGATATTCTTGAAAAAAGGACCAGGCCTGCAGGTGCTCCTAGTACAAGAAAGCCTGTCTGTCCCACTCCTAAATGATATAATTGTTCAAAAATAAAGGGCGGAAGTAAAAATATCATGGCAGAAGCAAAACCAAAGGAGACCGTCTGAAAAAGATAGGAGATTACTTGTGGGTTGTTTTTTAATCCCTCAACATCAACAAGTGCCTGTCTATTTCTAAATTCAACATGGTAAAAGACGATCCCGAGAAACAAGCTGGATATGATTAAGATAAGACTAACCATTAATAGATGAGGTTTGCTTAGTAAAGATAACCCTAATAAAAGAAAAACTAACATCAGAGCATTTATAACAATTCCAAGATTATCCAATGTTCGTTCGCTAGTCTCCTCAAAGAGCTTACTAAGAAGATAATGGTTACATACTATTGCGAGGATTGAAAAAGGAACATTTAGCCAGAAGATAAAGCGCCAGAGATTTAAAGACAGTAATATACCTCCTAAAGACGGGCCAAGGACAGGCCCTAAGCCAATCATAACACCTAAAATGCTGATAGAGCTGTTTTGGCTTTCTTCAGAAACTAAAGTAGTAATCAAAGCTGCTGAAGTAGCTTGTAAAGCAGCAGCTCCTATACCTTGAATAATCCGACCAGCAATGAGCCAGCCAATACTATTGGCAAATCCACAGAATAACGAGCTCAGTCCGAAAAGTACAAATCCTAAGTAGGAAATCTTTAACTTTCCAAATTTATCGCTTAATACTCCTAAAGGTAGGATAGAGATAGCTAATGCTAACGTATAGCCAGTTATTGTAAACGATGCTATGTTAGTTGTCGTTTGAAATTGTCCCTTCAAAAAGGATAAGGCGACATTGATAATACCTGTATCAAGGGTGGACAACAACATTCCCATACCTGCGATAACTGTTATCAATGAATCTTGATTTCTCCTGTTCATCCATCTTCTCCTTATATCAGAATTGTGAATATGATACAATGAAGAGAGTCTATAATCAATCAATTCTAAAAATATCGAATCGTTTGGAGGAATAACATTTGGCAATTACCATTCAATTCAGTAACTATGCTCTGAAAACAGAGGAAACTTTGACGCAAAGGATACAATTTGTCTACTCCCCGCTCAATGAACTGTTTAGAAGTTTACATGTTTTATTGAATCCTCGTCACCATGGAACAAATGTCGATTGGGTCATTGGGATACAAAATAAACTTACTAAGGAATTCTATGAAAACCTTCATTATTTTCAACTATTTTATGAACTTGGTGTTTCCCCTATCTTGCTTTGTAATTTTCGCTATCATGCAACAACGATTGAAGAAGAAATACAAAATCTAAAGAAATTTCTTAATGACTTGCCTGCTGCTCAGTTAATTGAGCATTTGGAGAAAGTGACAAATGACCGAGAAAACTCCTTCATTCCGACATTAGCAAAAGGACTAGAATGGAAAGATTTTTCTTTGCATAAGGACAATCAGTTACTTAGCGACTTGAGAAAGGATGCTTCCAGTGTTTATCAACATCTTTTTTCTTTTATAAATTGGTATCGACGAGAAATATTTGATAACACTTGGGAAGAGAAAGCCATTCAGCAGAAACTGCTAGATGAAATTCAGAAGCAATCTTCTTTTTTAAGAAAAAACGGTTTAATCGAAATGTTTAATCATTTACAGGTTGACCGCATCCATTGGAAAGAGGATGAGTTGGTCATTATTAAACCGTTTGACCAAGAAATCCAACTGCAAGACAGTGATTCTATTATGCTATTACCAAGTTATTTTATTTGGCCTCACCTCTTTGTTGAAACTTTCGACCAAGGACTTGCCATTACTTATGATATTACTGAGCAGCCAAGTTACTATAATTCTACTCCGGAAAGCCTCATCACTATTTTTAAAGCTTTGAGTGACCCTGTCCGTTTGCAAATTATGAATTATGTCATTGATAAGCCAAGTACAACACAATCTTTGGCTCAAGTTTTATTAATGAGTAATTCCAGCGTGTCCAGACATTTGCAGATTCTAAAAGAGGCTAAATTATTAACAACAACAAAAGCTAAAAAATTCGTCCTTTATGAGCCAACACAGCTCGTTACACAACTGATGCCAAACTTTTATCAATTCTTTAAGAATTGAAACTAATAGTCAACAAAAAAGCCCCTGAAACATTGATTTCATAGGCTTTATTTGTGTTATTTTATTTCACCTCAGTGAACACCACATGCTTACGCAATTTTGGTGAGTATTTTTTCAACTGCAGACGGTCTGGAGTGTTACGTTTGTTTTTTGAAGTAAGGTACAAGCGTTCACCAGATTCTTTGTGTTCAAGTGTGATATTGACGCGCATGGTATCTCCCTTCTATTATTCAGCTGCGTTAGCTTTGGCGATCTTACGTCCCTTGTAGTATCCTTTAAGGGATACACGGTGAGAACGTGAGTAATCTCCAGTAGTTTCATCAAATTTAACAGTTGGAGCTGTCAAATTGTAGTGTGTACGACGTTTATTTTTTTTCGCTTTTGACGTGCGACGTGCAGGTACTGCCATTTGTATGTTTCCTCCAATAGATTAATCTTGATTTTAAATCAACTCTAACAGTCTATCATATTATTTTTGTAAAGTAAAGTTACTTGACAGAAAAAATCAGTTTTTCTGCCTAATATAACCGCTTATCCATAAAAATTAACCGTTTATCTGAAAGTCATAGGCCTCCTAAAGAATATAAGTTATACTAAATAAAAAAGGAGGAGCTATCATGAAACTGGAAGTCATTAAAGACTCTCGATTAGCAGAGACATTGATCAAGATTTATGCAGCCCACATTGATCGTAAGACTCAACAGATTATCAATCTTGCCGAAGGGAAGTCAGACTACCTGCCCGGTGTATGGATGGAAAAGGTATATCTCTTAGCTCTCCCCGATATTATCCGTATTTATAGTGAGAATAAGAAAGTTTTCCTAGAGACAGCAGATAAGCTCTATACGACTAAATACCGGATTTATCAATTAGAGGAGCAGCTGACCAAAGACTTCATCAAGATTTCTCAAGGTGAGATTGTTAATATCAGGGCTATCCAAAAATTGGATCTCAGTATCAAAGGGACGATCAAGCTCACCTTGAAAACTGGTGGTGAGAGCTTTGTCTCCCGCCGTTCTCTCAAGACCTTTAAAGAGACATTAGGGTTGTAATGACTAGAGAAGGAGGAAATATCATGAAAATACTCAGAAAATTGCTAGCCTATGCTTTAATGGGGTTAGGGATGGGTAATTTAGCCACCTATTTTGCTAGCGTCGTTGTCGGTAGAGGTTTTTCACCCGCCGTCCCTGCCTTTATGGAACAGTTTCAGTCTGATATCAGCGCAGTTGGTATCCAGCTTGTTATTTTTGCTGGCTTAGGCATGGCTCAGGGGGTAGCTGGCTCTGTCTTTCGCCAGGCAGAAAAGCATTCCTTACTTTGGCTGACTTGTCTACATTATAGCTGCATTGTACTCCCGCTTCTAGCAGCGGGCTGGTATCTGAGATGGTTCCAGTTGAGTGTGACAAGCCTGCTTGGCATGCTGGGTCTCATCAGCCTTATCTATGTGGCGATCTATACCTTTAACTACGTGATGATTAAAAGGGATATCGGTGCTATCAATACGAAGTTGCAATAGAATCATCGGTTTATCAAAAGCTCCTTTAGGGGCTTTTTACATGACTTTAGCTGTTAGAGGAGCTGTTTTTATGGTAGAATAAAAGGAACTATGGGTATAAAAGAAGGGCACTGAAATCAATCCTGGTAGTGATACAGGCGGTGATTCATGCCACACCTTAAGACATTGATAGAAATCTATGAAAGGAATAGAATATGGTCGGAAAGCATGGGAAATGGACCAGTCTAGGTATCAAGATGACGGATCATTTCTCAGATTTTTAACCGCTGCTTTTTCGACCCTTGTATTTAATGATGAAACTTCAAAAACCAAAAGGAACTCAGGATATCTTGCCTACCGAGAGTGCTAAGTGGCAGTATGTAGAAAATGTTGCACGTGAAACGTTTAAAAAGTACAACTATGGTGAGATTCGCACCCCTATGTTTGAGCACTATGAGGTGATCAGCCGTTCGGTCGGGGATACGACCGATATTGTGACCAAGGAGATGTACGATTTTCACGACAAGGGCGACCGACACATCACCTTGCGTCCAGAAGGGACAGCTCCAGTTGTGCGTTCATTTGTAGAAAACAAGCTCTTTGCCCCTGAAGTGCAGAAGCCTGCCAAGATGTACTACATCGGCTCAATGTTTCGTTATGAGCGTCCGCAGGCTGGCCGTCTGCGTGAGTTCCATCAGATAGGCGTAGAGAATTTTGGTTCTAGCAATCCTGCAACTGATGTTGAAACGATTGCCATGGCCTATCAGCTTTTTGATGAGCTGGGTATTAAGAATGTCACCCTGCACCTCAATAGCCTTGGTAATTCTGAGAGTCGCCTGGCTTATCGTCAAGCCCTAATTGATTATCTGGAACCCATGCGTGAGCAGCTCTCAAAAGACAGTCAGCGACGCTTGGATGAAAATCCTTTACGTGTGCTGGACTCTAAGGAAAAAGAGGATAAATCAGCTGTTGAGCATGCGCCATCGATCTTGGACTACTTGGATGAAGAGAGTCAAGTGCATTTCGACGCTGTCCGTCAGATGCTGGAGACCTTAAAAATTCCTTATGTGATTGACACCAACATGGTGCGTGGGCTGGATTACTACAACCATACGATATTTGAGTTCATCACGACTATTGATAAAACAGAGCTAACGATCTGTGCGGGAGGCCGTTATGATAGCTTAGTTGAGTATTTTGATGGTCCGCAAACTCCAGGATTTGGCTTTGGTTTAGGGATTGAACGCCTCTTGCTGGTTCTGGATAAGCAAGGCATCTCACTTCCAATCGATGAAGATCTGGATGTCTACCTAGCCGTTCTTGGTGATGGTGCTAATCTTAAGGCGCTCGAGATCGTTCAAGCCCTTCGTCAGCAAGGGTTTAAGGCTGAGCGTGATTATCTAGGCCGTAAGATCAAGGCCCAGTTCAAGTCAGCAGATACATTCAAGGCTAAGACGATCATAACTTTGGGTGAGAGTGAAGTTGAAACCGGTGAAGTTGCCATCAAAGACAATCAAACACGCCAAGAAGTACTTGCTAGCTTTGAGGAAATTACGACAGACTTTGTTGCGGTTTTGGCAAAAATTCAAAAATAAGAACAAGGTTTAAGCCTATAGGAGAGTATCGTGACCAGTATTGAACAGTTATTGAAAGAACAACAAACCTTTAGTCTGGGCTTTGACCGTCATCAGCCGATTCACTTTCAGCAGCAATTTTGGCAGTTGATTGCTTATTTAGACAAGCATGAAATCCCATGGTTTAACGGTGAAAAAGCGAGTGATCATGCCATGTGCCAACAGTTCTTAGGACAGCAATGGGAGCACGATTACCAGACAGTTGTCCTTGTCTTTAAGCCAGCTGAGCGCTATTTAGGCTGGCAATATGACGAGGAGACTGACGAATGGGGCGTGACTATAGAGGATGTCTATGGTTTTCGCTGGAACCACTTGGCTGAGGAAGCTGAGTATGAGTTTGATGACATTGAGGAATTTCAGGAAGAATTTGTAGACACTAGCGATTTGCTAGCAGCTTTTGGAAAGTAAGAAAAACCTCACACGATGGGTGGGGTTTTAGTGTGCATTTTGCTATAATAGATAGGAATGCAAAAACTCAGATAGAGAAAGGAAAAAGCCCAACTGGGCTTGGTATTTCAAGTATGAAACGTAGTATGTATGCGGGGCGTGTCCGTAGTGAGCATATTGGCAGTCAGTTGGTTTTAAAGGGATGGGTGTCCCGCCGTCGTGACCTTGGTGGTTTGATCTTCATTGATCTGCGAGACCGCGAAGGCATTATGCAGTTAGTCATTAATCCTGAGCAAGTTTCTAGCGAGGTGATGGCTACGGCTGAGAGTCTGCGTAGCGAGTATGTTATCGAAGTGGCAGGTACTGTTCAGGCGCGTGAGCAAGCTAATGATAAGTTGCCTACTGGTCATGTTGAATTACATGTCAGCGATCTAGCAGTGCTAAATTCAGCTAAGACAACGCCATTTGAAATCAAGGATGATGCGGAAATGACGGATGATAACCGTTTGCGTTATCGTTACCTTGACCTGCGTAGACCTAAGATGCTGGACAATCTAAAGCTCCGTGCCAAGGTTACTCACAGTGTTCGCAACTACTTGGACGAGCTTGAGTTCATCGATGTGGAAACTCCCATGTTGACCAAGTCAACCCCAGAAGGAGCACGGGATTATCTAGTGCCTTCACGTATTAGCCAAGGACATTTCTATGCCTTGCCACAAAGTCCACAGATAACCAAGCAGCTACTGATGAATGCTGGTTTTGACCGCTACTATCAAATCGTTAAGTGTTTCCGTGATGAAGACCTACGTGGAGACCGTCAACCTGAGTTTACACAGATTGACTTGGAAACCTCCTTCCTTGATGATCAAGAGATCCAAGATATTACAGAGGGCTTGATTGCGCGTGTTATGAAGGAAACTAAAGGGATTGACGTTTCCCTGCCATTCCCACGGATGAGCTATGATGATGCCATGAACAACTATGGCTCAGATAAGCCAGACACACGTTTTGATATGCTCTTACAAGATTTGACAGATCTTGTAAAAGATAGTGAATTTAAGGTTTTCGCAGAAGCTCCAGCCGTTAAAGCTATCGTGGTTAAGGATGCTGCCGATAAATATTCTCGTAAAGATATTGATAAATTGACAGAAGTGGCCAAACAATACGGTGCTAAAGGCTTGGCTTGGGTCAAGGTCACCGATGGTGAGCTTACTGGACCGGTGGCCAAATTTTTAACAGCTATTGCCAGTGATTTGACAGATCGTTTACAGGCTGTTGACAATGACTTGATTCTCTTTGTCGCTGACACACTTGAGGTAGCTAATACTACTCTGGGTGGTTTGCGAACTCGCTTAGCTAAGGACCTTGACATGGTTGACGCCTCTCTTTACAACTTCCTGTGGGTAGTTGACTGGCCAATGTTTGAATGGTCTGAAGAAGAAGGGCGCTATATGTCAGCCCACCACCCATTTACCCTGCCGACAGCAGAGTCTGCTCATGAACTTGAAGGCGATTTAGCCAAAGTTCGTGCTGTGGCTTATGATATTGTCCTGAATGGCTATGAGCTTGGCGGAGGTAGCTTGCGTATCAATCAGAAAGACTTGCAAGAGCGCATGCTGAAAGCACTTGGCTTTAGCGCTGAGTCTGCTAATGAGCAATTTGGCTTCTTACTTGAAGCTATGGACTATGGTTTCCCTCCTCATGGCGGACTTGCTATTGGTTTGGATCGCTTCGTCATGATTTTAGCTAGTGAGGATAATATCCGTGAAGTGATCGCCTTCCCTAAGAATAATAAGGCATCAGATCCTATGACCCAAGCCCCAAGTCTAGTGTCAGGTAAACAATTAGACGAATTAGCCCTTGAGGTAGCTGCTAAACAAGATTAATCATCATGAATGCAAACGATTCTAAAAGACATATTAAATATCTTGTCGGTAAGGCGGCTAAAAAAGTTGGACTTTGGCATGCGGTGAGAAGTATTTCTAAGGAGAAGTATGCTGAGAAGATTTCAGCCTCTCTGGTATATGGTCTGCTTTCTAGTATTGCGGTTAATTTCTTCTTTCAGCCCGGTCATGTCTATTCCAGTGGTGCAACGGGCTTTGCCCAGGTCCTATCTGCTATTAGTGAGCGTTTTATTGGCTTTACAATACCGGTAGCCCTTGCTTTTTACGCTATCAATATCCCCTTGATGCTTTTAGCCTGGTATCGAATTGGGCATCGTTTTACCATCTTTACCTTTATAACCGTAACAGTTAGTTCCCTCTTTATCCAGTTTATGCCCCAGATTTCTCTAACATCAGATCCTATGATTAACGCCATTTTTGGTGGTTTAATCATGGGAATCGGCATAGGTTACGGTCTACGTGCCCGAATTTCAAGTGGTGGAACGGATATTATCAGTCTGTATGTACGTAAGAAAACAGGACGGGATGTTGGAACGATTTCCTTAGCTGTCAACGGTGTTATCATGATTTTGGCAGCCATTTTGTTTGGATGGAAGTACGCCCTATATTCTATGGTGACTATCTTTGTTTCCAGCCGGATGACAGACGCCCTATTTACGAAACAAAAGAAAATGCAGGCACTGATTGTCACCAGCTGTCCTGACCATGTCATCAAGAAGATCCACAAGCAGCTCCATCGGGGGGTGACACGGATCAATGATGCCGAAGGAACGTATAAACATGAGCAAAAATCAGTTTTGATCACAATCATAACTCGAGAAGAATACCCAGATTTCAAAGATGTCATGAAAAAAGCAGATCCCAAGGCCTTTGTGTCTATCTCTGAGGATGTTCATATCCTTGGCCGCTTTGCAGATGACAATCAGAGTTGATAAAAAGACCTCTCCTTCAAGGAGAGGTCTTTTTGTGCCTTTTGCTAACATAGCGAGCAGCAAGTGCCTTCTAGCAAAAATTGTAAACATTTCCCAACTAAAGGCGATTTATTACATTTCTTCTGGTGCCTGGACGCCTAAGAGACGCAGGGCTTCTTTCAGAACAGTAGCTGTAGCGTAGCTGAGAGCTAGGCGACTGTCCTGCTCTGGACCATTATCTAGGATGCGTGTATGGGCGTAATATTTATTGAAGGCTTGAGCCAAGCTAATAGCGAATTTTGCTAGGATTGAGGGCTCAAAATTGTTGGCTGCTCGCTGAATCAGACGTGGAAAGTCTTGCAGGAGTTTGATGATTTCCCAGCTTTCATCATCATTGAGATAGTAATCAGCTTGGGAATTAGGCGAGAACTGAGCCTTGCGAAGGATGGACTGGATACGCGCATAGGCATACTGAACATAGGGACCGGTCTCCCCTTCAAAGGAGACCATGGCTTCTAGATCAAAGTCGTAGCCGTTGAGACGATCGGTTTTGAGGTCGTAGAATTTGATGGCACCGACCCCGACGGCATGTGCGACCTTATCTTTGTTAGCAAGATCAGGATTTTTAGAATTGATCTGATCCTGGGCACGTTTGATAGCCTCTGCGATAGTAGGTTCCAGAAGGATAACATTACCTTTACGGGTTGAGAGTTTCTTACCATCCTTTGTGACTAGGCCAAATGGCACATGTACCAAGGTATTTGACCAGTCATATCCCATCTTATTCAAAACAGCCTTGAGTTGTTTGAAGTGACCGGCTTGTTCGTTCCCGACGACGTAGATGGACTTGGCAAAGTCATAGGTGCGTTTACGATAGAGGGCAGCAGCGATATCACGGGTAATATAGAGGGTGGCCCCATCAGATTTTTTGATCAAAGCAGGCTGCTCGATCCCATCATCTGTTAGATCAACGATCTGTGCTCCCTGTGATTCTTTGAGGAGGCCCTTATCTTCAAGGATAGCAACGACTTCATCCATCTTATCATTGTAGAAGGCTTCACCATTAAAGCTATCAAAGTCCACTCCTAACTCATCATACAAACGGTTGAATTCTACTAAACTTTCATCTCGGAACCATTGCCATAACGAGAGTGCCTCCTGATCGCCAGCTTCTAGCTTGCGGAACCAATCACGTGCTTCCTCATCCAATGCTGGATTTTCCTTGGCAGCCTCATTGATACGAACATAGAGTTTGAGCAATTCACTGATTGGATTGGCTCGGACTGCTGCCTCGTCTCCCCATTTTTTGTAAGCGACGATCAGCATACCAAACTGTTTGCCCCAATCGCCTAGGTGATTGATTTTTACAGGCTGATAGCCCATCTTTTCAAAAATATGAGCCAGGCTGTCGCCGATAACAGTGGAGCGCAGATGACCGATGGAAAAAGGCTTAGCAATATTGGGACTGGACATATCTAAAGTGACATGGCGCCCTTGCCCTTCATCTTGGTCAGCGTAATGACTGCCTTGTGAGATGACTTGATGGAGGACAGTTTGCGAAATGACAGATTTATCGAGAAAAAAGTTGACATAAGGCCCGACTGCTTGAACCTTTTCGAATTTTTCTGGGTTGATGGCATCGGCTATATCACTGGCGATGATTTGCGGTGCCTTGCGTAAGGATTTTGCCAAAGAGAAGGCAGGGAAGGCAAGGTCCCCCATACTAGCATTTTTAGGTGTTTCTAATAGATTGATGATATCTTCAAGGGCTAGATCAGGTTGAGCCGTATTGATTTCTTGAGCAATAAGAAGTTTGTGATCCATGATGTTCTCCTGTGATAGTATTTCAATTCATTGTAACATAAACGGCCCGATTTTTCCCCTAAAATCACTGGTTTCTTAAGGGTTTACGCCATGAAAAAATCCTCTATTTCTGGTATAATACAAGCACATTCAAGAGAAAATTACGAGGGTTATTATGAACAAGCGAGAGCGTCAAGATAAAATCAAAACCATTATCCAAAATGAGCGTGTAGGAACCCAAGAAGAAATCAAAAATTATCTATCTGAACAAGGTATTGCTGTTACCCAAGCGACCCTATCGAGAGACTTGAGAGAAATTGGATTGCTCAAGCGTCGTGATGATAATGGTAAGCTCTATTACAGCTTGGCAGACGAACCCCAGTCTTATCTGGCAGATGCTGCTAAGAGTCATATCAAAAAAGTTTCAAGGGCTAGTTTTATCGTAGTTTGTTCAACAGAGCTAGGGGAAGCAGATGTCCTAGCTAATATTATCGATCAAGAGGAGCGAGAAGAGATCCTAGGCACACTGGCAGGTGCAGATACCCTGATCATTATCTGCAAAGATGATAGCAAGGCGCAAGCTATTGAGAGTGAGTTGCAAGCATGAGCGCTTTACAGGAAGAAATAGCAGTCTTGCAAAATCTGCTGGCTTCCCATGAGAGCGTTCGTGCTTATCAGGCTGCTGAGGCTAAGATTCAAGCCCTACCAGATTTACAAGAGTTATCAGGACAGATGAAAGCATTTCAGCAGGAGGCAGTCTTGTTTGACAAGATCGATAAACCCAATGCTGCAGGATATGCTGCCCGACAAGCGGATGATTTGGAGCATAACTTATCAGAATTGCCTATTGTCCAAGATTATCGGGAAAAAATGCAGGATGCCAGTGACCTTTTGCAATATGTAACCAAGACCATCGAAGAGAAAGTAAACAAGGAGTTGACCCATGGCCCAGGCTAAAATTTCACCAGGCATGCAGCAATATATAGACATCAAGGAAGATTACCCTGATGCTTTTTTGCTTTTTCGCATGGGAGATTTTTATGAGCTCTTTTATGAGGATGCGACTAAGGCGGCCCAGATACTAGAGATCAGTCTGACCAGCCGCAATAAAAATGCTGAAAATCCCATTCCCATGGCAGGAGTCCCCTACCACTCTGCTCAGCAATATATTGATACCCTAGTTGATCTGGGTTATAAGGTCGCCATTGCAGAACAGATGGAGGATCCTAAGAAGGCTGTAGGTGTTGTTAAGCGAGAGGTGGTCCAAGTCATTACACCAGGGACAGCTGTTGACTCGACTAAGCCTGATAGTGCCAATAACTTTTTGGTTGCGATTGACTATCTGGACGGGGATTTTGGTCTATCTTATATGGATCTATCAACTGGTGAGTTTTATGCCACGAGTCTGAGTGACTTTAGTGCTGTTTGCAGTGAGATTCAAAATCTTAAGGCACGTGAAGTCGTTCTTGGCTTTACACTGGATGACAAACAAGAAGCAGTGCTGACTAAGCAAATGAATCTCTTGCTATCACCAGAAGATAGTGTGCTTGACCATGCCCAGTTGCTTGATGAGAGCTTGACAGAGGTGGAAAGACAAGTGGCTGGTAAATTATTGCAGTATGTCCACAAGACCCAGATGCGTGAGCTGACCCACCTGCAAAAGCTTGTCCATTATGAAATCAAGGACTATTTACAAATGACCTATGCGACCAAGTCTAGCTTGGATCTTCTTGAGAATGCACGGACGCATAAAAAACATGGTTCCCTCTTTTGGCTGCTAGATGACACCAAGACGGCTATGGGGATGCGTCTCTTGCGCACTTGGATCGATCGTCCCTTGGTGAGTTTAGAGAAGATTACAAAGCGTCAGGAAGTCGTTGAGGTCTTCCTATCGCATTTTTTTGAGCGCAGTGATTTAGCAGACAGTCTTAAAGGTGTTTACGATATCGAGCGCTTAGCGAGTCGTGTATCTTTTGGCAAGGCCAACCCCAAGGATCTGCTGCAGTTAGGGCAAACCTTGTCCCAAGTACCGACGATCAAGGCTATCTTGGACAGTTTTGATGATCCTGCCATCGATGAGCTAAATCAGGCCATTGATCCCCTAGTAGAGCTGGAACATCTGATTCATTCAGCAATAGATAGCGATGCTCCAGCGACGATTACAGATGGCGGTATGATCAAGACCGGCTTTGATGAGCGCTTGGATCATTACCGTCAAGTCATGCGTGAAGGGA
Source organism: Streptococcus sp. ALY_208 (assembly GCF_058314295.1). Classification (NCBI taxonomy): domain Bacteria; kingdom Bacillati; phylum Bacillota; class Bacilli; order Lactobacillales; family Streptococcaceae; genus Streptococcus; species Streptococcus sp. ALY_208. Next base: position 89,189 of record NZ_JBZFUI010000006.1, on the reverse strand, counting down.
CGAGCTGGATAGCAGATATAGAGGCCAAGGAGCGCAAGGCTAGTGGCATAGCCACGCTCAAGATTGACTACAACCGTAAGGACGGCTATTACTTTCATGTCACGAACTCCCACTTGGATCTAGTCCCTGACCACTTTTTCAGAAAGGCAACACTGAAAAATTCAGAACGATTTGGTACTCAAGAATTAGCCAAGATTGAAGGCGATATTCTGGAAGCGCGTGAGCAATCAGCTAACTTAGAATACGACATCTTTATGACGATACGCAATCAGGTTGAAAAATACATCCAGCGTCTTCAAGACCTGGCCAAAGGAATTGCATCGGTGGATGTCCTCCAAAGTCTAGCTAGTGTAGCGGAAACTAATCACTATGTCCGCCCCGAGTTCAACAGCCAAGACCAAGTTGCTTTTATAAAAGGCCGCCATGCTGTTGTTGAGAAAGTCATGGGGACTCAAGAATACATCCCTAATACAATTAAATTGGACAGCCAAACAGCTATTCAGCTCATCACAGGGCCAAATATGAGTGGGAAGTCCACTTATATGAGACAGTTGGCCCTTAGTGTTATCATGGCACAATTAGGATCTTTTGTTGCAGCTGAGTCCGCCAGTCTTCCAGTATTTGACGCTATATACACCCGTATAGGAGCGGCGGATGATCTGATTTCTGGGCAATCGACCTTTATGGTAGAGATGATGGAGGCCAATATGGCGCTCCAACGTGCCACAAAACAATCCTTGATTCTTTTTGATGAGCTCGGTCGAGGAACAGCTACCTACGATGGGATGGCTCTGGCTCAGTCGATTATCGAGTATATTCATGATCACATTGGGGCTAAAACGCTGTTTGCAACCCATTATCATGAGTTGACAGCTCTGTCAAACAGCTTGACAAAGTTAGTCAATGTTCATGTTGCAACACTTGAGAAAGACGGCCATGTCACCTTTTTACACAAAATAACAGATGGTCCTGCGGACAAGTCCTATGGTATCCATGTAGCTAAAATTGCTGGTCTACCGACTGAGTTATTGGGACGTGCTGATAATATTTTGACAGACTTAGAAGCACATGCGGCTGATTTAAGGCCAAAAGAAAGCCTAGGTAGTTCAGCTAGTCAGATCAAAGAGCGTCAACCTGATGGTCAGCTGTCTCTCTTTGAAGAAGAGCCAGATACAGCTCAGTTGCTAGCAACTTTAAAAAATCTAGACGTGGTTAATATGACTCCCCTAGATGCCATGAATGCCCTCTTTGAACTTAAAAAATTGATCTAAAGAAGCTAAAGAACTAGCTTAGCAAAGTGAGGAAAAACATGTCACATATTATTGAGCTACCTGAGGTGTTGGCTAATCAGATCGCTGCAGGTGAGGTTATCGAAAGACCCAGCAGTGTCGTCAAAGAACTAGTAGAGAATGCTATTGATGCTGGCAGCAATCAAATCACAGTGGAAATTGAGGAATCGGGGCTTAAAAAAATTCAGGTCATAGACAATGGCCAAGGCATTGAAGAAGATGATGTTGCCTTGAGTTTACGCAGGCATGCAACAAGTAAAATCAAAAATCAAGCCGATCTTTTTCGTATCCGAACGCTTGGTTTTAGGGGCGAGGCTCTTCCTTCTATCGCCTCCATTAGTCATCTGACGATTAAGACGGCTACTCAAGGGGCAAAGCATGGAACCCTGCTTGTATCAAAGGGTGGTGAGATCGAAAAGCAAGAGCCTATCAGTACGCCTGTAGGGACCAAGATTACTGTGGAGGATCTCTTTTATAATACACCAGCCCGTCTCAAATATATGAAATCCTTGCAAGCAGAACTGGCCCACATAGTTGATGTGATTAATCGCCAAAGTATGGCTCACCCGGAAATAGCTTTCACCCTGAGGCATGATGGTCGAGAACTGACCAAGACCGCAGGCAGTGGGGACCTCCGTCAGGCAATTGCAGGTATCTATGGGATTAATACAGCCAAGAGAATGATTGAGATATCAGCGTCGGATCTCGATTTTGAGGTGTCAGGTTATATCAGTTTACCTGAGCTGACGAGGGCTAATCGGAATTACATCACGATTTTGATTAATGGCCGCTATATCAAAAATTTTCTGCTTAACCGAGCCATTCTTGATGGCTACGGCTCCAAACTCATGGTCGGGCGATTCCCGCTGGCAGTTCTTGATATTCAGATTGATCCCTACTTAGCCGATGTCAATGTCCACCCGACCAAGCAAGAGGTTCGGATTTCTAAAGAACGTGAGCTGATGGCCCTGATCAGCCAAGCTATAGCAGCTAGTCTTCGTGAGCAAGATCTGATTCCAGATGCACTTGACAACCTGGCTAAATCAAGTGTACGTCAAAAAAATACCACGATTCAGACAAGCCTACCTCTTAGACAAGCTGATGTCTCTTATGCTAGTCAAGATCAAGATTTAGTGACAACTATTGCAGAAAGTCATTCTGATTCTTCTGTCAACCAAATTGACAATGATGACAAGCCATTATCAGACCCTGTCAAGCCAAAAGTTAAGCGGGCTCAACGATCAAGCCATCATACAGATGGCCACGAACATCCTGAAATAGATTTTAGTAAAAAAACTCAGGCTGAGCGCTTATTAGAGCGTTTAGATAATGAAGAAGCGTCACAATTTCCAGAATTAGATTATTTTGGACAAATGCAAGGAACCTACCTCTTTGCCCAAGGTAAGGGCGGTCTCTATATTATCGACCAGCATGCTGCCCAAGAACGGGTAAAATATGAATATTACCGAGAAAAGATCGGTGAAGTTGACAGCAGTTTACAACAGTTGCTGGTTCCTTATCTGTTCGAGTTTATGCCTGATGATGCCATCAATCTTCAGGAAAAAATGTCTGTCTTAAATGAAGTGGGCATTTATCTTGAACCTTATGGAGATAATACTTTTATTCTGCGTGAACATCCCATTTGGATGAAAGAAGAAGAAATCGAATCTGGTATTTATGAGATGTGCGACATGTTGTTACTAACCGATGAGGTTTCTATCAAGAAGTACCGAGCAGAATTGGCCATCATGATGAGCTGTAAACGTTCTATCAAGGCTAATCATGCTCTTGATGATTACTCTGCTCGTCACCTTCTCCTTCAATTAGCTCAGTGTCAAAATCCTTATAACTGCCCGCACGGTCGACCAGTACTTGTCAACTTTACTCAAGCAGACATGGAAAAGATGTTTCGCCGCATTCAAGAGAATCATACTAGTCTGAGAGAATTAGGGAAGTATTAGCCTAATTCTTTGGCCCAGGGATAATGACACTGAGCCTTTAAGTTCAAGTTGACACATGCCTTTATAGACTTGTGATACAATAGTAAAATCAATAGTTATGAGAGGATCAGTCATGTATGATTATATTAAGGGCCAGTTAACTAAAATTACGGCCACTTATATCGTAGTGGAAGCCGGAGGTATCGGCTATGTCATCAATGTAGCTAACCCTTATTCATTTTCTGACCAGATGAATCAGGCTGTTCAGATCTACCTCCATCATGTAGTCCGTGAGGATGCCCAGCTTCTCTATGGCTTTCACAGTGAGACAGAAAAAAACGTCTTCCTTAAGCTAATTTCCGTATCCGGTATCGGTCCTACGACAGCTTTGGCCATTGTAGCTGTTAATGACAATGACGGTTTGGTGACAGCTATCGAAAATAGTGATATCAAGTACTTAAGCAAGTTTCCCAAGATCGGAAAAAAGACAGCCCAGCAAATGGTACTGGATCTTGCTGGTAAATTTGTGGCCTTATCACAGTCTGATACAGCTTCTTCAGCAACTTTAAGTTCGGTTAACCAGGAACTAGACGAAGCAATGGAAGCCTTACAAGCTCTGGGCTACAAAGCATCAGAGCTTAAGAAGGTAAAAGCCTTCTTTGAAGGCACACAAGAAAGTACTGAGAACTATATCAAGCAAGCTCTCAAGATGCTAATGAAATAAGACCTAAGAAGAGAAAGGAGCCCTTATGAGTAAGCGCTGTGGTTGGGCCAAGCTAACCAATCCTTTATATGTCAGCTACCATGATCAAGAGTGGGGGAAGCCCCTTCATGATGAGCGGGCATTATTTGAGCTTCTTTGCTTAGAAACCTATCAAGCTGGTTTATCTTGGGAGACCATTCTCAACAAGCGAGCGGCTTTCAAAGCAGCTTTCCACGACTATCACGCTGCTAGCGTCGCTGCTATGAGTGATGATGATCTAGAAGCTATCTTAGAAAATCCAGCTGTTGTTCGCAATCGCCTGAAAATCTATGCGACCAGAACCAATGCGCAAGCCTTCCTCAATATTCAAAAAGATTATGGATCGTTTGATCGCTATATTTGGTCGTTTGTTGATAATAAGACCATTAACAATTCGGTTCAGGATTATCGCAAAGTCCCAGCTAAGACAGCGCTGTCCGAACAGGTTTCTAAAGAGTTGAAAAAGCGAGGATTCAAGTTTGTAGGTCCCGTCTGTGTCTATTCCTTCCTGCAAGCCGCAGGCTTGATCAATGATCATGAAGATACGTGTGATTATAAATAATACTTTCTAAACTATCCTTTTGAGAACATGTTACCAAAATCTCTGTCATATGAACTCCTCCAATCTTCATTTATAGCCAAAAGTTTATTATTCCTTACCAGAATTTCTACAGTTTTAAAAAATTTTTTTATCCTAGAAAAACTAATAAAATTGACAAAAACAAAATAAAGACATACAATAATACTGCGAATGAAGATGTCGTGCCTTAACATTAGGCAACGGAAAAAGCCCTAGCTCTGCCAAGCTAAGGCTTTTTTTGCGCAGCTGCGAATACTGCGTCCGGGCCAGAGGCACACTAATCATCGTCTCTCTTATCTAGCCAATTAGAGAATAGTGCTAACACTACCCCGACTACAATCGGTGCGATGACATATATGAAGATATCGTGCCACATTGGCAACTCACCTCCAATCTAAGGCGGTGTTACTTGTGCCAACGACATTATAACATATCTAAGGACAAACAACTTCCAACAATTACTACGACAATCCAAAAGACCACATAGCTTTTCTTTGGTTAGTTATTAATGACTGAAATCCCTCAAAGCAAAATAGATCAATACACTATATGGGTATCAAAAATCACAAAAACCCTAGAAGGATTAATCTCCTCTAGGGTTTTAATAGTATTCAGAAAATTATTCGCTGGCCAAAGCATCGATAGGATTAAGACGAGCTGCTTTACTAGATGGCGCCAGACTAGCGATAAGAGCAATTAAGAGCCCGATCAGCACGGTAGCAATAAGCGTACCAGCCGTAATTTGGATAATGTCAAACTTGATAGTGCTGTAAACCAATTTATTGACTAGGATTTGTACGCCAAAGGCAACTAAAATAGCCAAGAGACTAGCACTAATTCCAAGCAGTAAACTTTCATTGACAAAGAGACGGCGGATATCTTTGCGACGAGCCCCCATAGCCCGAAGCACACCAATTTCTTTCGTCCGCTCAGAGACACTCATATAAGTTGTCGCCACGATCATAAGAATGCTGACCAGCAGTGAGATACCAGCAACTAGAGCAAGGACGACACCGACAATATAGGTGATTTCCTTGATAGAATCTAAACTTTCACCGATACCAGTGATGCTGTAAATGGCCTTACCATCTTTTTTCATACCCTTGATCGCATCTTCAGCAGTCTGAGTATGATTGAGATCATCAACGCTGACCGTTATAAAATTAGGATTGAGTTGAGCCTTTTGCTCAGTAGCAGCTTCTTTTAAGCTGTCGTAGGAGACAATGGTCATTTGATCAGTGGTTCCCACGACTTTATAGTCCTTGGTGATAGTGACAGGCTGCTTGTTAGTTCCTAGGGCTGTGATACTCAAAGTAACGGTTTTACCAATAGCCTTTTTAGTATCTTTATCGATATTTTTCTTGGCATAAGCTCTATCAATAACGATTTCGTTTCCCTTAGGCATCTTTTTATTAGACAGGGTGTCTTTAGGAATCGTATCATTGGCGCTCTGCAAAAGGCTAGACTGTACGGTTTTACCTTTATAAGACAAATTAAAGGTATTGGCAACATAGCCGTACTCAGTCTTTGTAACATGATCTACCTTATCAATTTTTTTCTTATCAGCCGTGCTCATTCCTGTGCTAGTGGCAGCGTCTATGTCCCTTAGCGTTACCTGGAAGGCCTTGGGGTTTGCGATGTCCCCAATAAAACTATCCATATAATTTCTAGCCCCAGTCCCTAATCCTAGGAAGAACATGACTGAAAAAAGTCCGATGGCCATCCCGATAGTAATGATCAAATTTTGCTTCCAGGCATTTTTGAAGTGTGACCAAGCCATCTTCCAACTAGCTGAGCGATTCAGCGGCTTAGATGGAAGCTCTGAGATTTCATCGGGCTGGGCAAAAGGTTCGCGTAAACGCTCATCATCCGTAATGATACCGTCATCTAAGTGAACGATGCGTGTACCGGCCTTGGCTACATCTTGAGAGTGGGTAACGACGATAACTGTTTTACCAGATTTAGCAATATCTTGTAACAGATTCAGAACTTCTTGGGTATTGTTTTGGTCCAGAGCCCCTGTTGGTTCATCTGCAATGATAATCTCAGGGTCACTCGCTAGGGCACGAGCAATAGCCACCCTTTGCTTCTGACCGCCAGAGAGCTGACTCGGCTTTTTCTTACGATGATCATAAAGCCCAACCTGCTTCAATAATTTTTCAGCCTGTTTAATCTGCTCCTTATGAGAAAGCTTGGTCATTTTTAGACTGGTCAAGACATTGTCTAAAACACTGAGATAGTTGACCAAGTTAAACGACTGGAAGATAAAGCCGACTGTTTTTCGGCGGTAGTCATCCATGGCTTTCTCACGCTTACCTTTCTGGCGTTGGCCGTTGACAATGACTTCTCCTGAATAGTTGCGATCCAAGCCGCCGATAATGTTCATCAAGGTTGATTTACCACCACCTGATTCTCCAAGAATACTGATAAAATCCCCTTGGTCAAAAGTTAGGTTAATCCCTTTAAGAACAGGAAATTCTTCCTTACCTAAATAATAAGATTTACGAATCCGTTTTAGTTCTAAAATACTCATAGTATCTCCTTGTTAGTTTTGATAAAAATAGATCTGTAAGGCATTCAACATCTCTATCTTCATGTTTTCGGCATCTACCGACTCATTTATTATACCTAAAATTTAGATTGATATAGCACTTTTGCCTGAACGGTTCATTTTTCACCCTAAACGGTCAAAATAAATCGATTTTTTCAAAAATTACTCATTCAAAATACCTCAAGACCTCTCTTATTGATGAGACAATAAGCATAGAGATTTCTGAATTCTGCAGAATTTTTCTGAAAATAGCCTATCAGGAAGAGAATATAAGTAACTTTTTTTGTTACAATGAAAATAAAATACGTATAAATAAGAGGAGGCATCATGAAAGCAGAAATTATTGCTGTCGGTACAGAAATTCTAACAGGTCAGATCGTCAACACCAATGCCCAGTATTTATCAGAGAGGTTTGCTGAGCTGGGAATCGATGTCTACTTCCAGACAGCTGTCGGAGACAATGAAGAGCGCCTGCTATCAGTTATTGATTTAGCCAGTCATCGCAGTGACCTTATTGTCCTATGCGGGGGGCTGGGACCAACTGAGGACGATTTAACCAAGCAAACCTTGGCTAATTATTTAGAAAAGTCCTTGGTCTTTGATCCACAAGCGCAAGAGCGTTTAGATCAGTTTTTTGCTAGTCGGCCATCCAGCTCTCGTACGCCAAACAATGAGCGACAAGCCCAGATTATTGACGGTGCTAAGCCGCTTCCCAATCGGACAGGTCTCGCAGTTGGAGGCTATTTGGAGGAAAAGGGGGTGACTTACATCATCTTACCTGGCCCTCCAAGTGAGCTAAAGCCCATGGTCCAAGAGCAGCTTATTCCTATGCTAGACAAGCATCATCAGCAGCTTTACTCCCGAGTATTGCGTTTTTTTGGTATCGGAGAGAGCCAGTTGGTTACTGCTTTAGATGATCTGATTCAGTCTCAAACAGACCCTACTTTAGCCCCCTACGCTAAGACAGGTGAGGTGACACTCCGCCTATCAACAAAGGCAGAGAGCCAGTCAGCAGCTGATGATAAGTTAGAACGGCTAGAGCGTCAGATCATGACGATCAAATCCCTCGAAGACCGGCCCTTGTCCGATTATTTTTACGGCTATGGAGATGATAATTCTCTAGCTGAAGTAGTGGTAACCCTCCTTAAAGAACGGGGGCTGACATTGAGTGCTGCGGAGAGCTTGACAGCCGGTCGTTTTCAAGCTAGAGTCGCAGATTTTCCAGGAGCTTCTCAGATTTTTAACGGTGGTTTTATCACCTATAGTATAGAAGAAAAAGCTAAAATGCTAGGTCTTGATCTAGATGCCTTGACCAAGCATGGGGTTGTGAGCAAGTATACAGCGGAGCAAATGGCACAGGGTGCCCGTGTTCAAACAGGAGCTGATATTGCTGTATCCTTGACAGGTGCAGCAGGACCAGATGCTTTAGAGGGGCATCCAGCAGGGACAGTATTCATTGGACTGTCTACCCCTACTCAAACGATCAGCAAAGAAATTAACATCGCAGGACGCTCCCGCTCAGATGTTCGAGATATCGCTGTTTTACATGCCTTTGATTTCATACGAAAAACTTTATTAAATGATAAAAATTTAGTATAATAACTAATACTAAACAGAAAAAAAACTAGGAGAGTGACATTGGCGAAAAAAGCAAAAAAAACTGAAGAAGTATCCAAAAAGTTTGGGGATGAGCGCAAAAAAGCCTTAGATGATGCCTTAAAAAATATCGAAAAAGACTTTGGTAAAGGTGCTATTATGAAGCTTGGTGAGCGTGCTGAGCAAAAGGTTCAAGTCATGAGTTCAGGTAGCCTGGCTCTAGATATTGCTTTAGGAGTAGGCGGCTACCCTAAAGGACGTATCATTGAAATCTACGGACCGGAGTCCTCAGGTAAGACGACTGTCGCCCTTCATGCTGTAGCTCAAGCCCAAAAAGAAGGTGGGATCGCTGCTTTTATCGATGCTGAGCATGCCCTTGATCCCGCTTATGCCGCAGCTTTAGGAGTTAATATTGACGAACTTCTCTTGTCTCAACCGGATTCTGGTGAACAAGGATTGGAAATTGCAGGTAAGCTGATTGATTCTGGTGCTGTTGACTTGGTTGTTGTGGACTCGGTTGCAGCCCTTGTTCCACGTGCTGAAATCGATGGTGATATCGGTGATAGCCATGTGGGATTGCAGGCTCGTATGATGAGTCAGGCTATGCGCAAGCTCTCTGCCTCTATCAATAAGACCAAAACCATTGCTATTTTTATCAACCAGTTGCGTGAAAAAGTGGGTGTCATGTTCGGAAATCCTGAGACGACTCCCGGTGGACGTGCCCTTAAGTTTTATTCTTCCGTTCGCTTAGACGTTCGTGGAAGCACACAGATCAAGGGAACAGGTGAGCAAAAAGACCAGAGCATCGGTAAAGAAACAAAAATCAAGGTTGTTAAAAACAAGGTAGCGCCACCATTTAAGGTAGCCGAAGTGGAAATCATGTATGGCGAAGGCATCTCACGCACAGGTGAATTGGTCAAGATTGCAACGGACATGGATATCATCCAAAAAGCGGGAGCTTGGTATTCTTACAATGGAGAAAAGATTGGTCAAGGATCTGAAAATGCTAAGAAATTCCTAGCAGACAATCCAGAAATTTTCGAAGAGATCGATCGCCAAGTTCGTATAAAATATGGCTTAATTGAGGATCTTGAAAAATCAGAAGCGCCCCTACAAGAAGAGTCAGCACAAGAAGCTGATGATAATCAAGAACTGGCTTTAGATTTAGATACCATCGAAATTGAAGATTAAAAAGCTTATCTTGTACTGACTTTAAAAAGTTGGACAAGCATGTTGAAGGGATTTAGTCCTGTTATTGTACTGGACTGAGTCCTTTTCGTTTTGTTTTTAAGTTTTTTAGTTGACAATTTTAAAATAGGTCCTCCGACCTATGTTTTCTTCCAGAAAAGCGTGCTATAATATGTCTATCATGCGATAGAAAGAGAGAAGAGACATGATTAAGATTTATACAATTTCTAGTTGTACAAGTTGTAAAAAAGCTAAAACATGGTTGAACAACCACCAATTACCCTATAAAGAACAAAATCTAGGCAAGGAAGGATTGACTAAGGAAGAGATCCTCACTATCCTATCTAAGACCGAGGATGGTGTGGAGAGCATCGTATCCTCAAAAAACCGCTATGCCAGAGCGCTTGATTTTGATATTGAAGACCTGAGTTTGAGTCAGGTTGTGGATCTTATCCAGAACAATCCACGCATTCTCAAGAGCCCTATCTTGATTGATGATAAGCGATTGCAGGTGGGCTATAAGGAAGATGATATCCGAGCCTTCTTACCAAGGGCGATTCGAGAGGTTGAAAACAACCAAGCACGCATGCGTGCAGTTCTTTAAAAGATAAGAAAAGAGAGCCTAGGGCTCTTCTTTTTTTATCTAAAATAGGCTATAATGGTTGTAAGTATTTTTTAAGGAGACAATCATTATGAAAAGAAAACTTTACGTGCTACCCATTCTTGCCATTCTCACGTTCAGTTTAGCAGCCTGTTCGAACTCAAACTCATCTAGTGACGCTCAAGATAGTCCAAAAGTTGAAAAGAAAAAATCAACGGCTACAGATGTGAAGTCAGTTTCAGGAACAAAGTCAATAAAGATAGTAGGAGAAAAGGCTGAACAAGGGCACATTATTGAGGCAATTACTTACAAGGATGATGAGTATGAGACCATAAAAGACACCTACTATCAGCCAATGCCAAATGATGTTAAGCAAAAGGCTAAAAGCCTTGATTTTAACGAGGTAAGAGGTGCTATTGTCCCAGAGCTAGAGAAGGAAAAATTTATAAAAGATATGAAAAAGGTCAAGGGATTAACAGTAAAAGTTGACGTAACTAAAAATTATGAAACTAAGATAGAGATGACCTTTGACATGAAAAATCTTGATCGTGATGCAGCAGAAAAAGCTGATACACTAGTCAATTGGGAGGCTATTGATCGCTACACTCCTCTAGAATATATTTTAGTAATGGAAAGAGGAGGAGCAAGACCAGTTGATCAATAGTCAATAAGGCTCTTTTCGTTGAATTACCTAATGAAATAAGGTATAATAATAGCGATTAACTGCCATTTAGAAAGAAGGTGCACCTATGGGATTTACAGATGAGACCGTTCGCTTCAATCTTGAGGATGGGAGCAAGCAGGAAATCAGTGATACGTTGACAGCTGTCTATAGCTCTCTCGAGGAGAAAGGCTACAATCCGATCAACCAAATTGTTGGTTATGTATTGAGTGGAGATCCAGCTTATGTGCCCCGTTACAACGATGCCCGTAATAAGATCAGAAAATATGAGCGTGATGAAATCGTCGAAGAGCTTGTTCGTTTCTATCTTAAAGGAAATGGGATCGACTTATAATGAGAATCATGGGTTTAGATGTTGGCTCTAAGACAGTTGGTGTTGCTGTTAGCGATCCCTTAGGATTTACAGCGCAGGGCTTAGAGATCATCAAGATTGATGAAGAGCAGGATGATCTTGGTTTTGAGCGATTAGGAGAACTGGTTAAGACTTACAAGGTTGACAAATTCGTAGTGGGTCTTCCTAAGAATATGAATAATACAAGTGGTCCACGTGTCGAAGCCAGCCGATCCTATGGCGAAAAGATCAAAGAGCTTTTTGATCTGCCAGTAGAGTACCAGGATGAACGTTTGACAACTGTGCAAGCCGAAAGGATGCTGGTTGAGCAGGCAGATGTGAGCCGTGGTAAGCGAAAGAAAGTGATCGACAAGCTGGCTGCGCAGTTGATTTTACAAAATTATTTAGATCGAATGTTCTAAAACCTACAGATCCATATATTTAGAGGAGAGATATTGCATGGCACACGAACACAATCATGAGCATGAAGTGATTACCTTGGTTGATGAGCAAGGGAATGAGACACTTTTTGAAATTTTATTGACCATCGATGGTCGTGAGGAATTTGGTAAAAATTATGTCTTGCTAGTACCATCTGGTGCAACAGAAGATGAAAACGGTGAGATTGAAATTCAAGCCTACTCATTTACAGAAAATGAAGATGGGACAGAAGGAGATTTGCAACCTATCCCGGAAGACTCGGATGCTGAGTGGGATATGATTGAAGAAGTTTTCAATAGCTTTATGGATGAAGAGTAAGTGACCTAGAACAGGCTTCGGCCTGTTTTTTTAATGGCGTGCCCTCGGCTAGTGAAATTGACTAACCATTAATTTCTGATATACTAGAAGGGATTTAACCCCTTAAACGACAATAGGAAATTTCTGATAGATTATTAAATGTAAGGAGTAATATGGCTGAATTTAAGAAGGATGATCAGCAGGTGACAGCCAGTCATCGAACTTCTAGGACGACATCATCTGATACGGAGACTCAAAATTCATACGGAACTGCTAAGAGATTTGCTCTAAGTACTAGGCACAAGACAATCATTGCCCTGTTTAGTCTGCTGCTGACTGTGTTATCAGTAGCCAATCCCTTGATGGCGAACTTTGCCTCCCCTTACCAATCACATGCTCTATATACAGGTCATGCTCTCTTAGAAGGGGCCTTGCCTTATACGCATACCTTTGCGACAGGGGGCATTTTGTATTACCTGATGATTGCAGCCAGCTATATGCTTGGCAGCAGTGCCTGGTTGATGCTTCTACAAGGGCTAGCCTATTATATCTCAGGAATTTATTTTGACAAGCTAATCACCTTTACAACAGGGCGCGAACGTCTGGGTCTCAATTTTACAGTCATTTTTTACCTACTCAATTTAGGATTAGGGTTTGGCGGTCTTTATCCGATTCAGTTCGCTATGGCCTTAGTTTTACTCTGCTTATGGCTATTAGCAACTTACTTTACACAGACTGTACGAGATGAGCGTTTTATCTATTTTGGTTTTTTAGCTACCTTAGCGGCACTGATTGAGCCTAAGACGCTATTGCTCTGGGTGATTGTCTTGTTTGTTGTTGCTTGCTATAACAGCTACCATAAACATTTTGCTAGAGGCTTCTACCAAATTTTATGTATGATTTTTGGATCACTTCTAGTCTACTATAGTGTGGGTTATTTTGTTTTCTTGATGGGAAACCTATGGGATTATATTGCGCAAGCGCTTCTGTATAATTTCACCCATCTGGCTATTGACCGCTATTCTATGACGCTCAGTCTGCCCTTCCAGCTTTTGGTGATGGCAGCTGCAGGCTTATTGCTCGGTGTTTTCGGATTGATTGCCCAGCGTCATATTCATCATGAGCATAGGGCCTTAAAATGGATCGCAGCCCTAGCTATTATGATTAACCTACCTTATATTTTGCTGTCACATAGCTTTACGCTTTACAATTTACTTCAGGTTATGCCTTTTGGACTTATATTGTCCGCTTTAGAAATTCATGAACAAGCTGAGAGAGAAGAAGAGCCTAAAAAGACTCTCAAGCGCCGTCGCCAGCGCCAGTTCCAAGAAAATTATTCACGTCTCTTCTTTAGAAAGCATCTTTATTTACCAGTCTTAGTCATTTTCGCAGGTATTCTCTATCCTATTTTTCAAGGAATCTCATCTACTGGAATTAATCAGGAACGTCAAGTTATCTCAAATTACCTAGTGGATCATACCGAGAGTAAAGATAAAATCTATGTTTGGGATACCAGTGCTAAAATTTATCTAGATGCCTCGATCCCTTCGACGTCGCAATTCCCTCTTCCCGCTTTTAATACAGCTAGTCGGGATAACAATAAGAAAATGCAGGATGAGTTATTGGATGATAGCGCTGAGTACATTGTCGTCAATACTTCAGACAAGCTACCAGTCAGCATCAAAAAAGTGATCGAAGAGACCTACCAACAAACACCGATCAAGGGTGCCGATCACTTTATTGTCTATCATAAAAAATAGAGAAAAAATCAATATCTTGTGTGTGTCTTAAAATCATACCACAAGATATTGATTTTTATGTGGGCTTGTACTATAATGAAGAGCGAATAAAGGAGGCCTGTAGCATGGTGGTAGCGACGATATTAAACAGAGATAGTATTAAAAAGCGTGATGGTCGCTTGGTACGATTTGATAGAGAAAAGCTCTTACAATCTCTCCAGCGGGCAAATCAGCAGGCATCGGATTCATTGGAGATCGATCAAGAACTAGAGCATCTGGTCGATCAACTGATGGTTGATCTAGCGAGACAAGATCAGCCGATCGATAGCCAGACGATTTCTCAACTGATTCGGACCAGTCTGGAAAAAGAGGGATTCTCCAGCCTAGCAAGAGCTTACGCAAGCTACGATCGAGAAAAGAGTCGCCAACGTGAAGAGGCCACTGATATCAATGTTCGTATTAATCAGCTCTTGCACAAGAACCAGTCTGTAGTCAATGAAAACGCCAATAAGGATAGTGATGTTTTTAATACTCAGAGAGATCTAACGGCTGGTATCGTTGGTAAAGCCATTGGACTCAGGATGCTACCTCCTCATGTAGCTAATGCCCATCAAAAGGGAGATATCCACTTCCATGACTTGGACTACAGTCCTTATACTCCTATGACAAACTGCTGTTTGATTGATTTTAAAGGTATGTTAGCCCAAGGATTTAAGATTGGAAATGCTGAGGTAGAAAGTCCTAAATCCATACAAACAGCTACAGCTCAGATTTCTCAGATTATTGCTAATGTCGCCTCTAGCCAGTACGGTGGCTGTACAGCCGATCGAATCGATGAAGTCCTAGCTCCCTATGCTGAGTGCAACTATGCTAAACACCTAGCTGATGCTAAAGAGTGGGTGGCAGAAGAAAAGCAAGAAGCCTATGCTCGTCAAAAGACCATCAAAGATATCTATGATGCCATGCAGAGCTTAGAGTACGAAATTAACACCCTTTTTACGTCCAATGGACAGACCCCCTTTACCTCACTAGGTTTTGGATTAGGTAGGTCTTGGCTGGAACGTGAAATTCAAAAAGCTATCTTACGTATCCGTATTGAAGGTTTGGGCAGTGAGAAGCGGACTGCTATTTTCCCAAAATTGATCTTTACACTTAAGCGTGGACTCAACCTAGAGCCAGACAGTCCTAATTATGATATTAAGCAACTGGCCCTAGAGTGTGCGACCAAGCGGATGTATCCAGATGTTTTATCTTATGATAAGATTACAGAGTTGACAGGTTCCTTCAAGGCTCCTATGGGCTGCCGTTCTTTTCTGCAAGGTTGGAAGGATGAGCAGGGACGAGAAATCAATTCTGGTCGGATGAATCTAGGAGTGGTGACGGTTAACCTTCCTAGAATTGCCATGGAATCACAAGGTGATAAGGATCACTTTTGGTCACTTTTTTATGAACGGATGCAGATCGCAAAGGATGCCCTTGTTTATCGTATCCAGCGTGTTAAAGAGGCAAGTCCAGCTAATGCCCCCATACTCTATCAGTATGGTGCTTTTGGGAAAAGGCTAGAAAAGACGGATGACGTTGATGAGCTCTTTAATAAACGCCGGGCAACTGTTTCCTTGGGCTATATAGGTCTCTATGAAGTGGCTACAGTCTTTTACGGTGGCGAGTGGGAAACCAATCCCCAAGCTAAGGAGTTCACCAAGACCATTATCAAAGAGATGAAAAGTTTGGTTGAGACTTGGTCAGATGAATATGATTATCATTTTTCTATCTATTCAACACCATCTGAGAGCCTAACCGATCGTTTTTGTCGCCTAGATACAGAGAAGTTTGGTCTGGTCAAGGACATTACAGATAAGGAATATTACACCAATTCTTTTCATTACGATGTTCGTAAGAAGCCGACTCCTTTTGAGAAGTTGGAGTTTGAAAAGGATTATCCTGAATTGGGAGCCAGCGGTGGCTTTATTCATTATTGTGAATATCCTGTCCTCCAGCAAAATCCTAAAGCCCTAGAGGCAGTCTGGGACTTCGCCTATGACCGAGTGGGATATTTGGGCACCAATACCCCGATTGATAAATGCTATGCTTGCGGCTTTGAAGGAGATTTTGAACCGACCGAGCGTGGCTTTAAGTGTCCAAACTGTGGCAACAGTGACCCAAAGACAGTCGATGTGGTCAAGCGAACCTGTGGTTATCTTGGTAATCCACAGGCTCGTCCAATGGTCAACGGTCGTCATAAAGAGATTGCAGCACGTGTCAAGCATATGAATGGTTCAACCATAGTGACAGATGGACAAAATCTTAGATAAATGCATACCAGCTGCAAATACTAGACTGCTGTCACAAGAAGATGAGAAAAGGAAAAGATTATTATGGGAAAATATCAATTAGATTATAAAGGAATCAAGCAGGTAGAAAAATACCACGAGGACCAGTCAAGAGGGATTAGACCCAGTCAAAAGGACCGTGTCAAAGCTTTATTACGCCAATATCAAAATAAAAAATAGTACTTTGGGAGGTCAGGTTATGTTAGATATCGGAATCGTTGGAATCGGAGGTATCGCACAAAAAGCCTACCTCCCTTTTATGCGCCAGTTGCCAGATATTCGTTGGCATCTCTTTACAAGAAATTCGGAAACCTTAGCGCAGACAGAGAGTCTTTTTGGTCAATCTGTTGCCTACGACAGTCTAGATGAGCTAGTAGAAGCTCACCTAGATGGTGTTTTTATTCACTCAGCGACAGTAGCCCATTTCGAGACGGCAAAGTCCTTCCTAGAAAAAGGGATTCCAGTCTATATGGACAAGCCCTTGACAGAAAGTTACGACCAGACTGAGCAGTTGTATAGACTGGCCAAGGAGAGAGATACTTTTCTTGTAGCAGGTTTTAACCGTCGCTTTGCCCCCAAGGTAGAGCTGATGAAGGAGCAGAAAGAAAAAACCTATATCAGAGTGGAAAAAAATGATGGAAATAGACCAGGCCCTCTGACTTTCAAACTGTTTGATTTTTTTATCCACCCCTTGGATACAGCCCTTTACCTAGCTGATGAAGAACCCTACCGTGGAGAATTTCATTATCATACAGATAAGGAAGGCCTATTAACACGGGTTCAGGTGACCATGGAAACTCCATCAACCTCTCTTGTAGTGAGCATGAATCTGCAGTCAGGTAGTCGTAAAGAGACAATGGAAGTACAAACGCCAGCAGCCTCTTACCAGCTTGACAATTTAGAAGAATTGTCTATTTATCAAGGAAACCGTATAATTAATGACCGTTTTGGCTCCTGGGATACAACTCTCTATAAGCGCGGCTTTGAGTCTATAATCACAGCCTTTTTACAGGCCATTAACACCTCTGTCAATCCTGTCAAGGTTGAGTCTAGCCTGTTGAGTCACTGGATTTGTCACCAAATTAATACAAGTCCTTCGGCATGGGGAAAACTTGATTTACAGTTGCCACAAGGAGAATGACATGCTCGTCTTACGCAGACCAGAATTATCAGATCAAGCAAGTGTTATGGACTTACTCAGAGATTATATGCTGGAGACCAAGGGACACATAGATGAGCTCACTTATCTGGATTGGTTGACAGCAAATGCTAGGCGAGAGCTAGGATTGTACTTAGAAGAGGATGAGGTTCCCTCCATACAGCTAGTGGCTTTTGAAGGAACTGAGGCTCTGGGTTTCAGTCAACTAAGGCTAAGATTAAATGATCCCTTGCGTCAGCAAGGCGGACATATTGGTTACTATGTGAAGCCAGACCATCGTGGTAGGGGCTTGGCCCATCAGATCTTGAGACAGACCCTCACCCTAGCTAATCAAAAGAATCTCAAACAGATTTTGCTGACGTGCGATCAGAACAATCAAGCCAGTCGCAAGGTGATACAGGACTGTGGCGGAGAGCTAGTGACTTGTGCTGATGGTATTGAGCATTATTGGATAAATTTAGAGGGAAAATAGATGAATAACCCAAAACCTCAAGAATGGAAATCAGAAGAATTAAGCCAAGGCCGCATCATAGACTACAAAGCCTTTAACTTTGTCGATGGAGAGGGGGTCCGTAATTCCTTATATGTTAGTGGGTGTATGTTCCACTGTGAAGGTTGTTACAATCAGGCGACCTGGTCTTTCAATGCAGGTATTCCTTATACCAAAGAGCTTGAGGATAGAATTATGGATGATTTAGCACAACCTTATGTCCAAGGATTAACCTTACTGGGCGGGGAACCATTTTTAAATACAGGGATCCTTCTTCCCTTGGTTAGGCGCGTGCGCCAAGAATTGCCTGGGAAAGATATCTGGTCATGGACAGGTTATACTTGGGAGGAATTGATGCTAGAAACCAGCGATAAGTTTGAGCTTTTACAGGAAGTTGACATTCTTGTTGACGGCCGTTTCGATCTAAGCAAGAAGAACCTCCTCCTTCAATTCAGGGGATCTTCTAATCAACGTATTATTGATGTCAAAAAATCCTTGGCTAAAGGAGAGGTCGTCCTTTGGGATAAATTAAATGATGGTCAGCAGACTTACCAGCAATTGGACAGAAAAGATCTCTTATAAAAAAGCATAAAACTTCGTGTAAAAGTTTTATGCTTTTTTTATAGTATCGCTAAATACCTAGACCTGTTTTACAAAAACGAGTGTCTTGTCAAGAGACAAGTCATCACGATAGCTAAATCCATCAAAACTCAAGGTTTTTAAGGACGCTTCGTCTTGAATGCCTTGCTTGATGACCTGTGTTAAAAAAGCTCCTCTTGCTTTTTTGGAGATTGTTGAGTGAGTTTTTAGCCTATCCCCCTTGGCCTCATGAAAAGTAATTCGGATAAACTGTTTAGAAATCTGGGGCGAAAAGACGGATTCAAATTCACTTGACAGAAGAGAGACAACAGGAGTCTTAGCCTCTTGTATAAATTGATCATAATCCTTACGCCAATAGTTTTTCAAAGATTGACCATCAATTTTTAGTTTACAGTTAAAGTCTAGACGATGTTGACTGATAGGGGTAAAAGCAGGAATAATACCATAAAATGATGAGGTGATATAGACCTTATCTTGTGTAAATAGTTGCTGTTCCTCGGTCATCTGGCGATCGATATGGCGATACATGAGTCCGTTGAAAAGCTGGAGCGCAGGGTAACTTTCAGCCTGACCGTGATAGAGAGCGCTCAACCTATCCTGTTCAGTCTGTGCAGCAGTCTCAGATATCTTATAAATAGTTGAGAGTTCCTTAACATCGGCCTTGGCTAGATGATTGAGAATGACCTGTGTTTTTACTGATAAGGGCTTAGGAGCCACCGAGGGAACGCGTTTCATTTCTTTAGCAGTTGGAATTAAAAATATCATAGTGACAACCTCGATAAATGATGATTAGAGCTGAAAGATAAAGAAGATCATGATAGAAGCAATATAAGCTAGGGCTGCAGCAACTCGCAGACCTGGCTTGATAGATGAAGACAGGTTACGAAGCGGAAAAGCAAGGCCTAAAAGAGCTCCTCCTAGAGCCCCGCCAATGTGCCCGCTGAGGCTAATACTAGGATTCTGAGAGAAAGCATCCATAAGATTAAAAACGAGATTAACAGCAATCAAGATGAAAAATTGACGGCTAACCTCTTTAAGAGCCAAATGGTTTTCAAAGAGACCAGCTAGAGCAATAGCTGCGAAAATTCCAAAGATTGATGTCGATGCACCGGCGCATAGGGTGAGGGGAGTGAAATAAAAGCACAAAATATTTCCTAGAATCCCAGACAATATATAGATGAAGAAGAAACGAGTACTACCCCAGAGTTGCTCGGCAATTCTACCAGCAAAATAAAGAGAAATGGCATTGAAGGCGAAGTGCTCTAAGCCAAAATGGATAAAAATCGGTGTCACTAAACGCCATAGTTGGCTAGGATCAAGCCGTAAAGCTTGACCGATCATCCCAAAGGTAGAATAGATGATACGGTCAAATCCAGGGAGCACGACATTCCCCAGATTGGTCACTAGAAATACTATAGTTGTTAATAAAAGAAGAGATAAGGTCATAGGGTAACGTTTAATATCATTTTTCATAGGTAAGCATCTTTCTAACAGCAATATCATGTAAATCTGGTGTAAAGTCTGTTAATTGGCAGGGATAAATCGTACTTATAGTAGCTCCCTGATAGGTTGACAGATATCGATCGTAGAAGCCACCGCCAAATCCGATCCGATACCCCTGCGGATTAAAAGCAATGCCAGGCACAAGGATAAGATCAATCTGATCCTTGTCAACCGCTTGCCAAATCCTTGGCTCAAGTAAGCCAAAAGCATTTTTTTCTAGGTGGGTAGGATCATATACTGTAAAGACCATTTGCCCTGCTGTAAAAGTTTTAGGGATCAGGATAGTTTTATGGCTTTTAATAGCCTCTTGAATAAATAATTGGGTATTATACTCGAAATCAAAGGGCAGATAAGTCGCAATGACCTGAGCTTTTTGATACTCAGAAGTAGCGATAAGCTCTGTCAATAACTTTTCGTCCATCTGATTTTTATAAGCACTATCTTGGTTCTTGAGCTGTGCTAAAATCTTTTGGCGTAATTCTTTTTTTGACATAGAAACATCTATTACCTTTCTGCTCGCTTAGCATCATAGTTAGTATTAAAAAAGTTAGCTGGGCTTGTCATAGACTTGTCAAGTTTATCAAAGCCTTGACACTAGCTGTCAAAGAAAGCGAACATATCCTAAGCGGTAAGAAATATTTAGTGATTGGCACGATAGTTTAAAAATTTTGCAATGTTAGGCACCGCAAATGGTATAACAGATTCCTTAGGACTCATGTTAGAGCTATGAAGTGGTGCTTCAGAATCAACACCCAGCCAAAACATAACACCTGGTATCTTATGCAGGAGATAGCCAAAATCTTCACCAGTCATAGCAGGTAGGATATCGATTAAATTAGCATCAGTCTCTTGGTCAAAGAATTGCATGAGGTCTTTGGCTAGTTCCGGATGATTCTCAACTGGAAGATAACCTCCCTGTATGAGCTCAACCTCAACAGTCATGTCAAAAGCAGCAGCTACACCTTGGGCAATCTCCTTTAAGCGCTTTTGCGTGAGCAGATTCATTTCCTGTGTTAAGGTACGAATAGTGCCGTGCAGCTGAGCCTCTTCAGCGATCACATTATTGGTAGTACCAGCATGCATGGAGCCAAAAGTAACAACAGCTCCTTCGATAGGATCTACATTTCGACTGACAATCGTTTGGACTTGGGTGACGAAATGAGCAGCAGCTACCAAGGCATCGTTTGCCTTGTGAGGAAAGGCAGCATGGCCACCAATACCCTTGAAGGTGATCCGTGTTTCGCAGGTACCCGCAAAGAGTGTATGAGTATTGGTAGCAATATCGCCAACCTTGAGATCTGGGCGGACATGAAGGCCATAGAACTCATCGGGTTTCCAATCGCCAAAGGCATCTTCTTCATACATAAGTTTACCACCAGCTAGATTTTCCTCAGCTGGTTGGAAAAGGAAGAGCAAGTTGTGTTTAGGTTGGTGATCTGCTGCTTGCTCAAGCAGGCCAAGAGCCACAGTCATATGAATATCATGACCGCAAGCATGCATGCGGCCTTTATGTTTGCTAGCAAATTCAAGACCAGTATCCTCGGTGACAGGCAGACCATCGATATCTGTTCGCCAGCCGACCGTTTTTTGGGGATCATATCCCTTTAGGAAGACCAAGATACCTGTTCGCCAAGTTTTTTGGGCAATAAAATCCTTGCCAGAAGTGATGTCGGCAATACGCTTCAACAGATAATCTTGTGTTTCGTATTCTTCAAGACCAATTTCAGGAATTTGATGGAGGTCACGGCGAATGTTAATTAAATCAAGTGTCATTTTTTTATCCTTCTAATATTAAAAAATAGAGTGGGACAAGTCCCAAGCTCGTCTCACTCTTTTTAGCTAACTTAAACTCACAGGTTGCGCAGGGCGTCTTCCAAAGCCGTTTTTTGCTGAGTTTGGGCATCGATCTTTTTGATGACACGAGCAGGTACACCAGCAACAACAACATTTTCTGGGACATCTTGAGTCACGATAGCTCCAGCAGCAATGACGGAGCCGTGACCGACTTGCACCCCTTCGATAACAACCGCATTAGCTCCGACCAAGACATTGTCACCGATACGTACAGGCTCAGCACTAGCCGGCTCAATAACACCAGCAAGGACAGCACCAGCTCCGATATGACTGTTTTTCCCAACAGTTGCACGGCCACCTAGGATAGCCCCCATATCAATCATGGTTCCTTCACCAATTTCTGCTCCAATATTGATGACAGCCCCCATCATGACAACGGCATTATCTTCAATAGTCACCTGGTCTCGGATGATGGCACCGGGCTCGATACGAGCATTGATATGACGCTTATCAAGTAAGGGAACAGCAGAGTTACGACCATCTTGCTCTACGACATAGTCCTTATTCTCAGTCAAGTTAGCCAGCAAGGGTTCGATAACTTTCCAATCACCAAAGAGAACATTGCCTAGCTTTGTTACTGTATCAGGGACATCTCCAGCCAAATCCCCCTCAAAGGTGACTTTGACATTGGTTTTTTTCTCAGCATTTCCGATGAAAGCGATAATTTCTTGTGCGCTCATTTTCTGTGCAGTCATAAAGAGTCTCCATTCCTTTTTATTAGCCCTTATTATATCAAAAAATCTTAAGCAGTTGATCCTAGTTTATTGGAAAAACAGAAGAATTTCTCAAAGTGCTACTCTTTCTATATTTATGCTAAAATAGCTGTAATAAAACACAGAATCAAAAAAGGAGGAAACATGCCTGAGAATCTTGCCCTTCGCATGCGGCCGACGACCATTGATCAAATTATTGGTCAAGAACATCTGGTGGGTCAAGGAAAAATTATCCGCCGAATGGTCGAAGCCAACAAGCTGTCCTCAATGATTTTATACGGTCCACCCGGTATCGGAAAAACGTCTATCGCCAGTGCCATTGCCGGTACCAGCCAGTACGCCTTTCGGACCTTTAACGCTACCACAGATACTAAAAAACGCCTTCAGGAAATCGCTGAGGAAGCCAAATTTTCAGGTGGCTTAGTTCTGATGTTGGATGAGATCCATCGCCTAGACAAGACCAAGCAGGATTTCCTCTTGCCCCTGTTAGAAAATGGTAATATCATCATGATTGGAGCAACGACCGAGAATCCTTTTTTCTCAGTCACTCCCGCTATTCGCAGCCGCGTGCAGATCTTTGAGCTAGAGCCCTTGACGACAGACCATATTCAGCTGGCAATCGATAGAGCCTTATCCGATAAGGAGAGAGGTTTTGATTTTGATGTACGTATCGATGAGGAGGCTAGAGATTTTATCGCCACAGCGACCAATGGTGATCTGCGTTCGGCCTATAATTCCCTTGATTTAGCTATTATGTCTACCAAGCCTGATGATCAGGGAAGCCGTCACATTACGCTGGACACCGTAGAAAACAGCTTGCAGCGCAGCTATATCACAATGGATAAAAATGGTGATGGGCATTACGATGTCCTATCAGCCTTGCAAAAATCTATCCGTGGTTCAGATGTTAATGCCAGTCTCCACTATGCCGCTCGTTTGATTGAAGCGGGTGATCTTCCTAGTCTCGCAAGACGTTTGACAGTTATCGCCTACGAAGACATTGGTCTAGCTAATCCAGAAGCGCAGATACATACAGTGACAGCCCTAGAAGCTGCCAAACAGGTCGGCTTTCCAGAGGCAAGGATTCTTATTGCTAATATCATTATTGATCTGGCTCTATCTCCCAAATCAAACTCGGCCTACATGGCCATGGATGCGGCTATAGCCGATCTCAAAAAGTCGGGCAATCTTCCTATTCCCCGGCATCTGCGAGATGGTCACTATGCTGGCAGTAAGGAGTTGGGCAATAGTGTAGATTATCGTTATCCTCATGCTTATCCTGAAAAATGGGTTAAGCAACAATATCTTCCAGATAAGTTAGTCGGAGCAGATTATTTCCAAGCCAATGAAACGGGTAAATACGAGAGAGCACTAGGGGCTAATAAAGACCGCATTGACAAACTATCTCAACAGAGCAGATAAATTTTTTAAGTTTTCTCTTGAAATATTTTTTAAAAGTGTTATTATAAAAATACAATTGCTGTGGTATACGAATCCACATTCAAGTGTTGACCGACTAAATCTTTGTATTTTGGGAAACATAAGTCTCCTTACAGTATGCAGGCCGTCTCACGCGGAAGCAGCTAAGTAAGAGCGAGTTGCCCACCTGCTTATTTTGCGGGTTCAATACAAAACGTGGATCATCGGTACCAATACAGCTATTAACCTTCCTTAGCTCAGTTGGTAGAGCAGCGGACTCTTAATCCGTGGGTCGTAGGTTCGAGCCCTACAGGGAGGATAGTTGATGAGCAAAGCCTAGTCGATAGGTTTTTTTCTTTACTAAGGGGTTATGAATGAAAAGAAAGAGTTTTTACCTGCTCTGGATATTAGGTCTCAGTATACTATTAGTTGCTTGTAGTCCTAAACAGTCGAGCATAGAAAAACCCCAACCGTCTCCAAGTGCACAACAGGCAGATGGAAATGAGTTGGGGGATACGAAAAAGTTTGATAAGAAGCGTAAGCCGCAAGATTTACCGAAAAATGCTAGTGAAGCACCTAAGGATAAAATCTATGCTACAGATGGTAGTGAAATCTACTATGAATCTTCTAGTTCTGGATTTACGGCTTCTATTCCTAATTTTGAGGGCTATACCAATCAAACAGTTGAGGATATTTTAGGCAAACCATCCAAAAAAGTCACAGATACAGAGACAATGGCATCTCTCTTAAAGCAAGGTGAGCAAAAACGCATTGTTGCCTTGTTCAAGAAGCAAAAGCTGACGCAAGAGGAAGCAAGAGCTTTCTATGCTGGGGCAGCAGATTACTCGATGGGGAGTTTGGACAAATATTATGTTTACCAATACTCAGATCAAAAGCTCCTATTGCTTTTTCAAAAGTCAACACACAAGCTGGTATATGTCACGCCGGATACCGACTATGTTTACTGGCGATAGTTACCAAAAGAGAAGTGGTTCATTGGTGCTAAAGCACCTAATGGACTGTGCAGGGGTAAGACTTCTTGGCTTGCCAACAAGTCTTACTCCCAACCACTGCGCCTAGTCAGTGAAATTGACTAAATAGATACGGCTGATGACTTTTGTCTCAGCCTCTTTTTTGATGGTCGGATAGAAGTGTTGTTATGTTATAGCCTGATGATCCAGATGGTAGAAGCAATCAATAATCGCCTCTAACTTCCCTGCTCATGTTATAATAAATAGAAATAAGGAATTGGAGTAGACAATGGCAGACTATGGTTTTTTATCAGTCCTTGAAGAGGAACTAGACAAGTACCTAGATTTTGATTTTGCTATGGATTGGCAAAAGAAGAATCACGCCTTAGAAGTGACTTTTATCCTAGAAGCACAAAATAGATCTGGAGTACAAACAGTGGATGATAAGGGAGAGGTATCTGCTGAGGATATTCTCTTTGAAGATTATGTTCTCTTTTACAATCCAAATAAATCTAAATTCGATGCTGACGATTATCTCGTGACCCTACCTTTTGATCCTAAAAAGGGGTTCTCGCGTGAGTTTTTAGCGTATTTTGCTAAAAGTCTCAACCAAGTTGCGACAGATGGATTGAGCCATCTTATGGATTTTTTGGAGGACGAAGACCTTCAAGAGTTTGCGATTGTTTGGGATGAAGCTGCCTTTCAAGCAGGTCTTACCAACTTGGAGGAGACACAGTTTTACCCTTACCCGAGATACTAAGCAAAGCAGGAGGCAGTATAATGGACAAGTGGCAAGAGTTAACGATCACAGTTGATCGAGAGGCTGAGGAAGCGGCTACCAATATTTTGATCGAATCGGGCAGTCAAGGTGTAGCCATTGAAGATACAGCGGATTATCTGGGCCCTGTTGGTAAGTATGGAGAGCTTTTCCCTGAAGTTGCTCAGTCTGACACCGTAAAGATCACCGCCTACTACCCAGAAAATGTTGATATGGCAGCGCTCACTAAGACAGTATCCCAGAGTCTAGAGGACTTAACGGATTTTGGGTTAAAGACTGGTCAGGTTTCACTTGAAACACAGGAATTAGCTGAGGAAGATTGGGCTGAAAATTGGAAGAAATACTATGAGCCGACCCGTATCACCCACGATTTGACCATTGTTCCTAGTTGGACAGACTATAAACCAAGCAAGGATGAAAAAATTATTCGCCTAGATCCGGGTATGGCTTTTGGGACAGGGACCCATCCAACAACCAAAATGAGCCTTTATGCCTTGGAGCAAGTCCTGCGTGGCGGTGAGACAGTTCTTGATGTCGGAACAGGATCAGGAGTTCTCTCCATTGCTAGTGCCTTGCTAGGTGCTAAAGACATTTACGCTTATGATTTAGATGAAGTAGCTGTGCGCGTGGCGCAAGAAAATATTGACCTCAATCCCAATACTGATAGTATTCAGGTGGCCCCTGGTGATCTCCTCAAGGGAGTTGAGCAAGAGGCTGATGTTATTGTCGCCAATATTTTAGCGGATATCCTCATTAATCTGACAGATGATGCTTATCGCTTGGTTAAGGATGAAGGGTACTTGATCATGTCTGGAATTATATCAGAGAAATGGGAAATGGTTGAGCAATCTGCTGAGAAAGCAGGATTCTTTTTAGAGACCCACATGATTCAAGGAGAGTGGCATGCTTGTATCTTTAAGAAAACAGCTGATATTTCAGGTGTGATTGGAGGCTAAATGCAACAATATTTTGTCAAAGGATCCCCCCAAAATCCGGTCACTATTACGGATAAGGATACCCTAAAACATATGTTTCAAGTCATGCGCTTAAACCAAGATGATGAGCTTATACTAGTTTTTGAAGACGGTATCAAGCATTTGGCTAAAGTTTTAGACCGAGATAGTCATAGCTTTGAGCTTCTCAAAGTCTTGCCTGATTGGGTAGAATTACCTGTTCAAGTGACAATCGCCTCTGGCTTTCCTAAGGGAGATAAGCTGGATATGATCACTCAAAAAGCGACCGAGTTAGGTGCCAGCGCCATCTGGGCTTATCCGGCTGAATGGTCTGTAACCAAATGGGATAAAAAGAAATTAGCAAAAAAAGAAGAAAAGTTAACCAAAATTGCCTTAGGTGCAGCCCAACAGTCCAAGCGCAATTATGTTCCTAAAGTTCAACTATTTGAAAAACAGGCGGATTTCTTAGCCCATCTCTCAGATTTTGACAAGATTTTTATTGCCTATGAAGAGGTAGCTAAGTCAGGGGAGTTGGCTATTCTAGCACAGGAATTAGCAAAGGTTAGGTCATCTGATAAGCTCCTATTAATATTTGGACCGGAAGGTGGAATCTCACCCAAAGAAATTGAAATTTTTGAACAAGCAGGAGGTTTAAGTGTAGGATTGGGGCCTCGTATTATGCGAACTGAAACAGCTCCCCTATATGCCTTGAGTGCTATCAGTTATGAATTAGAAATGAACCGTAAATAGAGTAGGACAAAGATCAGTAAACCGTGATCCCTTCACAGTTTACTGATCTTTGTCCATTATTTTATACCGAAATGAAAGGTATTAGGATTTTTAGCGATGAGGAAGTTATGGTGAATACCAATGTTTCTTCATATATCTGATTCTGATCCCCAAAACTCATAAAAGTTTTTGGTAGTGGTTTATGGTGTGTTTACAGTCAAAAAGAAAAGATTCGTATTGTGAAAGGTTCGATTCCAGAACTTTTGAGACCTTTTACTAAGGACTTTCATAAGGGTGTTCATCTTTTATTCCCTTATGAAAAGTGTTAAAATGAAGTCAATAATCAAGTGAGGGGTAAGCTTATGGCAGAGAAACCTAATGTCACAGGTCCCGAAGTCGTTGAAAAAGTTCGTACTTATTTGACGTCAGAGGATGCTGACCTAGTACAAAAAGCATTGGAGTACGCAACCGAGGCTCATAAGGAGCAAAAGCGTCGCTCAGGTGAGCCTTATATCATACATCCTATTCAGGTAGCTGGGATTTTGGCTGATCTCCAGTTGGATTCTGTAACCGTCGCATGTGGCTTTTTGCATGATGTTGTGGAAGATACTGAAGCGACCTTAGATGACTTGGAGGCAGAGTTTGGCCTTAATATTCGCCAGATCGTCGATGGGGTTACAAAACTTGGTAAGGTCGAGTACAAATCACATGAAGAGCAATTAGCCGAAAATCATCGCAAGATGCTTATGGCCATGTCTAAGGATATTCGTGTTATTTTAGTCAAGTTAGCTGACCGCCTCCACAATATGCGTACCCTAAAACATTTACGTCCTGATAAACAAAGACGGATTTCACGTGAAACCATGGAGATTTATGCCCCCCTTGCTCACCGCCTAGGGATCAGTGCCATCAAGTGGGAACTAGAAGATCTAGCTTTTCGTTATCTGAATGAGGTGGAATTCTACCGTATATCTCATATGATGAGTGAAAAACGCCGTGAGCGTGAGTCTTTGGTAGAAGAAATTGTTGCTAAAATAGAAAAGTATACCCAAAAACAAGGACTTATAGGTAAGGTTTATGGCCGTCCAAAGCATATTTACTCGATTTATCGGAAGATGCATGACAAGAAAAAACGCTTTGATCAGATTTATGACCTAATTGCTATACGCTGTATTATGGATACTCCGAGTGATGTCTATGCTATGTTAGGCTATATCCACGAACTTTGGCGGCCAATGCCTGGTCGCTTCAAGGATTACATTGCCAACCCTAAATCGAATGGTTACCAATCAATCCATACAACGGTTTATGGCCCTACAGGTCCTATCGAAATTCAAATTCGTACCCAAGAAATGCATGATGTTGCTGAATATGGGGTTGCAGCTCATTGGGCTTATAAAAAAGGAATTACCAATAAGGTAGATCCTAGCGAATCGGCTATTGGGATGAATTGGATCCAAGACCTAGTCGAATTACAAGCTGGCTCCAACGGCAATGCTCAAGAATTTGTCGATTCCGTAAAAGAAGATATCTTTTCAGAGCGGATTTATGTCTTTACCCCATCTGGAGATGTCCAAGAATTACCTAAGGATTCTGGTCCTATTGATTTTGCTTATGCTATTCACACGCAAGTGGGTGAAAAAGCCGTCGGTGCCAAGGTTAATGGACGTATGGTTCCCTTAACCGCAAAACTTAAGACAGGTGATGTTGTCGAAATTGTAACCAATAGCAATTCCTTTGGACCTAGCCGAGATTGGATCAAACTGGTTAAGACAACCAAGGCCAGGAATAAAATTCGCCAATTCTTTAAAAATCAAGACAGGGAAATGTCCATCAGTAAGGGACGTGACCTCTTAGTGGCTTACTTCCAAGAACAAGGCAGCGTTGCTAATAGATACTTGGATAAGAAGCATATAGAAGAAATTCTTCCTCGCCTCAGTGTACGTAATGAAGAGGCTCTTTATGCAGCTATCGGATTTGGTGAAATCAATCCTGCTTCAGTCTACAATCGTCTGACAGAAAAAGAGCGCCGAGAGGAAGAACGTGCCAAAGCTAAGGCTGAAGCGGAAGAATTGATGAAGGGCGGCGAAGTCAAGCATGAGAATAAAAATGTCCTCAAGGTAAAGAGTGAAAATGGTGTCATCATCCAGGGGTCATCTGGCTTGCTCATGCGCATCGCCAAATGTTGCAATCCTGTTCCAGGAGATCCTATTGAGGGATACATTACTAAGGGACGAGGCGTAGCTATCCATCGATCAGATTGCCACAATATTAAGAGTCAAGAAGGCTATGAGCAACGTTTGATCGAAGTAGCCTGGGACGATACCAGTAATCTAGGCACAGACTACTTGGCTGAAATTGATATTTATGGGCTCAATCGCTCAGGTCTTTTGAATGATGTCTTGCAGATTATATCGAATCAAACCAAGAGTATTTCGACAGTCAATGCCCAGCCTACCAAGGATATGAAGTTTGCAACTATCCATATTAGTTTCAAAATCCCTAATCTAACAGCTTTAACAACAGTTGTGGATAAAATAAAAGTAATTCCTGATGTCTATTCGGTTAAACGGACAAATGGCTAAAACGATCCTAAAAGGACCCTAAAACCCTAATAATTTAAAGAAAACTCCCAAGTAAGGTACCAGTTTTATGAAAATTGTTTTGCAAAAAGTAAAAAATGCAAAAGTGGAGATTAATGCTAAAACCGTCGGTCGAATTGATCGCGGTTTACTTTTGTTTGTGGGCATTGCCCCTAATGATGATAAAGCAGATATTGAGTATGCTGTTAGAAAGATTGTGAATATGCGGATATTTCCCGATCAAGCTGGGAAAATGAACTTATCTGTAAAAGATATCGGCGGTCAAATTTTATCGATTTCACAATTTACCCTCTTTGCCAATGTCAAAAAAGGCAATCGCCCGGCTTTCACGGATGCGGCTTCACCTCAAAAGGCAAGCCATCTTTATGATGCTTTCAATAGTCAGTTGGCTGAATGGCTTTCAGTCCAAACAGGAATATTTGGCGCTGATATGCAAGTAACATTGACCAATGATGGTCCTGTGACCATTCTACTAGATACTCAAGAAATGCTTTGAAAACATTGATTTCAAGGGATTTATTAACTTTGATTGAACAGTTGAAATATTTCAATTAACAAACTGTCTAATAATTGTAATATAAAAGAAATATGCAGCGAGTTTTAAGTTTTATGCAAATACTAAAAAGCTAGTTTTTCAATAGACTAGCTTTTTTTGTGTTCAGAAATAGGGTCTCTTTTTAAGGGAGGATTAGGTTAGGTTTTGGGTAATTTTTAGAAAGTGTTTGTTAGAATACGGGTTGTGTTTTGAGCTGATTCCAGTACAATACACACTGACTTCTTTTTGTTCTAGCTCTTGATCGCTAGTTCTAATCAATTTACAAAAAACAATAGAAAAGGAATTTAGGAACGTGAAACACAAAAAGTTTACTCTCCCAAGCGCTGCTTTACTTCTTGCTTTTGCCATGATGGCAGATGCCAATGGACAAGTTGCAAAAGCAGATGAGGTAGCAGCTACAAACGCTCCTCAGACAGAAGCGGCAACTCAGCAAGTTTCTACAACTGCAAATGAAGTAACACCAAGTTCGTCTAATGCGCTTCAGGTGGAAACAGCTCCAACAGACTTAACAACAACTGCTAACACTGATGCAGCAGCATCCACAGTTGCTACAGAGTCACAAGTAGCTGAAAACTACCGTCCTAAGGATATTGCTACTATTCAAGAAGCACCAAATCCTGAAGATGCGCGTTACAATGATTTTTACGACGTTGAGAACAACACTTCTAAATCCATTGTTGATTCTCAAACAGGTACAGCTATTGCTGACGTTAACACTGATAAAGCTAGCTACCAAGAAGGTGAAGATGTTAAGCTTTATGTAGATTTCACAAATACGACAGACGCAGCGCAAGACATCACGCTTAGCACAGAGGTATACCACCTCAATGATAAGATTGCTACTTATAATTTCACAAAAAACCTGCAAGCAGGAGAAACTTATAAGATGCAAGAAGGTGATGTCACTCTGCCTGCAGACAAATTCCAAATCGATAAAGGTTACCTCCTCAACTTTAAAGTTTCTGACAGCCAAGGAGCTGTTTTGAGTGAGCTAAACCGTGCAGTTGCTTATGAAAAAGACTGGACTAAATTCCCACGCTATGGTGTCGTTGGGGGTTCTCAAATGAACAGCAACAGTCTTTTAAGCAAGGATGCTGCTAAATACAAAAATGCACTTGAAAAAATGAAGAATATGAATATCAATTCATACTTCTTCTACGATGTTTACAACACACCAACCGATCCATTCCCAGATACAGAACACTTCCAACAATTATGGAATACATGGAGCCATTCTGAAATTGATACACAAGCCGTTAAGGATATTGTCGATCAAGTTCACCAAGGTGGCGCTAAAGCCATGCTCTATAATATGATTTTGGCAGAAGCAACTCGTGATGCTCAAAATGGCGGTCTTCTAGCAAATGCTGATCAGCATTATGTCTACAATACTCAAAATGGTGAGGAGCACGGTTACGGCAAGATTGGTGAAGTGATGCAGTACATCATTGATGGCACACCACTTCAAAACTACTACAACCCCAAATCTCCTGAATGGCAAGCTTTCATTGCTAATGCTATGGCTGAGGCGATGATCAATGGTAACTTTGATGGCTGGCAAGGAGATACAATCGGTGATAACCTTGTAACAGATGCTTCTCATAGAGGAAGCACCAATGAAGCCGATCAATTCTGGCTGACAGAAGGTTATGCAGAATTCTTAAATGCCGTACGTGGCATCATTAATGACAAATATAAAGCATCTGGTCATGAAGGAAAAGACTTCTACCTGACCCTTAACGATGTTAACGGTGAACAAATTGACCGCTTAAAAGACGGCAATCAAGATGTTATCTACAATGAGTTGTGGCCTTTTGGAGGCTCTGCTCTAAGTACGAACGAAAACAAACGCAGTCAAACAGAATATGGCGATCTCAAAGCCCGTGTAGACCAAATCCGTAAAGCCACTGGTAAATCTGCTATTATCGGAGCTTACATGGAAGAGCCAAAATACGAAAAGAGCAAAGATGATAACGGTAACGATATCAATGTGCCTATCAACGGTTCCGCTCGTGATGTGGAAGCTGGTAAAACTGATCCAACAAAAGGGTTCTTCCAAGATGATGCTGTCCTTTTAACAACTGCTTCAATCGCTGCTGCAGGAGGTTATCACATGTCATTGGCAGCGGTTGCTAACAACCGCAATGCTGATGGTGTGGGTGTTCTCGAAACAGCCTACTACCCTACTCAAAGCCTCAAGGTTTCAGACCGCTTGAGTCGCAAAAATAATGACTATCAGCAGTTTATCACTGCTTATGAAAATATCCTGCGTGATGGTGTTGAAAACGACGAAGCTACTGTTGACACTTATGATGCTAGTGGTAACGTTCTTTCCACTGATGGCATCGGTATTAACGGTCATCAAGTTTGGACTTACGGTAAAAAAGGAAATAATTTCCGTACCGTTCAAATGCTTAACCTGATGGGTATCAATTCTGATTGGAAAAATGAGGATGGTACAGAAGCTAATAAAACACCGGATGCTCAAAAAGATCTTACGGTTAAATATACCTTGACTGATGTTAGCAGCATGGCTGAAGCTCAACGTATGGCTAATCAAACTTACGTGGTTTCTCCAGATGACTGGTCAAAATCAAGGATGCAAAAAGTTGCAGCAACAGTAGAGACAGATGAAAATGGTAATCTTGTTCTTTCTATCACTGTCCCAGAATTGACATTATGGAATGTTATCTACATTTCAAATGCTGAAAGTACACAAACTGAAGCTCCAGTTGTGGAAGTGACTAAAGACGAGCCCCAGGCACCTGTTACTGAAACAGCACCATCCGCTGATCAAACAGCACCAGCTGAGCAAGATTCAGAAGCTGTTTCTCCTGTAACTCCAGAGGCAACAACCCCAGCGGTAGATCAAGCTCCAGCAGCTCCAGATCAATCAGCTCAAACTGAGACAGGTTCAGAAGCAACAACGCCTGAAGTACCAGCAGAAGCTGCTTCAGACGAAGCGACGACTCCTGATACTACCCCATCTGCTGAAGGGGCACAAACTCCAGCTGCAGATGAAGTCTCACCAGAAGAAACTACAGCACCAGTTGTAGCTCCAGCTTCAGAAGCTCCAGATCAATCAGCTCAAACTGAGACAGGTTCAGAAGCAACAAGACCTGAAGTACCAGCAGAAGCTGCTTCAGACGAAGCGACGACTCCTGATACTACCCCATCTGCTGAAGGAGCACAAACTCCAGCCACAGATGAAGTCTCACCAGAGGCAACAACCCCAGCGGTAGATCAAGCTCCAGCAGCTCCAGATCAAGCAACCCAAACTGAGACAGGTTCAGAAGCAACAAGACCTGAAGTGCCAGAAATAGTAACTGATCAACCTGTAACAACTGAAGACTCTTCATCTGCTGTTCCAGCTGTTGAAGAACCAGCTCAAGATCAGACACCTGCTAAACCAGAGGTATCTGAAATTGAAAAAGCAACAGATAACCAGGAGCAAGCATCAACTCCAGAGCTAGAGGCAACGGACACAGTTGAAAAAGCAACAGCACCTGAGACTAAGCCAAATAAAGCATCAAGCAATGATAAGGCTCAAAAACAAGCAAGTCCCTTAACAGCTCTTGTAGAGCAAACACAAGCAATGGCAGCAACACTATCATCTATTGCCCAAGCCTACCAAGCTACTAATGCGGGGGATCAAGTAGTAGAGATAAAATCCGTTGTTGTTGAACTGCCAGCAATGTCAGCTAAGTCAGAAGCTAAATCTGCTTCTACTACTAATAACGTGAACGCTAAAAAAGCAACTAAGCGTAAAGCTGTCAAAAGATCAGTCCAAGAGGAAGATCAAGTGTCTATTCCAGAACAAGCGCAGTCTAAAACTGAGCCTAAAGCAAGTGCTCACAAAGAAAAAGACGTTAAAACTGTAGAGTCAGCTGGTGCGACAGCTCTTAAGTCCCCACTGTTGATCCTTGCAGGCGCTGCTTCTGCTATTGGACTTGTTACAGCTGGTATTATTGGAGCCTTTGCCAAACGTAAAAATGGATAAGCAGTAATACCAAAGAGCTGATCTTAATTGAAGAATTGCTTAGTTATTAGGGATGAATTTAGTCTTTATTAAGCCGATTTCTAAAAAATCGGCAAACAAGGAAAGAGGATTTATGATTTCGAAGAAAGGCAAGAGAATGCTAGCAGTCCTTTTGGGACTTTCAGCTGTAACCACTTTGAATGTCAAGGTTAATGCAGATGAAGTGACGGATACGTCTTCAATTGCTAGCAATGTGTCAGAAAGTCAGCCCCAAGAGTCAATGCCGGCTGACGAAACACAAGTGGCACCAGCTCAGACAGAAAATCAGGTAGAAACATCGACACCAGTAGATCCCGATGCGGATCCATCGCAATATGGTGCGACAAACATGCCTTATACACGTTATGAAGCAGATGCTGCCCAGCTTGAAAACGGTGCAGAAGTTAAAGACAGTTTAGATCCTAACGAAACAGCTGCCTTCTCATCAGAGCATAAGTATGTGGAGTTGCCAACTGATGGTTCAGCGGTTTCCTTCACCGTTCAAGCACCTGCTAACGGAGTAACTATGCGCTATAGCGTACCAGATGGTCAAACTGGTAATGTGGATGTGCTTGTTAATGGACAAACCGTCAAAAATACACAACTGTCATCCGAATCATCATGGCAATACATCGCTGGAAATCAAGCTTACAACAGTGCAGAAGCTGCTCAAGCAGGCGTTCAAACTGAACCGGACTATCAATTTATGTCCCCAGGAACTCAGGCTATCAAGACACGTTTTCGTTTTGATGAAACTCACTTTCTCTTAGATGGGGTAACCCTTCAGAAGGGTGATGTTGTCACAATCGTCAACCGCCGTAACAACGTGATTGGCCTGGACTTCCTTGAGTTAGAGCAGGTTGATGGACCTAAAGCGCAACCTGAGAATGCCCTCAATATTCAAGACTTCCATAGACCTGAACATGGGGATGACTACTCTACTGCCTTTGAGGCTGCCCTCGCAGAAGCGAATAATCGCAATGAAAACCGTGTGGTTTACATCCCTCAGGGGACTTTCAACTTGGACCGCAAAGTGATGTTAAGATATCCTAACGTCAAGATTTCTGGTGCGGGTATGTGGTACACTAACCTTCACTTCACCAAAAATGAAATCGGTGGCGGAGGATTTGAATTTGATCCTAATGTCAATAATGTCGAATTTAGTGACGTTTACATGGATTCAAACCTGACAGACCGCTTCAAAGAAAAAGCTAACTATAAAGCCTTTGCAGGTGCAGCAGGCTTTGGCTCAAAAATCCATGATGTTTGGGCAGAGCACTTTGAAGTTGGGATCTGGATGGGAGATTATACATCTGAACATCGAAAATCTACTGACAACCTCGAAGTTTACAATGTACGCCTACGTAACAACTTTGCCGACGGTGTCAACTTTGCCCAAGGAACTAAAAACTCCATCGTTAGAAATTCTAGTATCCGTGGTAACGGAGACGATGGTTTGGCTTCATGGGCAAGTCAAAACGGTGATGCTAGCATAGCGGAAAATAACACCTTTACTGACAACACTGTCGAGCTTGGATGGCGCGCAGCTGGTATAGGCTTCTTTGGTGGTAAAGACCACGAAGTCAAAAACAACCTTATTAAAGACTTTTACCTCGGATCAGGAATCCGTGTTAATACAACTTTCCCAGGCTATGATTTTTCTGCCAACAAGGATGGCAAGGGAATCAATATCCATGATAATTATCTTTTAAATACAGGGACAACATTTGATATCTACGGAAATCAAAAACCGTCCATGGACTTCTTTGCTGATAAGGCACCTTTGTACAACATCAATGTCTACAATAATCGTCTGATTAACACCAACACGACAGACTATCCTGACATGTCAGCCGTTTCAGGGGTTAATTTAACAAACAATACGGAAAAAACAGGTCTTGCCATCGCTAAGCCTGCCCTAACGACAGTTCCAGCGACTGAGGAGACATCTACAACAGAATCCCCAGCACCAGCTGAACAAAACCCAACATCAGAAGCAAGTCAAACTGAGCCGGTAGCAGAAAATCCAGTTGTTGAGGAAACAGCCCCATCAACTGAGCAACCAGCACAAACTGAGACAGGCTCAGAAGCTACCAGTCCAGCAGGACAAGAAACAGATGCAACAGGTGATCAAACGTCTGAAACTCCTGCAGCAGACCAATCAGGACAAGCAGATCCTAATTCAGAAGTTGTATCCCCAACGATCCCAGAAGAAGGAACAACAGGGGAACAAGCCCCAGCCGTTGAGGAAGCATCACCTGAATCAAATACTTCATCAGAAATGCCAACTGTTGAAACACCGGTAGACAACACCGAAGCGCCAGCTTCCCAAGCTACCCCATCAACAGAACAACCAGTACAAACTGAATCTGGTTCGCAAGCTACAACGACTCCTGAAGAAGGATCAACAAGCGAATCCACTGTAACAACTCCAGAGGTTGAGGAAACACCTGTTACTCCAAGTCCATCTTCAGAAGAGTCTCAAGCAGAACCTACATCAGAAACGCCAACTGTTGAAACACCGGTAGACAACACCGAAGCACCAGCTTCCCAAGCTACCCCTTCAGCAGAGCAAGAACCAGCGCAAACGGAAGCAGGTTCAGAAGTTACCACTCCAGCAACACAAGAAACAGATGCAGCCGGAGAACCTGCATCAGAAACTCCGGCAGCAGGCGAAGGAACTCCATCTGTAGATACCCCTACCGATAATAACGAACCGTCTGTGCCAGCATCAGACCTTCCTGCAGTAGGATCAACTCCAGCTGGTGAGGAAGCAGGAAATGCAGTTCCTCTTCCATCAGAAACACCAACGCAAGAACCTACTACTCCCACAACTGATACTCCTGCACCATCTACGGATCAACCGAGTGGTGAAGTGCCAGCAGAGCAAACACCAAAAGACGAAACTCCAAAGGCCAATGAAGGAGGACAATCTAATTCATCAGCTGAGGGATCGACCCCTGCAAATCCTTCCGATAACGCAGCGGGAACAGAACAAACCACTCCAGAAACTCCTTCAGAAGATCAACCAACTGAAGATAAACCAGCGCAAGATTCTACGACTCCAGAAGGACAAACAACGGATCAAGCGCCAGTACCAAATTCGGATCAACAAGGACAAAATCCAGACCTACCGAATCCAAATGTTATTCCTGGTACAGGGAGTGAGACATTGCCCCTACCAAATTCTGCCGAAGACACTGAAAATAGTGCCTTAACAGATCCTATTAAAGACTTATCATCAGGTATTCAAGATGGCCCAGGAGAAACACCAAAGGCAGGTCGTGAGAATAGCGATGGTGATAGTCCAACAACTGAAGACTCCGATACGCAAGAAGCAGAAAAAAAACCGCTAACAGCTAGTCAACCAACTCTTCCAGCAGAAGCTGATGAAGATCAACCCGTTGGTTCTTCAATGGTTGAAAGCAGTCATGGCACTGCTTCAGAAGTCCAAAATATTGAGAGAGTAGAACAAAAAGATAGTCACACTAAACAATTTACAAATCTCATCTTTTGGACTAGCTTGACTGTAGCAGTAACATTGCTCCTTGCAGGAACAGGCTTCTATTTCCTACATCGTTAAGTTGATTAGGACACGATCATTAGTGATGAACATTTACAATAAAAAATGCTTGAATTCTTTGCAGAGTTCAGCATTTTTTATTTCTTACCAACTGCCCACTAAAGGCTGGAAAGGCATATAGATTAGAGAGAACTCAACCAGTTCTCTCTTTTTTCATGTTCAGAAGGGATATAGAAGTGAAACCTAGTCTTGTACAATTCTAGACGTAAAAATTTATAGAATTATTTAAAAAATATTACAAATAATACTTGTCTATTACAAGTCCATGATGTATAATCAGGTTAAGAAATAAAGGAGGAAAGAATCATGAGAAAGAAAAATTATACAATTATAGGACTTGTCCTTGCTGTGTTATTGGTCTTGTTGCTGGTATATGTAAAAAATACCAAGCAGGCAGACTCCAGCAAGGCTCCCGATAAAATTGAACAAACGACCAAAAAATCTACCTCTCAATCAAGTAAAAACGAAACCAGTACAAGTCAATCTAAGCAAGGAGAGGCGGCGCAAGATATGCAAAATAGTCAATCTAGCTCACAATCCTCTGCTAACCAAGGATCCTCTCAACCCTCTGCTTCACAAAATGACAAAAAAGGCAGTACACAAGGCTCAAAGGCCTCATCGAGTATTGATCCTAATGCCCTAGGGACTGATTACAGCAGTATTGCTGGAACCTGGACTAATAATCAAGGGGAAAGCATTACTATTACAGCAGATGGTCAGGTGACCTATGCGTCATCAGCAGATACAGTCTATGGTCTGCAGTCTCAAGGTGTGTATGATGGTGTTTATTATGCAGGGATCTACAATCCCAATCAAATTGGTGGTGCAACCTTTATTGTGATTCCAGCTGGTGCTACCAACCCAAATACAGGGGGAGTTTCAGATACAGATATGATTGCTATTGGGCAAGATGCTAGTGCTTATGATCATCCCTTCACTCGAAGCTAATTCAAAGGTTCTATAATTTCCAGTGAGTCTATCGCTCACCTAGGAAGTTATAGAGCCTTTAGTTGTGCTTTAATATTTCAAAACAATAACATTGTTGCAACAAAATCAGTCGAATTTAATTAAAGATGACAATAGATAGTGGTATCAGCTATAAGGTTATGATAAACTAATTGAGTATAGTTTTATACAATTCTTAAAATTTAGGAAGGTTTTTCTATGGAAAAGAAAACACGCACAACCTTGCACAAAGTCAAAAAACATTGGGTAGCTCTCGGTGTAACGACTCTTGGCTTGAGCCTATCTAGTGGTCTAGTACAGGCTGATGAAGTGGCAGAGACGCTTCCAGCAGACTCTGTTGAGACGGCGCAAGCAGCTAAAAGTACAGTGTCAGAGCAGACTGCTGCTAACCAATCGGTTGAAGCTACAGCGACGACTGAAACGGCTACTAGTGAACCTGCTGCTCCAAAAGAGGAGCAAGAGGTGACAGAGACAGCGCAATCAGAAGCTCCAGCTGATCAGTCTGCTGAAAATTCGGCTGCGCTCCAAACCCCTACCCCTGTACAAGAAAATAAAGAAACCCCAGCAAGTACCAGCACAGATGCTGACTTGGTAAATAATGCCCCTATCAATAAATCGGGTAATTTTGCAACCTTCCAAACAGCAAACCTTGATCAAACACAAGGATGGAAGACTGCAGATAACAAGACTTATTTCATCAACGACCGTAATGAACGCATTACAAACTGGGCCTCAGTGGATAACAAGTGGTACTTCTTTGATAAAACAGGTGCCCAAGTCAAGGGACAATTTGTTAAGGAAAGAGACTATTCCCCTAATACGAAATATCTCAATGAACAAACAGGAGAAGTTAGCTACGGCTTATTTGAGGTAGATGGCAAACTATACTATGGTGATGCCCACGGGACAATCCTAAAGCAAACCAATGCTCCACTTGTTAGAAATGGTAAAGCCTACACGATCAACAGTGAAACAGGAGAGTTGACTTTAGCCAGCGACTCAGTAACCTACCGAGATATTAATGGTAAAGAGACTACTCAAGGTTTTGTAACACCAAATGGAGAAGACTGGTACTATCTCAATCCAGAAACCGGTCAACCTCTTACAGGACGCCAAGTCATTGATGGTAACACCTACTTCTTCTACGATGATGGCCGTCAGGCTAAGGGAGTCAGAGTTCAAGAAACGATTGATGGCAAGTCAAAAACTTCTTATTACGCTTATCACAATGGAGAGCTAATGACTAGTACCAAGGCTATCGGTATCTTTACCGAAGTGAAGAGCGACGGTTCAGCAGTTAGCTTGCAATACAATCCTTACTCATCAAGTGTCGATCTAGATGCAGATGGAAATGTGATGAAAGAGGGTCAAATCAGCATCGATGAGACCAAGTACATGGGTTATGCCATCGGTAAGAGTTTACCTTCCCTTCGGACCAATCTCCTCTATAGCACTAAGGATCACAAGTACTACTTCCGTAAGAGCGATGGGAAAAAGGTAGTTAACGATTTTGCCTATCTAGGAGATACAGACCAGTATGGCTACGGTATTTCTTACTGGGGAGCTGTCCAAAAAGCGCCAAGAGGCTGGTATTACTTTGGTGAAAACGGCCGTATGGTAACAGGTCTTCAAACCATCAACGGCAAGACCTACTATTTCCGAGATAATGGTGTTCAGCTCAAGGGTGAAACCTTTACGCTAGATGGTAAGACCTACATAGCAGATAGCAACTCTGGTGAAGTTCGTGAGATTTCAGCGCAGACACCAGGCTATTGGTATGCTAAAGGGGACCAATGGTTCCATACAGATGCCCAAGGTAAAGATCTGACTGGCTGGCAATTTATTGATGGTCAAAAAGTCTACTTTAATGCTGACGGCTCTCAAGTCAAAGGAGCCTTCATCTCTCCTGATGGCGGCAGCACATGGAATTATCTAGATAAGGACAATGGCTCACCAGTGATCGGCTTTTTAGAGCTTGATGGCAAGACTTATTATTTTGATAAGGACGGTGTCCAAGTCAAGGATCAGTATCTGACAATTGATGGTAAAGTTTACCAATTTGCTCCATATACTGGGGAAGTCATTTATGTCAACCCAGCTGTCAATTAAAATATAAAACCTGCCTAGGTAATAGACCTAGGCAGGTTTTTGTAGTATTGGCAGAAGCGATGGCTTAATCTTTTTTTCTTTGGGCATAGTCGACAAAGTGGAATTTTTCAAGTAGATGTCGGCTTTCGGTAAATTGAAACTGTTGCCCATCTGCCAGGTAGACCCTAGACTGGACAGACACAACATGGTGCTCATTACGAATATCCAGCCAAATTTTATCGCGATCAGTCAAAGGGACAATAGTAATTTCTTTTTCCGCATAAGCAATATCCAGATGAAGATCTTCTTCTAGGTAATGATAAATAGACTTTTGAGCAATATCAGCAGTCATCTGGTGGACATAATCGGTTAGAAGATAGTCGATATCTAAGACAGAAGCAATACCATCAACTCGTCTCTGGCGCATCACACGCCAGACCTGCCTACCAGTAGGAAGGCCTGTAACCTCGTGAAGACCTTTATCGATGATTAGGCGATCCAATCCAATGACCCTAGTTTGAGAGAGGATTCCGAGTGAGTGGACCAACTCCTGATAGCTGGTCAGATGAGAGACAGGGAAATTGAAGTGTTCTTGCCCCAAGACTTGGCTGGGACGTCCTTGCTTCTTTATAATCAGACCTGCCTGCTCCAAAAGATTCAAGGCTTTTCTAACAGTATCACGACTGACCTGATAAGATTGTGCTAGATGGCTTTCGCTAGGCAGATAGCCATTGACTGGATAGACTCCTCGGTTGATCTGAGCCTCGATTTCCTTGTAAATAGCTTGATATTTTTTCATAAGGGTCCACCTTCTCTACAACTTGTAGGTATTTTACCATACAAGTGATAAAAATACTGTAAAAACTGACTTTTTTTTAGCGAATCTTATTGTCAATAGGGATAGCCTTAGGATAAAATGAAAGCGCAAACATAAGAAGGCGCCCAATCTTGTGTTTCTCTATTTCCTCTCGGAGAATGATGGACAACCATCTTCTTGATAGATTAAAGGAGTTATCATGGGAAAATTTGAACAAGATGCCCGCGAGATGCTAGAAGCAGTCGGGGGCAAGGACAACATTGCTGCAGTTACACACTGCGCAACCCGTATGCGTTTTGTTTTAAACGATGAAAGCAAGGCAGATGTCAAGCGTTTAGAGGCTATCCCTGCTGTCAAGGGGACCTTTACCAATGCTGGTCAGTTCCAAGCTATTATCGGAAATGATGTCCCTATTTTTTACAACGATTTCACAGCAGTCTCAGGTATTGAAGGTGTCTCTAAGGAAGCTGCCAAATCAGCTGCCCAAAAGAATCAAAATCCCCTTCAACGTGCCTTTGCCATGCTGGCAGAGATCTTCACACCAATTTTGCCTGCCATTATCGTTGGTGGTTTGATCCTGGGATTCCGCAATATCTTAGAAGGGGTTCATTGGTCAGCCCTTGATGGTAAAAGTATTATAGAAGTTTCTACCTTCTGGAATGGAATCAATGATTTCCTCTGGCTGCCGGGTGAAGCGATCTTTCAATACCTACCAGTAGGAATTACTTGGTCGGTCAGCCGCAAGATGGGGACCAGCCAAATTTTGGGAATTGTCTTGGGGATCTGTTTGATTTCACCTAACCAATTGCTCAACGCTTACAACTTTGCGTCAACACCAGCTGCTGAGATTGCTTCTAAATGGACTTGGGACTTCGGTTTCTTTACTGTTGAGAAAGTTGGCTATCAAGCTCAGGTTTTACCTGCCCTCTTAGCAGGTCTATCCCTAGCCTATCTAGAACGCTTCTGGCGTAAACATATCCCAGAAGTTGTCTCTATGATTTTTGTCCCTTTCTTATCTCTAATGCCAGCCTTGATTTTAGCTCATACAATTTTGGGCCCAATCGGTTGGACCATCGGTAGAGGGATTTCCTTTGTCGTTCTGGCTGGTTTGACAGGACCAGTTAAATGGCTTTTTGGAGCTATCTTTGGAGCTCTTTATGCACCTTTAGTGATCACTGGTCTCCATCACATGACCAACGCTATTGATACCCAGCTGGTTGCGGATAATGGAGGGACAGCCCTTTGGCCAATGATTGCCCTGTCCAATATCGCCCAAGGTTCAGCTGTTCTTTCCTACTACTGGATGAATCGCCACGATGAGCGTGAAGCACAGATCTCTCTACCTGCTGCGATCTCAGCCTATCTAGGAGTTACCGAACCCGCTCTCTTTGGGGTCAATTTGAAATATATCTATCCTTTCATCGCTGGTATGATTGGTTCAGCACTAGCTGGCCTTCTCAGTACGACCTTTAATGTGACAGCCAACGCCATTGGTATCGGTGGTCTTCCAGGAATCTTATCCATCCAAGCTAAATACATTCCTGTTTTTGCCCTTCTGATGGCGATTGCGGTTATCGTACCTTTTATCTTGACAGTTGTCTTTCGTCAAGTAGGTCTCTTTACCAAGACCGAAGATGCCACTGTCAAAGCTCCTCAAGTAGATGCAGTTGTAGAAGCCAAGGCAGCAACAGAAGTTGAGCCAGGGACACTGATCCATATCCAAAGTCCTCTTCAAGGAGAGGTCAAAGAACTCAGTCAATCTCCAGATCCAGTCTTTGCTCAAGGTGTCATGGGTCAAGGAGTTATGATCGAACCTAGTGAGGGAGAGCTTATTGCGCCTGTAGATGCGACGGTTTCAGTTCTGTTTCCAACCAAGCATGCAGTCGGCCTCGTGACGGATCAAGGCCTTGAAATGCTCATGCATATCGGTATGGATACGGTTAATCTCGATGGTCAAGGTTTCACTGCTCATGTTAACCAAGGAGATCAAGTCAAAGCAGGCGATAAACTCATCAGCTTTGATATTGAAACCATCAAAGCCGCTGGCTATCCAGTCTCTACGCCGGTTATTGTGACCAACCAA
Source organism: Streptococcus sp. ALY_208 (assembly GCF_058314295.1). NCBI lineage: Bacteria > Bacillati > Bacillota > Bacilli > Lactobacillales > Streptococcaceae > Streptococcus > Streptococcus sp. ALY_208. The sequence continues at coordinate 44,999 of NZ_JBZFUI010000006.1, read as the reverse complement.
AATGATTTCCAAACAGATGCCTTAGGTAGTCTACCGCATGCTGTCCAACGTGGTGACGCCCTCCTAACAGCAAGTAAACTATAAGATACAGCAGAGGCTTGTTATCTAAGTGCTTTGCACTTGATAACAAACGCCAATCACTAGGGTGAATTGGCTACCTCTTCCACTAACTCCGTTTGGTTAGTAAAATCGACTAACCAAACGGAGTGTCGCAAGGACGCAAAAAGCGATTAGGAATTTAGGAAATGGAGTGACGATTCACTGAGAATCTAGCGACATTTATCTAATTCCACAGGAAGGTAGGCGAGTTCAATTGACAAAGTATCGCTAAGACCTAAGGTCTTGCTCTACTACACAAACTACTATGGTAGTTTGCTATGCCAATTACTAACTTAGAACCTTCGGTATGATCGACCGTAGGTTCTAAGTGTCGCAATTATTAAGATACAGCAGAGGTTTGTTATCTAAGTGCTTTGCTTGGCGACTATATCTGACCAATCATTACATGGTTTGACAGTTTACAGTCATAAATGAATAGTAGTTAAAAATTATTTTGTACACAGAAGAGATAAGACACCTGTCTTAATCTTTTTCTGTGATAAAAGGGGAAAACATGACATTTGATAAAAGAAAAGTGGTCTATCAAATCTATCCCAAGTCCTTTAAAGATACGACAGGTGATGGTTTTGGTGATTTGCGTGGGGTGATCGAAAAACTCCCTTATCTAGCTGATCTAGGTATAGATATGATTTGGCTCAATCCTTTCTACCCTAGTCCCCAGCATGATAATGGCTATGATGTGTCCGATTACACGGCTATCAATCCAGATTTTGGGACTATGGCAGACTTTGAAGAGATGGTTGCAAAAGCTAAGAGTTACCATATTGATTTCATGTTGGATATGGTGTTTAACCATTGCTCTACAGAGCACGAATGGTTTCAAAAGGCCTTAGCTGGGGATCCCTATTATCAGGACTTTTTCATCATTCGTGATCAGCCGACAGACTGGCAGTCCAAGTTTGGTGGTTCTGCCTGGGCACCTTTTGGCGATACCGGGAAGTATTACCTCCATCTCTTTGATGAAAGCCAGGCTGATCTCAACTGGCGCAATCCCAATGTTCGCAAGGAGATTTTCAAGATTGTTAATTTCTGGCGGGACAAAGGGGTTAAGGGCTTTCGTTTTGATGTCATCAACCTTATTGGTAAGGATGAGATCCTAGTGGATTGTCCAGTAGATGATGGCAAGCCAGCCTATACGGATAAGCCTATTGTCCACGATTACCTCCGCATGATGAATGAAGCCAGCTTTGGTCAGGATGATACGATTATGACAGTGGGAGAGATGAGTTCGACCACGATTGACAGCTGTATCCTCTACTCAGCTGAGGAGCGTCATGAACTCTCTATGGCCTTTAACTTTCACCATCTCAAGGTAGATTACCAAGACGGGCAGAAATGGACGATCACCCCATTTGATTTTGAAGAACTAAAAAGGCTCTTTCATACCTGGGGAGAAGCCATGAGTAAAGGTAATGGCTGGAGTGCTCTCTTCTGGAATAATCACGATCAACCCCGTGCTCTCAACCGTTTTATCGACACCAAAAACTTTCGCAATGAAGGAGCAACCATGCTGGCAGCCAGTATCCACCTATCACGTGGAACCCCTTATATCTACATGGGCGAGGAAATCGGTATGCTCGATCCTGACTATGATAGCATGGCAGATTATGTGGATGTGGAGAGTCTGAATGCCTATCAAATCATGCTGGATGATGGTAAAACACCAGATGAAGCCTTGGCGATCATCAAGGCCAAGTCCAGAGATAATGCCCGCATTCCCATGCAATGGGATAGTTCAGCTAACGCTGGCTTTAGCACTGGGACCCCCTGGTTAAGGGCCGGTAGATCCTATCCAGATATTAATGTGGAGAAAGAAAAGTCTGGCAAGATATACCCCTTCTACAAAAAGCTGATCCATCTGCGCAAGACCATGCCACTGATCGCTGAAGGAGCTTACTCCCCTGCCTATCAGGACAGTAAGCAGGTTTATGCCTTTGAACGTCAGTATAATGGCGAGCATCTTTTGGTTCTCAATAACTTCTATGGCAAAGACATTGACCTAGAACTTACTAGCCGATATCAGCAAGGACAAGTACTAATCAGCAATTACGATGGTGATGTTTTAGGAGAGACTATCACCCTTAAACCTTATCAAACGCTAGCGATCCTAGCGAAAGAATAAACCTTAGGAAAAGAATGAAAGTAGCTTAAAAAGTTGGGCCTACCCAGCTTTTTTACATGAATAGCATAGAGTAGACAGTCCCTATTGTAAGTGAAAGAGTATATTTAGCTAATATCTTTTCCTTGCCTTGGAGTTCACTCTAAGTGATATACTATTAGGGTCATCAAGCCTCTAATGAGCTTGATATCTTATCAACAAAGGAGAAGAGATAAATGTTTAATTATACCTTATCAAATGGTCAAGAAATTCCTGCCCTTGGGTTTGGGACTTGGCAAACTCCAGATGGTGATGTAGCTGAAGCTTCTGTAAAAGCAGCTATTGAAGCTGGTTACCGTCACATCGATACAGCTGCCATCTATGGTAATGAAGAATCTGTCGGCCGTGGTATTAAAGCTGCTGGAGTGCCTCGTGAAGAGCTTTTCATTACAACTAAATTGTGGAATAGCAACCACTCATACGAAGCTGCCAAGGCTGCAATCGATGAGTCTATCGCTAAGCTGGACTGCGATTATTTGGATCTCTACCTAATCCACTGGCCAAATCCAAAAGCCTTCCGTGATAACTGGAAAGAAGCTAATGCTGGTGCATGGCGTGCCATGGAAGAAGCTGTAGAAGCTGGTAAAATCAAAGCTATTGGTGTTTCTAACTTCTTACAGCACCACTTGGATGCTCTGCTTGAAACAGCTAAAATCAAGCCTGTTATCAACCAAATCTACCTCAGCCCAAGTGTTCAACAAAAGGAGTTAGTCGCTTACAATAATGCCCATGACATTCTCAGTGAAGCTTACAGCCCACTTGGAACTGGGAAAATCTTTAGCATTGACTCCCTCAAAGAACTAGCAGCCAAATATAATAAAACCGTTGCCCAAGTCGTTCTTCGCTGGAGCCTGCAAAAAGGATTCTTACCGCTGCCAAAATCAGTCCATGAAGATCGTATCGTTGAAAATTTCCAAGTCTTCGACTTTGAATTAACAGCTGACGATATGGCAGTGATCGACGCCCTCGAAGGTCAAGCAGGAGAAGCACCAAAACCAGATGAAGTAAACTTCTAATGAAGCTAGAAAATCATATACGAAAAGTGTTCTGACTAATCAGAGCACTTTTTATTATTTTTCAAATATATCCTTGACAGATATATCGTAGCATGATATATTTATTTCACAAATCGATATATCGCACGGCGATATAAGGAGGAAATATGAGAATACAAGCATTAACAGAAGCCGTTTACTATATCCTGCTGGTACTGCTTGAGCCAAAACATGGCTATGGGATCATGCAGGACGTAGAGGAACTGTCCAAAGGTCGCATCAAGCTGGCAGCTGGCACGCTCTATGGGGCACTAATCAATCTGCAAAAAAAGGGCTGGATCGTCCTCGTGTCAGAAGAAATCAAAGAACGCAAGAAAAAAGAATATTTGATTACTGAACGAGGTAAAAAAGCCCTAGAAGCAGAAATCAGACGTTTGGAAGAACTGGTCGATAATGGCCATAAGCATTTGAACAAATAGGAGAAGAACAATGGAGAAAAAAGTAAGGAAATTTTTTGGATTCGGTGATTTTCAAAAAGAAGAAGATTGGCTCAATGACATGAGTGCGCAAGGTTGGGCTTTTGTAAAGCACAAGGGTGTATATAGCTATATCTTTGAGCCTTGTCAGCCCTCTCAGTATACTTATCGTCTGGATTACTTTGGCCGCAAGAGTAAAAAAGAAGTGGCGGACTACATTGAGCTTGTCCAAGAGACAGGAGCTGATTGTGTCGAGCAATTTAATCATTGGGGCTATTTCCGACATACAGATTCTGATTTCAAGCTTTACTCAGATAGCGCTTCAAAACGAAGATTTTTAAATGAAATTTTGGCAGTGTTGACTGCGATTATTCTCGGCCTAACATTGTCTGTATACGCCGCGTCGTCATCACTGACCCCCTTAATGACTATCGTCATTTGCTTAGCCCTACTCCTCCTTCTAGGTCAAATCATCAAGATTCAGCGCCTCAAGCATGACCTCAAAAAATCCAGTCAACCAGATATCTTTGAAGATGATGAGGTGTAGAACACTTGCTTTATGAAAGAACTTCTAGCTCTAGAGATAAGTTTTTCTTAAAGGTAAAAAGAATAGTTTCAAGACAGGAACGATTCTTTTTTATTTGTTGGCTGGAGTAAACCTCTCAAATAGATAAATAGTTTATATAGTTATATTGACATCTTCAAATAATAGCAGTATATTCTATATATAAAAAAGTTATATATAAATAATCAGTGACAAATCTGAGAGCGACGTGACCGAATTGCATTAATTCTCTTTTGCCTACTGCTAGGAGGTAATCTTATGAAACATCGAGTTACAACCTACTTAATTTGGACATTTGCCTGGACCTGGGGATTTTGGGGCTAGCTATTGTCCTTAAGAAATTAGGTTATGATAGCGGCTATATACTTATGCCTTTGATGACCTTAGCTAGTTTTGGCCCCTTTTTAGGAGCCAAAGCGGCTCTTAATCTGACATGGAGGGATCTTCCGCATTTTCTATTTTCAGGAACGAAAACCTCTTGGAAACTTTTGTTCTCCTTTATTGGCCTACTGATCTTAAGCTCAGTTTTGATAACAGGCGGTGACCCTGTCGGCCAGGCTCCTTTATGGTTGTTACCGATTGATTGGGTGATCAATATCATTATTATTACCCTGATTGGCGGGGGCAATGAAGAGCCCGGTTGGCGTGGCTTCTTGCAGCCAGAGCTGGAAAAAATCACCAATGTTCCCCTTGCAACGTTTTTGGTAGCGGTGATTTGGACGATTTAGCATCTGCCCTTGTGGTGGCTGGATAGAGGGCAAAATTCCTTCTTGGTATTTTTTATCAGTGTGCTCTTTATGGCATTGTGGCTAGCCGCTTTGCGTCGAGCGGGAGGATCTGTCCTCATCTGCGCCCTATTTCATGCTGCTGTTAACCGTATTCCTATTACCTTTAATGGTGTTTATGGGCTTTTATCAGTCGGTGATATGCACCAAATTTCAGTACCTTACTTGATGTTAGGGCTTTTAGCCCTAACAGCTTACAGTATATTCTTAATAGCAAGGAAGGGTCAGAAAGTCGAAAAATACTAAGAGTGAGACAAGAGCTTAGTAAAGGTTGAGGAATGATAGAAAAAGTTAAAGCAGTTTAAAGATATATCTTCTGGCTAATAAAGTTAACGATTGCTGAATGTTTAACCGTTCAGGGTAAAATAACGACCGTTCACGACATAGACAAATAGAAGCAAATGATGTTTGCTATAATATAGTTACCATATCTATATGATAAAGGAGGCTTGTCATGAACCAAGAACAATTAATGCAGCTAGGTGAACTATATCGTGATCTTCGTATAGCACGTGGCTTAAAGCTAAAGGATATTGCCAGAGAAAATTTGTCCCTATCCCAATTATCGAGGTTTGAGAATGGACAAACCATGTTAACAGCAGATAAACTTTTGCTGGCTATTGAAGGGATTCATATGAGTTTTCAAGAGTTCAGTCATGCTAGTAATCAATATCAAGAGTCTGTTTATATGCAACGCTCTAGGAAGTTTGTACAGCTGTATAATAAGCAGGATATCGAAGGATTAAAGGCTCTGATAGATATTATTGACGGAGATGAGGTTTATGATGTCTACAATCAACTAAATAAATTAGCGGTAAAGGTTGCTATTTTCAATCTAGATAAGAGTTATAAGATTCCTGACCAGGATAAGCAAGTCTTGGTTAACTATTTATATGCGATTGAGGAGTGGACAACCTATGAAATCTATATATTTGGTAATACTATGACGGCGTTAAGCAATGAAGATCTTATTTTCTTAGGAAAAGCCTTTATAGAGCGTGATCAATTGTATCAGTCAATAGAGAGTCATAGACTCCTCTCACAACAGACTCTTCAAAATTTAGTACTAGTGCTGTTGGAACGGCAAGAATTCTATTACACAAGGTATTTTATTAATCATTTACGAGGATTATTACGCTTTCAGGATACATTCATTAAAATTAATATAGATTTCTATGAGAAACTCCTTGACCATATGGAAACTGGTACTACCAAATTAGAAGAGTTGGAAACATTTATCAATAAAGTAGAAGAATTAGCAGACCCGCTTGTTGCCCTCTTTTTACGAGAGAACCTGAAGCAATTATTAAAAGTAAAATAGATAAAAAAAATAAGCTGCCCGTAAAAAGGTAGCTTATTTTCTATCTACAACAATAGCAATGCAAATGGTAAACAAATGCTGATAAATATTAGTCTTTTTTTCATATTCTTAATCCTCCTAAAATTATTGTACCTCTAAAAAAGCTAAAACTAGAATAATTGCAAATGTGCAAAAAAAAAAAAAATCAATTTCATATATGGAAACTTCGAAAAAATCTGATTTTAGGTGGTAAGATAATGACCGCAAAGTGATTAATCAATTTACAAATTTACTATGTTAATGAATTAGTCTAGCTAGCTAATTTAATAACCATTTTTATTTATGATTTATACATCAGTTATAACTGAGTAATCAAAAAGAAGAAGGTGGGGCGTTGAAGATAATTTAGACAAGCAAAGTATATAAAACAATAATTTTAAATATAAAGGAGAAATTTATTATGAGTACAAAAGATTTTAATTTAGATTTAGTGTCTGTATCAAAAAAGAATTCGGGAGCCAATACGCGAATTACAAGTTATTCCTTGTGTACCCCAGGTTGTGTGACCGGACGTCTTATGGGATGTAATCTAAAGACAGCGACATGTAATTGCGGTGTACATGTATAAGTAAATAGCACTAAATATAGCAATCAATAGGATAGTGATTTATAAATAAACTATCCTATTTTTATAAACGAGCTTAACTCTACAGATGATTTTGTTGTTCACAAAACTTTATAGTTAGCTCGCTTATAAAAGTAAATAAGAAAGGAAAGTACTATGAACAGTGAGTTTAAAGCACAGAGATTTTTGGTGAGAAAACCTATCCAATCCTATAACAATTATAAGGAGTTTAAAAATTACGAGCAACTTATTAATACAATTAATAGAAACAAGGTATTTATAGAACAGTTACTTCTTGCTAATCCTAAATTATATGAAAATTTACAAAAGTACAATAATGGTACTTTAAAAAAGAAGCGTCATAAGAAATTATTTGAATCTATTTATAAGTATTATAAACGAAGTTACCTACGCTCAACCCCCTTTGGGCTATTTAGTGAAAGTTCAATTGGAGATTTTTACGAAAAAAAAGATAATCATATAGATGGTCAGACGATACAAAAAAGTATTTCATTAGATATTCAGTGGCTCATTCGTTTTGTATATAAATTAGAGGGTGAGTTCCAAACTAAACTGAGTTTTATTGGAAATAACGCTAATTATGAATTTGGAAATCGAGTGTTTCAATTATATACAGTTAATAATACAGAATTAGAAGAAGTAAATATTAAATTATCAAATGTCTATGAAATCATTATTAAAGAATGTGAGCATACATTTAGAACATTTGAGGAGCTATGCCAAGCTGTTATTAGTAAGTATGGGAACGAATACAAAGAATTAACAACGCAGTACCTAGAAAGCTTAATTGAAAATCACTACTTACTTTCAAATTTACAAATCAATTTACTCAATGATTTTAGCTGGGAACGGTTTTTAGATCAAATTTCTAAGATTGATACATATGGGATCTATTCAAAACCTCTGTATAAAATCAAGAGATTAATTGAAGAGTATTCAAAACTAGAAATTGGTCAAGGTGAGGAAAAATTAAAAGAGTTGTACTTATTAATGTCTCAACTTCAAGAAAATACGAATTATATACAAATTGATCTATATAATAATAATAAATTTCAAATTGATCAAAAAAAGAAAATTGAATTAGAACGCGTAGCAAATTTCATTGGAAATACTGAAAAATCAGTCAAACGTACCTATTTAGATGACTATAAAGAGAAATTTATTGAAAAATATGGCGTAGATCAAGAAGTTAAATTAACAGAGTTATTTGATCCTACTTTTGGTATAGGAGCTCCATATGATTATACACATCCTAAGAATGATTATTTTGAAGATGAGCCTCAAACAGTTTACTATTCCAATGAGGAGGAAAAGATATACTTAGAGAAATATGTAGAGGCATTAAAAAATAATAAAGAAATTGATTTTTCTGACCTATATAACTATTATTCAAGTTTAGACAAAAAGGAAAATAATCTTAATTATTTAGAGTTATTCTTCAATCTTGTGAAAAAAGATAACTATGCATTTATGTTAGGTAATGTTGTGGGTAGCAGTAATCTTGGTAGTAGTTCAGGAAGATTTGCAAATATGTCTGAATCGTTCCACGAATATCATAAATCTTTGGTTGATTTAATTGAATCAGAAAACCACAAGGAAGGAATTATTTCTTGCGAAGTCGTATTTTTACCAGAGAATATACGACATACAAACGTTATGCGAACTTCAATAGGACGTGATAAAGTTTTACCGTTTTTTACAAGTACAGGTTGCGAAGAGATTAAATTAAGAGATCTTTATATTGGTTTAGATAATAATGAAAATTTTTATGCCAAAGATATTTCCACAGGGGATATCATACGATTTTATATAACTAATATGTACAACAGTAATTTATTCAGCAATGAGATTCGATTTCTTTATGATATATCAAAAAATAGTAACTTTGGACAATTACCATGGAATATTATCTATGATTCATTCGATTTTGTTCCAAGATTAGTTTTCGAAAATACAATTATTGCCCCAGCAAAATGGAGGTTAACAGAGAATAATGTCAATTCTGATAAAACTATTAAAAGTATTTTAAAAGAAAAAAATATCCCTAGTGAATTTTATATAGTTAATGCAGATAATAAAGTTCACTTTTCTCAAAAAAATGAGTTAGATTTATTGGCATTGGAGCGTGAGCTTAGAAATATTATAAAAAATAAAGGATTTATTGAAATTCAAGAATTTATTGAAGAAAAAGATGCGGTAATTATTAATGACAAAGGGTATGTTGCTGATATCGTAGTTCCTTTTGTGAACAAAACTTTGGAAGCGTCACATACCGAGCTCTCTAATAGAAAACAAAGAATTTCTATTGATATACGGGAAAAGTTACCTTTCGATGATTGGCTATATTTTAAATTACAAATTTCAACTAATAGGCAAAATGAATTTTTATCGTCCTATCTTCCAGAGATTCAAGAAATAGTAAAATCATTTAAAGGAAAATTATTTTTTCTAAGATATAGATCACCTTATCCAGAAATTAGATTGCGTATTGAATGTGATAATTTACATTCATTATACCAGAAAATTTTACCCATATTCCGTCAGTGCCGTAAAGATAGAATATTACATAACTACGATATCTCTATCTATGACAGAGAAATTGAAAGATATGGAGGCCCAGAATTAATGGCATTATCTGAAAATATTTTTTGTTCAGATTCAGAGATTGTTATGAATGTATTATCCAAAAGGCGAGAAGGCTTAATTGATATGTCTATAGATGATATTGCTGTGCTCCTCAATTATCAATATTTAAAATATTTTTTCAATAGTAATATAGAGATTCTTGAATTTTTAAATGTAGTTAGCCCGTTAAATAGTGATAACAATTTAAACGGAAAAATAAAAAACTACGAAAATGTGATTTTAAATTTATCAAATAATGGTAGTAAAATTTGGAACATAGATTTTTCTTCTATTAGACATTCCATAAATAATCTAACAAGTACTTTACAAAATTATAATTTTGATATTCAGAGAGTAGTATCAATTATTGATAGTTTAATTCATGTTCACAATAACAGATTAATTGGAATCGATAGAGAAAAAGAGAAAGAGATTTATTACATACTTAAGAGATTATTCATGGCAGAAAATTACAGATATGCAGGAAAACAAGCATGGATGAAGTAAAAGAATTTACATCAAAGCAATTTTTTCACACTTTAGTTAACCTACCAAAAACTCTGAAACTTATATTTAAGTTAGAAAAAAAAATTGCCATTTATCTAATTATTTTAAATATAATCACAGCATTAATTCCACTATTAAGTCTGTTCATTTATCAAGACTTGATAAACTCAATCTTAAGTCCTACTAAACAACTAGTAAATGTAATTTTGATTTACTTCATAGTTCAAGTTATATCAACCATTTTTACACAACTAGAAGATTATATTAGTGGAAAATTTGAAATGAGGCTCTCATACAATATCAATATGAAACTCATGAGAACAACTTCTTCTTTGGAATTATCTGACTTTGAACAATCAGATATGTATAACATCATTGAAAAAGTTACTCAGGAGAGTACTTATAAACCTTTTCAGTTATTCAATGCAATTATTGCTGTTATATCCTCTTTTATTTCATTGCTAGCTAGTTTAATATTTATTGGATTATGGAATATTGGAGTTGCAGGAGTATTATTTATAATTCCCTTACTATCTCTAGTGCTGTTTTTAAGAGTTGGGCAATTAGAATTTCTTGTCCAGTGGAGAAGAGCACATGCTGAACGTCAAACCTGGTATATTATTCATCTACTAACCCATGATTTTTCATTCAAAGAAATTAAATTAAATAATTTAAGTGAATATTTTATTGGAATGTTTGGACGATTAAAACAAAATTTTATTAGTGAAGATCTAGCAATATCTAAGAAAAAAACATATTTTAATATTTTATTAGACTTTCTACTGAATATAGTTAATATAGTGACAATAGGGTTAATGATATTTTCTGCAAGAGCTGGGACATTACTTATTGGTAGCCTAGTTAGTCTAATTCAGGCGACTTCCAAAATTAATTCATATTCTCAGACTATGATAAAAAATATTTACATTGTCTATAACACTAGTTTATTTATGGAACAATTATTTAATTTCTTAAACCGTTATGATAATAAAATAGCAATAACTTCCAATAATACAATTAGAAATATTGAAACTGTCAGAATTAATGAACTGTCATATAAATACCCTGGCACTGAAAAATTTGCTTTAAAAGATGTTAACTTGACTTTTAATAAAGGTGAGCTGACAGCTATTGTCGGAAGAAATGGTTCAGGGAAAAGTACATTGGTAAAGTTGCTATCGGGACTATATACACCTACTAGTGGAAATATCCAATATGATGATTTGAAGAATGATTTTTTATCTGCTGAGTTTTATCAGAATAATATTTCTGTCCTTTTCCAAGATTTTGTAAAATATGAGTTATCTGTCAGAGAAAACATAGGCTTGAGTAATTTGGATTCGCTATGGCAAGATAGAAAAATTGAGCAACTATTAGATGAATTCGGACTAGATTTTTTGAAAATAAATCATAAATATGATCTCGATACACAATTAGGGAACTGGTTTCAAGACGGTAGACAACTATCAGGTGGTCAGTGGCAAAAGTTGGCTATGGCTAGAGCATTCTTTAAGAATGTATCCTTATATATACTAGATGAACCAAATTCAGCTTTAGATCCTGTATCTGAAAAAGAGATTTTTGACTATTTTGTCAAAAAGTCGAAAGAAAATATTTCTATTTTTATTTCACATAGTATTAATACAGCGAAAAAAGCAGATAACATTATAGTATTGAATGATGGGTTAGTTGTAGATGTAGGAACACATAATGAATTATTAGACAGATGTAATTATTATCAAGAATTATACTATTCAGAAAAGTATGAGGAGTCAAATGGATAAGTTGAAATTAAGAGAATTATCTACAGAGATTATTTGTTCAGTCGATAAGACTTTAAAAATTCATAAACAGGAATTGAATTTTCAAGAACTTACATTATCTTCAGGATTGCCTGGGATAATTTTATTATTATCTGAGTTGGAAGATCAAAATCTAGATTATGATTTTTACAATAAAGTCGAACAGTATGTTGAATATATTGTTGATAAGATTTCTAGATATGGTCTCTATACCGGTTCGCTATATTCTGGAGCCTCAGGAGTTGCATTAAGTCTATTACATCTAGTAAATAGAGATGAAAAGTATTTTAATTTAATTGGGAGCTTAAATGAGTATATAACATATTATGTTGAGGAACAGATTAATAATATCAATTTAAATAATCTCTCTCCTACGGATTATGATGTTATAGAGGGAATGTCAGGTATTTTAGCATACTTATTGTTAATCAAAAATAAAAAATATGATGTTTTAAAGGAACAGATCATCGAGTGGTTGTCTAATTTATTAGAAAAAACAGATGGTATCATCAATATCTATGTCAAATCTGATGACCAAATGTCAGAGGCTGAAAGTAAAATGTATCCTAATGGCTGTTTAAATTTAGGATTTGCTCATGGACTTGCAGGTTTAGGAAGTGCCTTGATATACGCTAGAATTAAAGGATTTGGTACAAATAATACTGACAAAGCTATTAAAAATATTGTTCAGATTTATGAAAGATTTGAGTTTCGAGAGAATGATCACTCATTTTGGAAGGATGGTTTAGAGATTAACGAATTACAAACGGGAAAAATTCTTAGTAATCCATCCTTTATAAGAGATGCTTGGTGTTACGGCTCTCCTGGGATTAGTATATTTTATTTATATGCTGGTTTATATCAAGAGGATAAAAGATTGACTAATAAAGCCAAAAAGATATTAAAGGATTCTATGGAAAGGCAATTAGGAGTGGACTCAGGTATGATTTGCCATGGGTATTCTGGCTTAATCGAAATCTGCCTACTATTCAAAAAATTATTGAATACAGATGTGTTTGATAGCCATATTACGAGTTCTTTGAAAGATATAGAGGAGAGTCTACAATATTTGTTAAATAACAAAAAATTGGGTTTTTTAGAAGGTGCTAGTGGGTATCTATTAAGTTATTTAAGTATCAGAGCTCCCCACTATCAAACTTATTGGCGGCAATCGTTACTATTATTCGATGATTTTTTAGAGGAGGAAGTTGGCTTATGAATAAATTTTTTCGATTATGTATACTACTTTTTTTAAGTTTATTTCTTTTATTTGGTTGTTCACTAAAAAATAAAGAGAATATAGAATTCTTAAAAAATGATTATCGTAGATTTACGTTTAATAGGAATGAGTATGTTATTACTAATAATGAAGTTAATAGTAAAGAACTAAGGAAAAATATGGGACGTTTCTATAAACTATTTATCGTTAATCCAAAAACGCAAGAGATTCTTAAGAGCAGTACCACCGATAGTGTCACTTTAGCGTATAATAACCTTTATGAATGTCAAGATAAGTCCTTATGCATCGGAGTCAATGATAAATATTTTAAAGTAATGAAAAAGGATGAAGAAAAAAATCCAGAAATATTTGATGCTAAACAATTTAACAAAGGGAATAATACAAAGAATGACCTGGATTCTTTCTCTATAGATAACAATGATTCTAGGAAAATTACCTATTCAAATCATTCTTATATAATTTCTGATCAAGATGTTCCACAAGAAAATTTGGATCAACTGCAATCGGTACTTGCGGAAGTTCGTGTATTTGATCCAAATACTGGACAAAGTATTCCAAGATCTGAGTGGAGTAAATTTGATAAGGATAGTAAAAGTCGAGTTGAATGGGATTATGGGCCAATCTATTCTATAAAAGGTACTTCATTGGAGCAATCATTTGCTATTGAGATTAATAATACTTATAAGTTAGCAATAAGAGAGGATGAATGAGGTGAAAAAAATTGGAATCTTGCTAACAGCATGTATAGCGATTATGTTTTCTTCGAGTGTCAGCAGTGAGACAGTAGTAAAAGAAAATATCAATTCTTCCGAAAATATTTCGCACTATGGAACAGTTTCAGCATCCCGCTCAAATACAGCAGCTGATGCTAATCAAAATTCGGATGCTTTAAATAATGGAGATAGTCGACAAACCAGCACCCAGGAAGCATCGTACACCCCAGTAGATCACTATGGTAGTGAGGCACAAAATGTTGACACGAGTTCATATCCTTTGTATTGGGACTATCAATGGGATATGAAAGATATCACTAATAATGGCGAGAGCTATTCTTTATATAAAACAAAACATAAAGTCACGGTCGGAGTTGTTGACACAGGTCTTGCGACTGATCATATTGATTTAATGGATAGTATAGGAAGTAAATCGGTTAACCTTGTTCCAAAAGGTGGTTTTAATAATGAAGAAGCATCAGAAACAGGTGAGCAATCAGATATTTTTGATAAGGCAGGTCATGGAACTGAGGTTGTAGGACAAATTACAGCCAAAGGTAATATACTAGGGGTAGCACCAGGTCTGATTATAAATATGTACAGAGCTTTTGGTGAGAATTTATCCCAACCAGAGTGGATAGCACAGTCAATAAAAAAAGCAGCAGATGATAATAATAAAATAATTACAATTAGTGCAGGTCAATATCTTATGATAACAGGTTCCTATGACGATGGCACAAATGATTATCAAGATTACCTAACATATAAAGATGCCGTAGATTATGCAACCCATAAAGGTAGCTTAGTAGTTGCTGCCCTAGGTAATGAAGGATTAGATACATCTAATAATAATGCTATGCTTAATTATCTAAAAAATAGTAGAAAGATACAAGTTCCTGGATTAGTAGTTGATGCTCCCACTGTTTTTAAAAATGTTCTAGCAGTAGGTGGAATTGATGGCTATGGAGATTTATCAGACTTTAGCAATTATAGTAAAGATGCGATCTATGCACCTGCAGGTACAACCCGTAATTTAATAAAATATGGAGAAACAGAGTTTATTAATAAAGGATATTATTTGAAAGACTGGATTTTTACCACATCTTCAACGGGAGGTTATCAGTATGTATATGGTAATTCATTTTCAACTCCTAAAGTAGCTGGGGCATTAGCATTAGTGTCAGAAAAATACAATCTAACGAATCCTTTGCTCTTAAAAAACTATGCGTTAATACATTCGTTGACCATAGATGGAAAAAAAGTACTGAATATTACTGAATTACTAAAATATGCAAATAGTGATAGCGTCAGAGAAAGAGATATAGAATACGATTATAGTGACAATTTTTTAGATAGTGGGATTTATAGTCAGGAAAGAGAGACTAAAGATGGTGCAGTAGTTACAACGCCTGTTTTTACTAATAATAGACTGCAAATAACTACTTCAAAGAATAATGAGAATTTTGTTGTAAATAATACTGCAAAGTTACCTGGATTAGGAGATGAAGGAAATGATCTAATTATCATCTTTGGAATGTTAACTGTGGCACTGTCTATTAAGTTAGTCAATAAGAAAAATTTTTCGATAACAGAAAAAAGATAATGTTTGAATATTAAGAAAGGTAAAAGTATGAACATTGAAATTAATAACATCACAAAAGAGTATGGAAATAAAAAAATTTTGCAAGATGTTAGCTTCGATATAGACTCAGGTACAATATGTGGATTGATAGGGGTGAATGGAACCGGAAAATCAACGCTTATGAAAATTCTTTTTGGGCTAGTTTCTGCTGATAAAGGTACCATTTTATTTGGTGGGAAAGAAAATTCTAAAGACGATAGAAGTATAGGAGCTCTTATAGAATCTCCTGCTATTTATATGAATTTATCTGCCTTTGACAACTTAAAAACGAAAGCTTTACTATATGGTGTTTCAGACAAAAAGATAAATGAAACATTGAAAATTGTAGGGTTGACATCTGCTGGTAGAAAAAGGGCAGAAAAATTTTCTTTAGGAATGAAACAAAGATTGGGTATTGCTATGGCAATTTTAACGGATCCTAAATTTTTAATATTAGATGAGCCTACTAATGGATTAGATCCAGATGGCGTCCTTGAATTACTAGAATTAATTAAGAAGTTAAAATCAGCTGGTGTGACGATACTCATTTCTAGTCATCAATTGCGTGAAATAAAAAAAATTTCAGATAGAATAGTCATTTTAGACAAGGGAAGGATTCGCTATAACCAGCAGAATGACTCTACTGTCAATATAGAAAAGCTTTTCTTTAATGTAGTACATGGGGATATGTAAATGAAAAATATTAATATTATTAGATCAGAATGGTTGAAGCTAAAAAAATCTAGTTCATTAAGATTGATACCACTAATTCCTTTTACCACAGTGTTGATTTCAATTTTGGTGGGAGGAGTATTGAATTTTACTAGTTTTACTGTTTTTTGGTGGGAGGCAGTCTTTCTCTTTCTTCTAATTGGGTTACTATTTCTCAATGATTTTAAAGCTGAACAAAAAGCAGGAAATTTCCAGAATGTAAAGATGAGCCGATATAAGTTGAAAATTTATAAAGCTAAATTTATTACGATTTATACGAGACTGTTCTTATCCAGCATTTTTCTACTTATTTTTATGCTTTTTGTAGGCTGGTTATACCAAGGATTTATTGCTTTGCCTGTTATTAAAGTAAGTGTTTCCTTACTTCTTACTTTAATAACAGCAGCATGGACAGTCCCATTTTTCTACTATTTGTCAAGTTTTATTAATCCATACATATTGTTGGCTCTAAATAATTTAATTTGTTTATTAATAGCTCCGTTAGTAGCTCAAACTAATGTATGGTTCATTTTTCCATACACCTATCATTATAAGGTCTCTGAAGCACTACTTGCTATAAAGCCATCTGGGGATATATTAACAAAGGCACATAATAATAATTTAGTAGTACTTTTAGTGTCTATGGCATTATCTCTGTGTATGAGTGTGCTGTTTTCAAAACTATTCAAAAAGGTGCAGAATAATGATCAGAAGTGAGTTACTCAAATTAAAACACAGTCTAATGCTTTATATAATAATAGGTTTCACCATGGTTGAATTGATTACAATCCCTCCCTATCTATTATTAATCAATACTTCCGTTAATATTAAAGATATTTCTCTATTGACGTTATTGCTGTATCCTCTAATAGCTGTAATATTGGTGATTACATCATATGACCAAGAAAGTTTAGCTAATAATCTCCAAGAATTGAGAACAAACAATAAGAGGTCAAGAATATGGGGAATAAAAATTTTAGTACTAGATTTTATCTCAATTTTGCCTTCTTCTTTTGTTTGGATTATTTCAGGTATGGTTCAGAATTCGCTTTTGGGGTATCTACCTGTAGCTACAGCAAGCTGGTTATTATTCATTTTATTAAATCATATCCACTTCATATTTAATTTTTTAATAAAAAAAAGCGAAAATATAGTGATAGCTATTATTGAAATATTATTTATACTTTTTGCCAGTAATAAGGCGCTAATTGGACATTATTGGTTTCCAACTGTTCTACCTATAAATTTCCTTCTGACAAATGATTATTCAAATATAATTAGTGCATTATGCTATATCCTAATATCCACACTTATTATATTTGTACTCAGCCATAAAATTAATGTGATCAATAAAATTTAGGTGTTTCAAGATGTTAAAGGATATATATTGAATAGGACGAACAAAGTTCATTACGCTGTCTCAATCACTCAAATTAGCTAAACTGATAAAATTTCAGACTTTTTGTTACAATAGAGCCACTGAGAAAATGTTAAAGGAGATCGTAATGGTACGTTTACAAGATGATTTTTTTGAAGCGGTCAATGGAGAATGGGAAAAGACCGCTGTTATTCCCGACGATAAGCCTCGTACGGGTGGTTTTTCAGATCTTTCTGATGCTATTGAGTCGCTCATGTTGGACACGACAGATCGCTGGCTGGCAGGTCAAGAGCTGCCACAGGATAGTATCCTAGAGAACTTTATCAAGTTCCACCGTATGGTGGCTGATTATGACCAGCGTGAAAAGCTAGGTGTAGCACCTGTGCTACCCTTGATTGAAGAGTACCAGGCTTATGACTCCTTTGCCGACTTTGCTAAGGATATGGGCCGACTAGAGAAAGAAGCCAAAGCCAATCTCTTACCCTTTGGGGTATCACCTGACTTCATGGATGCTAGGACAAATGTCCTCTGGGCAGAGGCACCATCAACCATCTTACCAGATACCAGCTACTACACTCCTGATAATGCCAAAGGTCAAGAGCTTTTAGCCCTCTGGCGTCAGACCCAAGAGGCGCTCCTTCCGAAGTTTGGCTTTTCTGAAGATGCTATCAAAGACATGCTGGATAAGATCATTGAGCTGGATGCCAAGCTAGCTCAGTATGTTCTTTCCAGTGAAGAATCTTCGGAGTATGTCAAGCTTTATCACCCTTATGATTGGGAGGATTTTGTAGCCTTGGCACCTGAGCTGCCGCTCAAGGCTATCTTTACAGAAATCTTAGGTCAACAGCCAGACAAGGTGATCGTCCCTGAGGAGCGCTTTTGGACGGATTTCGCCAAAGATTACTATAGTGAAGCTAACTGGCCCTATCTCAAAGCCCTTCTCCTTCATGGAGCAGCCGCTGCCTATACCTCTTATCTAACAGATGAGATTCGTATCATGGCTGGTGCCTACAACCGTGCCCTATCAGGGACCCCTCAGCCTATGGATAAGAAAAAAGCAGCCTACTATCTAGCCCAAGGCCCTTATAATCAGGCTATCGGGCTTTGGTATGCCAGTCAAAAGTTTTCTCCAGAAGCTAAGGCAGATGTCGAAGCTAAGGTAGCGACGATGATTGATGTCTATAAGGAGCGATTGGCTCAAAATGATTGGCTCCAGCAGGCTACGATCGATAAAGCTATCACGAAACTCAATGCCATCACTCCCCATATTGGCTATCCAGAAAAATTGCCAGAAACCTATGCCAAAAAGGTTATTGATGAAAAGCTCTCTTTGGTTGAGAATGTTCAAAATCTAGCCAGGATTTCTGTAGCCCATAGCTGGAGTCAGTGGAATAAGCCTGTCGATCGCAGCGAGTGGCACATGCCAGCGCATATGGTCAATGCCTACTATGATCCTCAGCAAAATCAAATTGTCTTCCCTGCTGCTATTTTGCAGGCACCTTTCTACTCCTTAGAGCAGAGTTCGTCAGCCAACTACGGTGGTATTGGAGCAGTTATTGCCCATGAAATTTCCCATGCTTTTGATACCAATGGCGCCTCTTTTGATGAAAATGGCAGCCTCAAAAATTGGTGGACAAAGGAAGATTACGCTGCCTTTCAAGAGCGAACGGATAAGGTTGTTGAGCAATTTGACGGCATTGACTTTGCCGGAGGTAAGGTCAATGGTAAATTGACTGTCTCTGAAAATGTGGCTGACCTAGGCGGTCTAGCGGCAGCGCTGGAAGCGGCTAAGCGAGACAGCGATTTTTCTGCTAAAGATTACTTCATCAACTTTGCCACTATCTGGCGTATGAAAGCACGTGAAGAGTATTTGCAACTCTTGATTTCTATTGATGTCCATGCCCCTGGAAAACTCCGTACCAATGTCCAAGTCCCTAACTTTGATGAATTTTTTGAAACCTTTCATGTCAAAGAAGGAGATGGTATGTGGCGAGCACCAAAAGATCGAGTCGTCATTTGGTAAAAAAAGATGGAAAAACTTCAAAATATTAAGGACATTTTAAGTGAGATTGAGTATACTATAGTCAATCCTAAATAAACTTTTCTTTTTCATAATCTCCGGAAAGAGCTCAACATTGGTTGGGTTCTTTCTTTTTTATATCATTTTTAAACTTTCCCTAGATCGACTACGCTGCTCTAGGGCCCGTCCTTCTAGCTCACTAACGTATCGCAGAATGACGTGTCTTTTTCACCATAACAAAAACACTCCTAATTCTAGTTTATTAGATTTCAACAGGAGTGTTTTTCTTATATCTCATTTGTTGGGCGCAGTACCGAATCCCACACACTTTTTATTGATGAATGACTTCGTCAAGTTCCATTTCTTACATCTAGTGACAAAAGGTTTTGACTCTAGTGAGCCTCATGGTCTCTAAATTCGCTGAGACTTTTTTGGACTTGTTTGATAAAAGTAGTGATTATTGCGGTGTTTTTAGCTTTTTTAGGTCTGACATATCCCAAGGTATGCAAGGGACTGTCTCTAAGCGGGACTAGGATGATTTGCTCCCGTATAAAACTATTGACAATGCCCAGTCCCGAGGCATAGGCTTCCGAAGCTCGAAGCAGATTCATGACAGTTCCACGATCATTGGAATAGATAATCTTTTGATAGTGGTTGATCTCAAGAGGATCCTCATCAAAATGAAGTCCCGTCTTTTCCTGCTGAAAGCGGATTTGGGGATAGGTCGCTAGGTCTCCTTCGCTGATAGCATCTTGCTTGGCTAGAGGGTGGTCCTTACCGAGAAAGATACGAGTCGGAAAATCCCCAAGCGAGGTAAATTCCAGTCCTAAATCAGCCATGTGGCGGTTTAGGATACGACGATTTTCATCATTGAGATAGATAATACCAAGATCACTCTCATAAGAAGCTACACTCTCTAAGATTTGACGGGTAGTAGTCTCTATGAGCTGAAAATCCTGATAATCATCTTCGTATTTTTCAGAGACATAAGCCAAGGGATCGGAAAGAAAGTCATAGTGGTGGCTAGAGACTGTAAAGCTTTTGAGGTAATCCTTTTGGTAGCGCTGTTCAAGGAGTTTGACCTCTCCTAAAATGCGCTTAGCATACTTGAGAAAGTCTTGACCTTCCTCAGTTAAGACCATCCCACTGTTAGTGCGTTCAAAGAGCTGAATATCCAGCTCTTTTTCTAATGTACTGATAGCATTTGAGAGATTGGGCTGGGTCATATACAGAGCCACAGCAGCCTTGTTGAGTGACCCGTATTCAGCCACAGCCGCTGTATAGCGTAGATGCATGAGATTCATGGCAAGTCCTCCTCTAATGTGATTGGTTCTAGCTCATCAAAGTTCTCTCATTTTAGCATAAAAAAATTGGCTATAAATAAAAGTAATACCCAGCAGTAAAAAATATAGATTAGCTAGCCACTGCTGAACGTGATATCATGTGGGCAATTCAATAGTATTGGGCTAAGCGCTGCTATAAAGCCCTCTAGTTTCGACCTAAGAAAGGACCTTCGCCTATGTTAGCATGGATAAAATCGCTTATAAGCAATGAAGAATTAGAAAACGAAGAGTATTTATATCGACTCACTGCCCTAGATTATCAAGGTTACCTATCATCTGAAGCGACATCATTACTGACTTCAATCTATCAAGTGTAGTATATAAAGTGGTGATAAAAATAATTGATAGACTGATAAAAAATATAAAAGAGATCTATTAAGGTAGGTAACGTGATGTCAAAAGAATTTTATGAGAAATTAGTCAGTGTGCGTCATCATATCCATGCACATCCTGAAATTTCTGAGAATGAATATGAAACCAGCCAATTTATCAAAAATTATTTAAAGGAATTAGGCATTGAGCCGCTTAGTTACCCTTTAAAGACAGGTGTGATCGCTGAAGTTGGTCACGGAGAGCCAGTGATTGCCTTGCGAGCGGATATTGATGCCTTGCCTATTGTTGAAAAAACAGGCTTAGACTATGCGAGCGATACCAATGCTATGCATGCCTGCGGGCATGATTTTCATCAAACAAGTTTACTTGGTGCAGCCGAATTGCTTAAAGAACGAGAAGACGACCTCCAGGGAACGATTCGATTGATTTTTCAGCCTGCAGAAGAAAATTTCCAAGGGGCCTATCAAGTAATTGAAGCTGGTGGCTTGCAAGGAGTATCAGCTATCCTTGGCTACCATAATAATCCTCATCTAAAGCCAGGGCAGATAGGGCTACGACCTGGCGCTATCATGGCAGGTGTTGAACAATTTTATGTAGAGGTCAAAGGCATCAGTTCGCATGCTGCTAGACCGGATCTAGGCGTGGATACAGTGCTGGCTATAACTAACATGGTCAATAATCTTCAAACCATTGTAGCGAGAACAGTCTCACCTTTTCAGTCAGCAGTGCTATCAGTGACTCATATTGATGTAGGCACAACGTGGAATGTATTGCCGGCAAAAGGCTTTTTTGAAGGGACAATCCGTACCTTTGATCCCGAGCTCCGCTTATCTGTTATCGATAAATTCACCAAGGTTGTGGAAAATATAGCTGCTCAGTTTGGAGCGGATGTTTCAATAAATTGGGGCAATTCACCTAAAGTAACATATAATGATGCAACGCTTACCCCAATTATCTTTGAGCAAGCCAAAACGTTTGCACAGGTAGTTGATACTTTACCTTCAACAGGAGGCGAAGATTTTGCGGCCTATCAGGAACAAATTCCAGGAGTTTTTGCCTTCGTGGGATCAAACGGAGCCAAAGGAGCTCCAGATTGGCATCATGACGATTTTATAGTCCTAGATGAGGCTTTGCCAACGGCTGTTAATTATTACGTTGAAGGTGCCTTTAAGCTACTAAGTTATTATGGAGGTAGTGATAAATGACTGAGCGTACCATAAGAATGAGTCCAGCCGAATACATCAATGAGCGTGGCATTTTAAAAAAATTACCATATATCCTTAGTGAAAAGGGAATTTTAAAGCCGGTTATTTTAACCGATCAGACAGTATATCCTATCATTAATGAGTTTCTGCCAGAAAGCTTTTTAGATGATAATCATGTAGAGTTTTTTGGAGGTTCCTGTACCTTTGAAGAAATTGCTCGTCTGACTGATTTATTCGAGGATTATGATGCTTTACTAGCTTTTGGTGGAGGCCAGTTGATTGATACTGCAAAAGTAGTAGCTGATCGATTACGTATCCCAATTATTAATAGTCAAACAGTTCCTTCTAACTGCGCTGCGATCACGACTAAAAGTATTATCTACTCTCAGTCTCACGAAAAAATTGACAATATTCGCCATAAAAAAGCAGTTGATATGGTCTTGCTAGAGCCTGATATACTCATTCATGCTCCTAAAGAATATATTTTGTCCGGTATTGGTGATACTTTAGCTAAATATTATGAAATCCGAAAGCGTATAACACTTGATAAGACGAACCAAGTATCTTTGAAAATAGGACGTTTTTTCATTGAGTTATGCCGTGAAGAAATGCTAGCGGTCAAAGATTTGGAGGCATTATCAGAACAACAACTAATCAATCTGTTCGATACGATTTTTCTGGTAGCAGCTAGTGTTGATGGTATTGCCGATCAAGATGGTCGTAGCGTGGTAGCCCACGCTTTTTACAATGCTTATGTTAAGATACAGCCTGATTATAGCAAAACTCATGGTGAAGCGGTTGCTTTAGGGAGTTTAGTCCAAGTGCTAATAGAAGGTGACGACAAGCTGGCTGATGAAATCACCACCTATCATAAAATAATTGGTCTTCCCTTGACCCTCAGAGAGCTTGGGCTGGTAAAAGATGAGGAAATTGATGAGTTGGCACAGTACATCACGAGAAGATCTGATAGTCGTGTCCAATCCATTTTTCCAAACTTAGACCGCTCACATGTACGGCAAGTACTAGAAAGTATACGAGGGTAACGGATGAAGGTTGAAGAATCGCACAGAGTGCAAAAAAGAGCAGACCATTTTGCAGCCCGTCAGCAAATTAAGATAAAAGAATTAAATAATCTGGGTAAACCAGTTATTAATTTGGGGCGAGGTAATCCAGACCAAACGACCTTCCCAGGGATTGTTGATGCTTTAAATCAGGCAATGAGAGATCCTTCTAATCATGGTTACCCTCCTTATGGAGGCAAGCAAAGTTTAAAGGAAGCTATCATCCAATTTTACAAATCAGAGTATCAGGTGGCTCTTGAACCAGATGAAGTAACTATTTTTAGTGGGTCTCTAGCAGCATTAACAGCTTTACCTATGGTTTTAGCCAATCCAGATGATACGGTTTTAACACCAGATCCAGGCTTTTTTGGCTATGATGCCGGAGTCAAGATGGCGGGGGCTGAAAATTATCCCTTACCACTGTTAGAAAAAAATCATTATCTGCCAGATTACGACAGTATACCTGTTCAAGAATTGACAAGGGCAAAATTATTGTTTTTGAATTATCCTCATAACCCGACAGGAGCAGGAGCGACAAGTGATTTTTTTGAGAAAACAGTAGCCTTTGCTAAAAAGAATCAAATTGTTGTAGCTCATGATTTTGCTTACTCGGATATTTCATTTAAAGCAAAATCACCAAGCTTCTTACAGACTCCAGGCGCCAAGGAAATTGGAATTGAGATTTATACATTATCAAAAACGTTTAACATGGCTGGTTGGCGGATTGCCTTTGCAGTGGGTAACAAGCAAGTGATTGGTCTTTTGCGTGATTACATTAGAGCCTCTGTCGGTGGGACCTTCGGAGCTGTACAAGATGCGGCTATTCACGCTTTGACACAAGAGCTTGAACAACGTCAAAAACTCAGAGATCTTTATGCCCATCGCAAAGATTTAGCGTTTAGATTGCTCAATCAAGCAGGCATCGATGTAGGAGATAGCGATGGCACCTTCTTTCTTTGGATTAAACTACCGAAAGAGTCCAGTGATGACTATCAGTTTGTTGAGAATCTCTTAGAGACTGAACAGGTGGCTTTGATCCCCGGATCGGTATTTGGAGAAAATGGAAAAGGCTACCTGCGCCTAAGTCTTGTATCGGATAGCCATGAGGTAAAGGATGGCGTTGAAAGGCTGATACGATTTATACAGAAATGAGGCTATGATGGCAGAGGAAGAGATAATCATCCAGTATTTACTAAGGGGTATTTCTAAGAAAGAAGCAAGAAATTTATTGCCAAGGGCACGTTTGGCTCTGTTGGATTATCTCGGCTGTCTTTATGTCGGTTTGAGTCATTCACGAGTACAATCGCAATTAAACGGCTTGTACCCCCAACTCTATCAAGAACTCTTATTAAGCACAGAAACACCTATGGAACAACTGGCTCTAGCTTATGGCTATGCATCACACTATGATGATTTAGATGATGTTCACGCTTATTTCAGAGGACATCCAAGCAGTGTCATCTATTCAGCCTTATTAGCCACCTTAAAAGATGAAACAAGGGATGACGTTCTACAAGCTTATATTTTATCGTTAGAATTTGTCGGACGTTTAGGGTTGCAATTACAACCCAATCACATTGAACGAGGATGGCATGCTACAGCAACGCTAGGGAGCTTAGCAGGAGCAGCGGCTATCGGTATTCTGAAGCGATTGGATGGGCGGTCATTTGCGCAGCTATTATCTCTAGCTAGCAGTCAATCATCTGGATTTCTCTACCAAGAAGGGACGGATGCTAAACCTTTGCAAGCGGGTTTGGCGGCAAGGAATGCTGTGGTGGCTTATAAATTAGTCCAAGCGGGTTTTACAGCCAAGAAAAATATTTTTGGTGAAAAAGTAGGCTGGAGCCAGACCATGTCGGGAGTTGCCGTTTCTGTTCCTCAGTTAGTGGAGCAGTGGCTACAACCGGCTCAGATTGAACAGCCAGGTCTCTGGTTCAAGATCTATCCTTTCTGCTCGGCAGCTAATGCAGGGTTCGATTTGGGTCAATCGGCTTATCAAGAAGGGACCAAGATAGATGGTATCAAAGAAATACATGTACATTTTTCAAAAGATGGTGATAGAGCGTTGACATATAAAGCTCCGGAGACAAAGTTTCAAGGAAAATTCTCTATTGAATATTTATTGTGGTTAGCTTTGTCTAAAGGTACGGTATATGATAATGATTTTAGAGACGAAGCGGTTTCAAATGAGTTTATTGAATTCTCTAAAAAAATTTATCGTCATCATGATTTAAAAGCAGCTGCATCTGAGCGTCCGACACGTTTGCACTTGTTGGGATACAATGCTGAGACTTTGTTTGACCAATTGCAGACAAAAGCAAAAGGATCTCCTGATAATCCTTACACTACTAAGGATCTGCAAGAAAAATATCACCGACTGACATCTGGCAAGGAAAAAAGAGCTTACCAAGCCATTTTAGAAGGAGAAAATCATCCCCTAAGTCAGACTCTAGAGCAATTTAGAAAGGATGCTTTATGGTAATAGAGAGATTAGATCCAGCTGATATTGCTGCGCTAACCGAACTCTTCCATCAGGCTTATGCAGCTGACGAAGCCCTGGGGATTCATTTTAAAGCGGCTACTATTTCTGCTGATGAGGTTTATCAGGCCAATGCCTCCTTGCCGACCTTTGTGCTTAAAAGGCAAGAAAAACTGATTTCTAGCGTCTCTGTTCGTTTGCCCTGGTCAAGCAATCCTGGACCGTTTGCCCTCCCCCATATCGGCTGGTTAGCCACTGCTCCGGACTATTCGGGTAAAGGTTACGCAAAAGCACTTATGAGTAGCTTGATTGAGGAGTATATCAAAGGAGAATTAAAAGCTCCAGCTGTCACATTAGGAACTGCTGCTGAGCATCCTTGGCTAATCGGAGCTTATAAAAAGATGGGGTTTAACTACCTAGGAGAACGACAGTTGTTTAGTGACCATAAGACGGTTTATATGATAAAAATCCTGGATAGTCAAGCACTATTTAGAGTAAGGGATGATGAACTATTAAGCCATTTAAGGAGGACAGGCTATGAATTTTAGTTGGGCATATTTTTTTGATTTATTTTTTAAATTACCGAGTTATATCCCTGTTACAATTTTGATAGCGGTACTTTCAATGATAGTAGCAGTACTCATTGGAGCCCTCATGACACTGTTCCAGCTTTCTAATTTTAGATTACTGAGATACTTTGCCATAGCCTACATTTCCTTGTTCCGAGGGATGCCAACCTTAGTGCAACTATTTCTTATTTTTTATGGTTTGCCCCAACTATTTCCAATGTTTCAGGGAATGACTGCCTTAAGTGCAGCGATAGGTGGACTTGGATTAAAGCAGTCTGCTTATCTCTCTGAAATTTTTAGAGCCGCTGTTAATTCTGTAGATAAGGGTCAGATAGAAGCGGGAGAATCCCTCAATATTCCTAATTGGAAAATTTTCTTGCACGTTATTTTGCCTCAAGCTACCCTGAATGCATTACCAGCAACAGGAAACACCTTTGTTAGTTTGTTAAAGGAAACCTCTTTAGTATTTACCTTGGGAATTACTGAGCTCTTTTCACATTCAAAAATGATAGCTGGTGAGTCGTTGAGATATTTTGAAACCTACTTGGCAGTAGGCATACTGTATTGGGGAATGATTATTATTTACACTTGGATACAGCATTATATTGAAATTGATTTACAACAACCATATAGGAGGGAGAGCGAATGAGTCTAATCGAAATAAAGAATCTAGGTGTTACAATTGGGAACAAGGAAATTTTAGAGGACATTAATTTAACTTTAGAAAGGGGAAGTGTAACAGCTTTTGTAGGACCATCGGGATCAGGAAAAACTACCCTGTTGCGGACAATTAACTTGCTGCAAAAACCGACGAGTGGCAGTCTTAAAATAGCAGACACGCAAGTAGCAGCTCCCCATATATCTGGAAAAGATGTCAAAAAAATTAGAAGTCATTCGACCATGGTCTTCCAACATTTTAATCTTTTCAAAAATTACACTGTACTAGAAAATGTCTCTCAACCCTTAGTTCTCAGCAGGAAAGTTAATAAGAAAGATGCTGAAACGATTGCTCGTGAGTCCCTTGTAAAAGTTGGTCT
Organism: Streptococcus sp. ALY_208; assembly: GCF_058314295.1. Classification (NCBI taxonomy): domain Bacteria; kingdom Bacillati; phylum Bacillota; class Bacilli; order Lactobacillales; family Streptococcaceae; genus Streptococcus; species Streptococcus sp. ALY_208. The sequence goes on along the minus strand of NZ_JBZFUI010000006.1, from coordinate 17,310 downwards.
GAGTGAATATGAGTCTCAGTACCCAATAACCTTATCCGGAGGGCAGCAACAACGTGTCGCTATTGCAAGGGCTATTGCTTTTAAGCCTGATATTATCTTATTTGACGAACCTACTTCTTCTTTGGATCCTGAGATGGTAGAAGGTGTTTTACAAGTTATTGCTGCGCTTGCTAATGAAGAAATCTCAATGATTTTAGTGACACATGAAATGGAATTTGCTAGAAAAATAGCAGATCATGCCGTTTTTATTGAAAATGGAAAAATTTTAACACAGGGTCCTGCAAACTTACTTTTATCAAGTGATAGTAGCCATGAGCGGGTGAAAGCATTTCTTAGCTCCCTTTATCGTGGATCACTCGAAAGTGCAGGACTATAAAAGGAGGGTATGAAGTGACCAGTGTTTTAGACTCAACATTGCTGCAGAATAATTTTTCAACCCCAGAGATTAGGGATATTTGGAGTGATACTAATAAGATTGCCAAACAATTGTTAGTAGAAGCCACTCTGGCTAATGTTCAAGGCCGTCTGGGAATTATTCCCAAAGAAGCAGCACAAAAAATTTCCCAGTTGGCTAAGGTAGAAAATTTTGATAGTCAAACATTACAAAAAGAAAGTGCTGAGAAGCGCCACTCCCTTATAGCTCTCATTCACCAGCTTCAGGCGATCGTTGGAGGACAAGATGGAGAATATGTCCATTTTGGCGTCACCACCCAAGATATTGTAGATACAGGTACGATGTTACAAGTCAAGGAAGCCTATGAGGTGATTAAGGGACACACCCAGACTCTTATCTATACCTTGGCTGAATTGACCAATGAGCATCGAGAGACTCTGATGATGGGGCGCACACACGGGATACATGCAATACCCATAACTTTTGGATTTAAGTTAGCGATCTGGTTGGATGAGCTGCTAAGAAGTCAAAGAAGACTTGAACAATTATTAGACAATGAAGTCTTTGTAGGCAGCATTAGTGGAGCCGTTGGGACCTATGCAGCTTTTGATGGTAGAGGAAGTGAGATAGAGGAAGCGACGCTTACAGAGTTAGGATTGGCTGTCCCAACGATTTCTTGGCAGCCTTCCAGAGATCGTTTGTCAGAATTTGCTGCTGTTTTGGGTATTTACTCTGGAACACTAGGAAAAATTGGGCGTGAACTTTTTACGCTGATGAAAACTGAAATTAATGAAATTCAAGAACCCTTTAAAAAGGGAGAAGTTGGCTCTTCTACGATGCCACAAAAACGAAATCCAGCTCTTATTGAAGGCTTAGCTAGTCTTACTCAACCTGTCTTTTCATCAGTTTCCCTTACCTTTCAATCCATGCTGATAGATGGGGAACGTGACGCAATACATTGGCGCAATGAATGGGTTGCTTTGCCAGAGATGACAAGTTATTTGGATGCACAGATTGTCAATCTAACAGGCCTCCTGAGCGATCTAACAGTCAATAAAGAGCAGATGAAGCATAATCTTGAATTACAAGGAAAACTCATTTATTCAGAACGCATAATGTTTGAAATTGGCAAGCGTGTCGGCAAGCAGACAGCCCATGAGATTGTTTATCGTGCGGCCATGAATACTATTGAAGAAAAGGTCGATTTTGTTGAAAGTTTAATGACTGATCCTAGAGTAAGTGATCAGACTACCCCTTCGGAAATCAACAGCTGGACAGTTCCTGAAAATAACATCGGGGAGGCTCTCTCCAAGATTGATGCTGTCTTACAAAAAATAAAGTAAAAGAAATGGAGATATAAAATGAAGAGGAAATCATTTATCAGTGTTGTTGCCATTATCCTTATTGTGATTGGCTATTTCGGATATCAAACGGTATCTGGGAACCGTTCCGATCAGAGTAGTTCGGATAAAAAGGTTCTCAGAGTTGCTACCACCGGTGTTAGTTTTCCCAGCTCCTATAAGGATGATTCAGGCGAATTAACTGGCTTTGATGTAGAAGTCATAAAAGCGGTTGCTGACAAGATTGGCTATAAGACAGAATTTACCACAACTAGCTTTGATGGGCTGTTTGGATTATTAAAAAGCCATAAAGTAGATGTTGTCGCTAGCTCAATTGCGATTACAGATGAACGCCAAAAAACTTATGATTTTTCTGATCCCTATGCCACCTTTCAATATGGAGTTGTAGTGAAAAAAGACTCTCAACTACAATCGGTTAAGGATCTGGATAATGCTTCGATTGCTGCGACCGTAGGTTCTAATCAAATCAAAGTTTTAAAAAATTTCAATGATAGCATTACTATTAAGACCTATGATGACCGTGAAGCCGCCATATCAGCTGTTTCAAACGGTCGAGTAGATGGCTATTCAAATGCAAAAACAATCATAGCGGCCATTATTAAGCAAAAGGGATTAGATTTAAAAATTCTTGATGGCGACATTGAAGAAGAAAATATAGCCGTCACTTTTAACAAAGGAAAAGATAAAGATTTACAAGAAAAAGTGAATAAAGCATTGGCAGAACTGCAAAAAGACGGAACTATCTCAAAATTGTCTAAGAAGTTTTTCTCAGGTATTGATGCTAGCTACCAAAAATAAAGTCAAAACCGCCTGTTTTCATAAGGTTTTACGAAATTCACTATTTAAGCTGTCCAGTTGAAGAAAATTCCATTTCACTAGGTTCTTCCATCCTTTTAGTTCGCCCACATTTCGCCCAAAATGTTTACCGTTTTATACCATTTGAGACCATTAGATAAAACTAAAAAAGCCTATAATATAGGCTTTTTGAATGGGTATGAGATGTTAGGAAAAGCATCTTTAAGGCGGTAGACGGATTTGAACCGACGATCAAGCTTTTGCAGAGCCGTGCCTTACCACTTGGCTATACCGCCGTAACAATGATATTCTACCGAAAATCTATACTTTCGTCAAGTAGATCACTTAAAGACTGGTAGAAACAAACTCCTTAAATCAAAAGCATTTCAAATGAGATAGTCGAGAATTACAAAAGGATGATTGGATGAAATAGCTTGTCTTTTTTGTCTTTTTTTGGTAAGATTAGGAGGTTGCCAACAGGCAATAAATACTCATTTTAGACTGATTGTGGAAGCTGTTGCCACTACGGTTGCTCCTGCAAGCTAAGGTCTGAAAGAGGAAAAAACAAAAAAAGGAGAAACTACTCATGGCAGTAATTTCAATGAAACAACTTCTTGAGGCTGGTGTTCACTTTGGTCACCAAACTCGTCGCTGGAATCCGAAGATGGCTAAATACATCTTCACAGAGCGTAACGGTATCCATGTTATCGACCTCCAGCAAACTGTAAAATTAGCGGATCAAGCCTACAACTTTGTCCGTGATGCTGCAGCAAATGATGCTGTTATCTTATTTGTTGGTACCAAGAAACAAGCGGCTGAAGCGATCGCTGAAGAAGCAGCGCGTGCAGGTCAATACTTCATCAACCACCGTTGGTTGGGTGGAACATTGACAAACTGGAACACAATCCAAAAACGTATTGCTCGCCTCAAAGAAATCAAGCGCATGGAAGAAGAAGGAACTTTTGAAGTCCTTCCTAAGAAAGAAGTAGCCCTTCTTAATAAACAACGTGCTCGTCTTGAAAAATTCTTGGGTGGTATCGAAGACATGCCTCGCATCCCAGATGTAATGTTTGTTGTTGATCCACACAAGGAACAAATCGCTGTTAAAGAAGCTAAAAAACTTGGTATCCCAGTCGTAGCTATGGTTGATACTAACACTGATCCAGATGATATTGATGTGATCATCCCAGCTAACGATGACGCTATTCGTGCTGTCAAATTGATTACATCTAAGATGGCAGATGCGATCATCGAAGGAAACCAAGGTGAAGACAGTTCCGTTGAGGAAGAAATGACTGCTGCTTCAGCAAATGCTGACTCAATGGAAGAAATTGTTGAAGTTGTTGAAGGCGACAACGACTAATTCTTAACCCAAGAAACAGCTAAAGGGCAGGGCTCAGCCCTAGCCCTTTATTATTTAAACTATTATAATTGGAGGACTAATCATGGCAGAAATTACTGCAAAGCTTGTTAAAGAATTGCGTGAAAAATCTGGTGCCGGCGTTATGGACGCTAAGAAGGCATTGGTAGAAACTGATGGTGATATTGACAAAGCGGTTGAATTACTTCGCGAAAAAGGAATGGCTAAGGCTGCTAAAAAAGCTGACCGTGTAGCTGCTGAAGGTTTGACAGGTGTTTACGTGTCAGGCAATGTTGCAGCAGTCGTTGAAGTTAATGCAGAAACTGACTTTGTTGCTAAAAATGCTCAATTTGTTGAGCTGGTAAACGAGACAGCTAAAGTGATTGCTGAAGGTAAGCCAGCTAACAATGAAGAAGCGCTTGCATTGACTACTGCTTCAGGTGAAACTCTTGAGGAAGCGTATGTTAATGCGACAGCAACGATCGGTGAAAAAATTTCATTCCGTCGCTTTGCCCTTCTTGAAAAGACTGATGACCAAGCCTTCGGTGCTTACCAACACAACGGTGGCCGTATCGGTGTTATCAGTGTTGTCGAAGGTGGTGATGAGGCCTTGGCTAAGCAAATCTCTATGCATGCTGCTGCAATGAGTCCAAAAGTCTTGTCATATACACAATTGGATGAGCAATTCATCAAGGATGAGTTGGCTCAATTAAACCATAAGATCGATCAAGACAACGAAAGTCGTGCTATGGTGAATAAACCAGCCCTTCCACACTTGAAATACGGTTCTAAGAGCCAGTTGACTCCAGAAGTTTTGGAACAAGCGCAAGAAGATATCAAGGCAGAGTTGCAAGCTGAAGGCAAGCCAGAAAAAATTTGGGATAAAATCATTCCAGGTAAGATGGATCGCTTTATGTTAGACAATACTAAGGTTGACCAAGAGTATACTCTTCTTGCACAAGTCTACATCATGGATGATAGCAAGACTGTTGAAGCTTATCTTGACTCAGTCAATGCTAAAGTTGTTGCCTTCGAACGCTTCGAAGTTGGTGAAGGGATCGAAAAAGCAGCTAACGACTTTGAAAACGAAGTTGCCGCAACTATGGCAGCTGCGCTCAATAATTAATTTAATTGAGCATATCTAGATAGTTTAAGAGATTGGACATTTGTCCAATCTCTTTTTGCATATAGTGCCCTTTACTTCCCAAACGCTGACAATTAAGGTATAATAGTCAAAGATAGTCAAAGACAGGATGGGAAACTCATATGCCTACAAAAAATACATCGGATAATATTGAAGAGTATATTAAAAAGATATTAGCTCAGACAGGTATTGCGGAGTTAAAACGTTCACACCTAGCTAGTTCCTTTGATGTGGTTCCTAGCCAGATTAATTATGTCATCAAGACTCGCTTCACTGAAAGTAGGGGCTATATTGTTGAGAGTAAGCGTGGTGGCGGGGGCTATATCCGCATTGCTAAGGTGGCGTTTTCTGATCAGCATCATTTACTCTGCTCTTTGGCTACCTCTATTGGCCAGTCAATCAGCAGCCAAGTTTTTAATGATATTATTCAACAGCTTTATGACGAAAAAATTATTAGCGAACGGGAGGGCAATATTATTTTGGCCTCTGCGCTAGATGACGTTCTCGGTGATGATGCACTTGAAATTCGTGCACGTATGTTAAAGAAAATTATTCAGCGATTAGATAGAAAAGGAAATCCTTATGACTAATTACTCTTTAAAAATGCAAAAGGTTTTCAATAGAGCCCAGTATCAGGCGGCTCGTTTTCAGAGCAAGCTCTTAGAGACTTGGCATGTTCTCTTAGCTTTGGTGGATGTTGACGACACGGTGGCCCGCCTGACTCTGGGAGATTTTGATAACCAGATCGACTTGGATGACTACGAAGAGGCTGCCAGTTTGGTCATGCGTCGCCAACCTTCTCCTGTTGGTGGAGTGAGAGACATCTTGCCTGCTTCACCTGCTCTCAAGCGTGTGCTTGACTATGGTGAGAAAATTAGCGTAGCAGTATCCTCGAAGGAAGTAGGAACTGAGCACATTCTTATGGCCATACTTTTGATACGAGATAATCTTGCCTTACGTATTTTAGAGCAAGTAGGCTTTCTTGCTCAGGAAGATGGTAAGAATCGACCAAGATTGCTTGATCTGCGCAAGGTACTAGAACGCTATGCAGGTTTTGATAAAGACCAAGTCAAAGCAATTTTTGACATTAGTAAGCCTAAAAAATCAGGTAATAGCAACTTTAGTAATATGATGGGGGGACAGAGCAACCCCGGTGAATTAGCCGATTTTACTCGTGATTTAACCGCTTTATCAGCTCAAGGGAAGCTCGAAAAAGTGATTGGACGCGATGAGGAAATCAGCCGCATGCTGCAAATTCTTAGCCGTAAAACAAAAAATAATCCTATCTTAGTAGGTGATGCTGGTGTAGGGAAAACAGCGCTAGCTTACGGTCTAGCCCAGCGTATTGTCCAAGGAGAGGTGCCTTATGAATTGGCAGATTTTCGAGTTTTGGAACTTGACATGATGTCAGTCATTGCTGGGACACGCTTCCGTGGTGACTTCGAAGAACGAATGAATCAGATCATTTCGGAAGTCGAAGAAGATGGTCATATCATTTTGTTTGTGGATGAGATTCACACCATCATGGGTTCCGGTAGCGGAATCGACAGTACACTTGATGCCGCCAATATCCTCAAGCCTGCTCTATCACGTGGCAGTTTGCACATGGTAGGTGCAACGACTCAAGAAGAGTATTCTAAGCATCTCGAGAAAGATGCTGCCCTATCTCGTCGTTTTGCAAAAATTTTAATCGAAGAGCCTAAGATAGAGGACGCTTATGCTATCTTACGTGGCCTAAAAAAGAGTTATGAAGATTACCACAATGTCACTATCTCAGATGATGTGATGATGACGGCAGTAAAAGCAGCCCATCGCTATCTTACTAGTAAAAATCTCCCTGATTCTGCGATTGATCTCTTGGATGAAGCTAGTGCTGGTGTTCAGAATACTATTAAAAAATCTGCACCAGAATTTTTGACTCCCGTAGATAAAGCACTCTTGGAGAGGAACTTTGACGCCGTTGCCAATCTTTTGATTAAAAGTGAGACTAAAAGTGTCAAGCAAAAGCCAACACCGATTACAGAGAATGATATTTTGAAGACTCTGAGCAAGCTCTCAGGCATCCCAGTAGCAAAGATGACCCAGGCGGACAGCAAGCGCTACCTCAACCTGGAAAACGAATTACACAAGCGCGTGATCGGTCAGGAAAAAGCAATTTCAGCAGTAGCCAACGCTATTCGTCGAAATCAATCTGGTCTTCATACTGGTAAACGCCCAATTGGCTCCTTCATGTTTTTAGGGCCTACGGGTGTTGGTAAGACAGAGTTGGCTAAGGCTTTGGCCGAGCTGCTGTTTGATGATGAGTCGGCGCTGATACGTTTTGATATGTCTGAGTATATGGAAAAATTTGCAGCCAGTCGTCTCAACGGTGCCCCTCCAGGGTATGTGGGTTACGAAGAAGGCGGTGAGTTAACGGAAAAAGTCCGTCAGAAACCCTACTCAGTTCTACTCTTTGATGAGATTGAAAAGGCTCATCCAGATACCTTTAATCTACTCCTACAGGTTTTAGATGATGGTGTCCTGACAGATAGCCGAGGCCGTAAAGTTGACTTTACCAACACCTTGATCATCATGACAAGTAATTTAGGAGCAACAGCTCTTCGTGATGATAAGACCGTTGGCTTTGGAGCGCAGGATCTCATGCATGATGATAAGGCCATGGCTTCTCGTATCATGGAAGAACTCAAGAAATACTACCGTCCGGAGTTTATCAATCGGATTGATGAGAAGATCGTCTTCCATAGCCTTAGTCAAAATGATATGAAACAGATTGTCAAACTGATGATCAAACCACTAGAAACTGTTTTAGTGGACAAAGATATTGCTCTTAAAGTGCAGCCATCAGCCTTGAAATATTTAGCCGAACAAGGTTATGATCGAGAAATGGGGGCTCGTCCTTTACGCAGAACTCTTCAAACTGAGATCGAAGATAAACTATCTGAGATGCTTCTTTCAGGTCAACTATCAGCTGGCATGACCCTAAAGATCGGCTTATCTAAGCAAAAATTAACCTTTACAACAGCCTAAATAAAAAAGTTTCTCTACTTTTACAAGGTCTAAAAGAGGCGATAAAAGCGAGTGGGATCTATCCCACTCGCTTTTATCATATAAGAAATAGCAAGAAAAGGTAGCCAACCTTGACTAACGTAATGTCTCAAAGTGATTGACTACTTCTTGGAAACTTTCTGCCTTAGAAACAGCACTGCGAACTTTTGCAGCCCCTGCAGTTCCACGAAGATAATGCGGAGCAAGACCACGAAACTCTCTAACAGCAATCTCTTCACCTTTTAGGGAGATAAGACGCTTAAGGTGCTCCTGGGCAATGTCTAATTTTTTAGCAAAAGGCAGGTCTGGGAGCTCTTCACCAGTCTCAAAGAAATGATTAATTTGAGTAAAGAGGTAAGGATTGTTCATGGCTGCTCGTCCAATCATGACGGCATCAACGCCAACTTCTTCAATCATATATTTAGCGTCTTGGACAGTGCGGACATCCCCGTTGCCAATAAAAGGAATTTTAGTGATAGCCTTAGAGACATTAGCCAAAGTTTCATGATCACAAGCCCCTGTATACATTTGCTCCCTGGTTCTACCGTGCATAGCCAAAGCAGCTACTCCAGCAGACTCAGCAGCAAGTGCATTTTCAACAGCTAAGGAGCTGTCGGACCAGCCAGTACGCATTTTAACGGTCAGTGGAATATCAAGGACAGATGTTACCTCTTTGACAATGTGATAAATCTTTTCAGGATCCTTGAGCCATTTAGCTCCTGCCTCATTTTTAACGACTTTATTGACGGGACAGCCCATATTGATATCGACGATATCTGCCTTGGTATGACTTTGAATAAAATCGGCAGCCTGTTTAAGCCCTTCAGCGTCTCCGCCAAATAGCTGAATAGACATAGGATGTTCATTCTCATCAATGTGGAGCATATGAAGCGTCTTTTCATTATTGTAGAGCAAGCCCTTTTCTGAGACCATTTCCATGACGACAAGTCCAGCTCCGAATTCCTTAGCAATGGTGCGAAAGGCAGAGTTAGTCACCCCAGCCATAGGAGCTAAAACGGTACGATGAGGGATTTCGACATCACCGATCATAAAGGAAGAATTAAGGTTTGTCATTAATGATATCCTCCAAATCTTTTTCACTAAATTGATAGACAGTACCACAAAATTGGCAGGTGATTTCTGCCCCGTGATCCTCCTCTTTCATATCTTGTAAATCCTGAGTCGCTAAAGTTTTAAGCACACTCTCAAAGCGTTCTTTATGACAATCACACTGGAAGCTGAGAGGTTCTTCGTCTAAAATTTTGTAAGGATCATCGCCGTAGATAGCATCGATAAGTGACTGGATGTGGTTTTCTGACTCCAATAAAGTTGAGATAGCAGGCATCTCTTGGATACGTTTTTCAAAGCGAGAAATGTCATCATCGCTGGCACCCGGCAAGACTTGGAGCATAAAACCACCAGCTACTTTGACATTATCATTTTTATCCAATAAAACGTTAAGACCGACAGCAGAAGGGGTTTGCTCACTCTCAGTCAAATAATAAGTCAGATCTTCACCGATTTCTCCAGAGACCAGAGGAGTAGTAGAAGTATAGGGATGACCAGTCCCATAATCAATGATAGTGACAAAGTATCCCTGTCCCATAAATGGGCCGACCAGGACCTCTCCTGTCTGGGTCTTTTTGATGTCAACTCCTGGATTTTGTATGTACCCCTTAACCTGCCCCTTGGTATCAGCGACAGAAATGATATGCCCAAACGAACTATTTCCGATGATTTTGAGAGTAACCCTCGATTCGCCCTTTTGATTGGCAGCTAAGATTTGGTTGGCGATCAGACCACGCCCTAAGGCGACAGTTGAGGATGATAGAGTGTGATGTTTTTCTTGAGCAGTCCGAACAGTTTCAGTGCTATCGAGTACATAAGCACGAAAAGAGCCCGAACTTGCTATTGTTTTGATCAATTTATCCATGCTAATATTATAGCATAAACCCTGCCCTGGCTCAGGCTTAGGTGCCCATTGGTGAGTTCTAATCTTGCTGGCTATGCTAAAATTTGGTATAGTTACTAAGGCTATTAAATAGGAGGAATAGATATGTCACCCATTACGTTATTACTTTTAGCTGTCTTACTAGTCTGGACCATCTTCAGCTTTAGAAGAACGCAAAACCGTCAGAAAGAAGAAAGCGCCAATATGAGACGTAATCTGGTCAAAGGTGCTGTTGTTGAGACAATCGGTGGACTCATTGCGACCATCGATGAAGTCGACCAAGAAAATAAGCGTTACGTTCTTGATGCAGATGGGATTTACCTGACCTTTACTGAGCGTGCGATCTACAAGATCGTCTCTCGCCCAGATGAGGAGACTACCGTTGAAGATGCTGACCAACCATCCCAAACATCGGACATCGATCAACCATCAGAAGATGACACACAAGTCATCGAAGAGAACTAAATTCTCATCAATCAATCCCTGTTAATCTAGTAAATCTAGAACAGGCTAACGAGTCTGGACTTTTGTCCCAGGCTCGTTTTAAGTTGAAAAAACTAGGCCTGTCTTCTTTTCATTACAGGTGCAATCAGAGCACTTTTGTGGTATCATTAAACTTGTATGGCTATATTTACATTTAGAAAAAAAGATAAGGCGGTAAGCCTTGAGAAGATCCCAGCGCATATCGGCATTATCATGGATGGTAACGGTCGTTGGGCTAAGAAGCGTATGCAGCCACGTATCATGGGACACAAGGCTGGTATGGATGCCTTGCAAAAAGTCACTATTAAAGCTTCAGAGTTGGGAGTCAAGGTCCTAACTGTTTACGCCTTTTCGACTGAAAATTGGTCTCGTCCCAAAGATGAGGTAACCTTTATTATGAACCTACCAGTCGAATTTTTTGACCGCTATGTTCCGGAGTTGGATGCCAATAATGTGCGTGTCCAAGTGATAGGTGATAGCCAAGCATTGCCAGAGTCTACCCGAGATGCCATGCTAAGAGCAATTGATCGGACCAGGCATAATGATGGGCTTATTCTCAATTTTGCTCTGAACTATGGGGGCAGGGATGAGTTGACCAGGGCTGTAAAACTTATTGCCAAAGCAGTAAGTGATGGTGCAGTAGCACTAGAGGCTATTGATGAGACTATGATAGCTGATCATTTGATGACAGGTCAGCTTCCGGAAGAATTGAGGGATCCTGATCTCATCATTCGAACTAGCGGAGAGCTACGCTTGAGTAACTTTCTACCCTGGCAGGCAGCTTACAGTGAGTTTTATTTTACAGAAGTTTACTGGCCAGACTTTGATCAAGAACAACTGTTGCTTGCCTTAGAAGAATTTAACCGACGAAAACGTCGATTCGGTGGCGTTTAAAAGAGGAGTGCTTTATGAGAGAACGTGTGATTTACGGTGGTATTGCAGGAGCGGTATTTTTAGCCTTTCTTGCATTGGGTAGCCTGCCTTTCCAACTATTTATTGGTCTTTTGGCCATGATTGCTATATCTGAGTTATTCAAGATGAAGCACTTGGAGTATTACTCCTTTGAAGGCGTACTAGCTATGTTGGGAGCCTTTGTCTTAACGGTGCCGCTTGGTCAGTATCTGCCTTTTCTGCCATTAGATGCTAGCTGGACGTGTTTTGGACTGGTTAGTTTCTTGATCTTAGCCGGGACAGTCTTTAATAGTGATCATTATTCCTTTGATGATGCAACTTTTCCTATAGCCAGTGCCTTGTATGTTGGTTTTGGTTTCCAAAATCTAATAGCTGCTCGTATGGACAGTGTGGTCAAAGTTTTATTCGCTATTTTTATTGTATGGGCTACAGATATTGGAGCTTATCTTATTGGTCGTCAATTTGGCAAAAACAAACTCATGCCTAAGGTCTCTCCCAATAAGACTATCGAAGGCAGTCTCGGTGGTATCCTATCTGCCCTAGTAGTCTCTTTGATATTTATGCTAGTCAAACCAGTAGTTTACGCACCGCAATCATTTCTATTAACCTTGATTCTAGTTGCCGTCTTTAGTATTTTTGCTCAATTTGGTGATCTGGTTGAGAGCTCCATCAAACGCCATTTTGGTGTGAAAGATTCTGGGAAATTAATTCCAGGGCATGGAGGGATTTTGGATCGTTTCGATAGTATGATCTTTGTTTTTCCTATCATGCATTTCTTTGGTCTATTTTGATCACATAACTAAAAGAAAAGGTCAATGTGAGCGATAACTTCTTATTGACTGCTTTAGAGTATGATAGCTGAAAGCTAGCTGTGGGTCTGGTTGATGACAATCCAGACCCTTACCTATATCGAGGGCGCTTGCCTTTTTACTCTATTCTAGGCAGTACTAAGCTGGTATTATACTTGACACTTATAAATATAGATGAGGTATATGATGCTTAATATTATTGTTTTCATAATTGTATTTGGCATAATTGTGGTCATCCATGAATTTGGTCACTTTTACTTTGCCAAAAGATCTGGCATCCTTGTGCGTGAATTCGCTGTGGGCATGGGCCCTAAAATTTTTTCTCACACTGGCAAGGATGGCACCCTCTATACTGTTCGCATACTGCCCTTGGGGGGGTATGTCCGGATGGCCGGTTGGGGAGATGATAAGACCGATATCAAAACAGGAACGCCTGTCAGCCTGTCTATTGGTCCAGATGATAAGGTGACCCGCATCAATCTTTCTGATCGTCAGATTGACAAAGACAGCCTGCCCATGGCTGTAACTGACTACGATCTGGAAGAGCAGTTGACCATCACTGGGATTGTCATCGATGAGACTAAAACTTATCAAGTTGATCACGATGCCACTATAGTGGAAGAAGATGGTACAGAAATTCGTATAGCTCCCCTAGATGTCCAGTATCAAAATGCCAGCGTCTGGGGAAGGATGATAACCAATTTTGCAGGCCCTATGAATAACTTTATTTTGGGAACGATCGTTTTCGTTATTCTAGCCTTTATGCAAGGTGGGGTGCAAGATCTTTCAAGCAACCAAATCACAGTCAGTCCAGACATGCCAGCTCAAACCGCTGGAATCAAGACAGGTGATAAGATTATTGCCATAGAAGGACACAAAGTTACGGATTGGGATAGTATCAGCCAGGAGATTGGTGCTGCAACCAAATCTATAAAAAAAGACTCTGAGCTCCAGATTGAGGTGCAATCGGCTGATAAAGCAGTTCGCACAATCTCTGTCAAACCCAAGAAGGTTGAGCAAGGCTATCAAATTGGCATAAGTCCAAGGCTGAAAACCGGCTTATGGGATAAGGTCACTGGAGGATTTATCCAGGCTGGAGCTGCTATGACCGCTTTGGTAAGAGCACTGGGAGATATCGTCCTTCACTTTAGCCTCAATAAACTCGGAGGACCCGTTGCTATGTACCAAGCTGTCGGTCAAGCGACTAACTCTGGCTTGATAGACGTTCTCTTTCTCATGGGAATGCTATCTATGAATCTAGGAGTCGTTAATCTCTTTCCAATCCCAGCCCTAGATGGTGGGAAGATTGTAATGAACATCCTAGAAGCTATTCGTAGAAAACCGCTAAAACAAGAGACAGAAACCTATATTACTCTAGTGGGAGTACTGATTATGCTGGTTCTCATGGTTGCTGTGACTTGGAATGATATCATGCGTGCCTTCTTCTAGCAGCCCACAATCCATCAAACACCGATAGAAAGGATGACCTACTTTTAAGGTCGAGTCAAAAGATGAAACAATCACAAATGTTGATCCCCACCCTTCGAGAAATGCCTAGTGATGCTCAGGTCATCAGTCATGCGCTGATGGTGCGTGCTGGTTATGTCCGCCAAGTAACCTCAGGTGTTTATTCGTATCTCCCCCTAGCCAACCGTGTTATTGAAAAATTCAAAGCGATTATGCGCGAAGAATTTGAAAAAATAGGAGCGGTCGAAATGCTGGCGCCAGCCCTTTTAACAGCAGATCTTTGGCGTGAATCAGGCCGCTATGAGACCTATGGTGATGACCTTTATAAGCTCAAAAATCGTGACAAGTCCGACTTTATTTTAGGTCCGACCCATGAAGAGACTTTTACTGCCATCGTGCGAGATAGTATCAAGTCCTATAAGCAATTACCAATGAGCCTCTACCAAATCCAGCCCAAGTATCGTGATGAAAAGCGTCCACGTAATGGCCTTCTGCGGACTCGTGAGTTTATCATGAAAGATGCTTACAGTTTTCATGCCAACTATGAGAGCCTGGATGCCACCTATGAAGATTATCGTAAAGCCTATGAAGCTATCTTTGAGCGTGCTGGGCTGGACTTCAAGGGAATTATTGGTGACGGTGGTGCCATGGGGGGTAAAGACAGTCAGGAATTTATGGCAGTGACCCCTGATCGTACTGATTTGGATCATTGGCTTGTTCTTGATAAGTCTATTGAGTCGATCGAAGACATTCCAGAGGATGTTTTAGGTCAAATCCAAAAGGAACTCGATGCTTGGTTGATTTCAGGTGAGGATACGATTGTCTATTCGACAGAGTCTGATTATGCAGCCAACCTGGAGATGGCAACAGACTACTACAAGCCAAGTCAGTCTGTCACTAGCCAAGATAGCTTGGTTAAAGTTGAAACACCAAACTGCAAATCTATCGATGAGGTGTCTGCTTTTCTTAAACTTCCAACAGAGCAGGCGATCAAGACTTTGCTCTTCATGGCTGATGATAAACCTATTGTGGTCCTCCTAGTGGGAAATGATCAAGTTAATTCAGTTAAGCTAAAAAACTATCTAGAAGCTGACCGCCTAGATCCAGCAACTGAGGAGCAAGCCAAGGCTCTCTTTGGTGCTGGTTTTGGCTCTCTTGGTCCTGTCGGTCTGCCTCAAGAAACCACTATCATCGCCGATCGCAAAGTTCAAGACTTAGCCAATGCTGTTGTTGGTGCTAATGAGGATGGTTACCATTTGACCGGAGCTAATCCTGGGCGAGATTTCACTCCTCAAGCTTATGTGGATATCCGCGAAGTCCAAGAAGGTGAGATTTCCCCAGATGGCAAGGGGACACTTAAATTTGCTCGAGGTATCGAGATCGGTCATATCTTTAAGCTAGGGACTCGTTACTCAGAGAGCATGGGGGCGAATATCCTGGATGAAAATGGACGATCAGTCCCAATCATTATGGGAAGTTACGGTATCGGTGTGAGTCGCATTCTCTCAGCTGTTATTGAGCAACACGCACGTCTCTTTGTCAATAAGACACCAAAAGGAGACTACCGTTTTTCATGGGGCATTAACTTCCCTAAAGCCCTAGCACCTTTTGATGTTCATTTGATTACTGTTAATACCAAGGATGACGCATCTAATCAACTGACAGCTAGCATCGAAGAGTCTTTGACCTCAGCCGGTTATCAAGTCTTGACGGATGACCGCAATGAGCGTGTTGGATCAAAATTTTCAGACAGTGATTTGATCGGCCTTCCAATTCGTGTGACAGTTGGTAAGAAGGCTGCCGAAGGAACGGTAGAGGTTAAGATCAAAGCTACTGGTGACAGTATCGAAGTGGCAGCAGAAAACTTGCTGGAAACCCTGCAAATTTTAACAAAAGAAGTTTAGTGAAATAAATGTGCGGGAGTGCCTCTACCACTTTATATTGATTAATCGAATACAATAAATAAGGTTGAGAACTTTTGTCTCAGCCTTTTTGTTTTTGCTATAATGATGGTAATCATAAAAAAAGAAGGTGAGCAAATGAAACTAACAACACTAGGACGCTGGGGAGCCTACCCCTACCAAGACGGTGGAACAACCTCTTATCTTATTACCGGTCACGATGGCTTTCAGCTGCTGATGGACTGCGGCAGTCGAGCTGTGACGGAGCTGGAAAAAGAGATCAGTCCCTTGGATTTAGATGCAGTCATTATTAGCCACTACCACCCCGATCATGTAGCGGACTTGGGTGTCTTACGCCACTATTTCCAGCTCTATCCTAAGCATCTGTGGGATCCAAAAATCTTACCAATCTATGGGCACAATGAAGATACTGATGAATTTCATAAGCTAACCTTAGATGGTGTCTCTAAAGGTATTGTCTACAATACCAACGGTGTAGAGAAAATTGGACCTTTTGATATTACCTTTATCAAGACGGTCCACCCAGTTCCTTGCTATGCTTTTAGGATCAAGGAGCGTGAGACAGGGCAAATCTTAGTTTTCACAGGTGATACAGGCTATTTTGATGGTTTAGCAGATTTTACAAGAGAGGCAGATCTTTTCCTAGCAGATGTTTATCTTTATCAAGGTAATGAAAACCATCTAGCCCACTTGACCACCAAGGAAGCCGGACAGATCGCTACCCAAGCTCGTGTTAAAAAATTAGTACTAACACACGTTCCACCATTACCACCCCAGGGCATTGATCCTGAGCGTCATTTAGAGATTCTCCGAGATCAAGCACAAGTATATGCTGGAAATATCCCAGTTGAGCTAGCAGAGCCTCATCTGGCTTGGGATCTCGGAGATTGCTGATGATTGAGGAGTATACCCAGGCGCAAAAAGATTATTATATGCGCCAAGCCTTGGAGGAAGCCCAGAAATCTCTAGCTAAAGATGAGATTCCTATCGGATGCGTCATTGTAAAAGATCATAAAATTATAGGACGAGGGCACAATGCACGTGAAGAGCTCAATCAAGCCATCATGCATGCTGAGATCATGGCTATCAATCAAGCAAATGTTAATCAAGGGAATTGGCGTTTGCTGGATACTACCTTATTTGTCACCATTGAACCTTGTGTCATGTGCAGCGGTGCCATCGGTCTAGCCCGTATTCCTCGAGTTATTTATGGTGCTACCAATCAGAAGTTTGGTGGTGCAGAAAGTCTCTATCAAATTTTAACAGATGAGCGCCTTAATCATCGTGTCCAAATAGATTCAGGTGTTTTAGAAGAGGACTGTGCCCAGATGATGAAAACATTCTTTTATCAACGCCGTCAAAAGTCCAAAAAGGAGTCGCAAATCTAGGTTACCTCCTAATCATGACTACCCATGTGATGGGTAGTCATGATTTCTCTTCGAGAAAAACTGACTTGAAGTCATAATAAAATAAGATGATAGTGGTTCAATAGGATGTCAATCGAAATTGATAATGTCTTGAAAAAATCGGTCAGATAAGTGGAAATTGGTTATAATAGTGGTTGAGAGGTATTCCTCTCATGTTTGAATTCTTCATAAGATTTTCCGATTTTATGAAGGTATTGCTTGAAAGATGCAAGTTTCCACGGATGGGATTGTGGTGGAATA
>NZ_JBZFUI010000005.1:0-187667 GCF_058314295.1 Streptococcus sp. ALY_208 | reverse complement strand
GCTTTGATGACTAGGTATTTCTTTGACTCTATCATAGTTAGTTCTATTTTCCTCATCTTTCTAGTTTACCAGACGGGACATTTTCACATTCGACCTAGCTAAGACATTATCATTTTCGAATGATAAAAATAAAATGGTGTCAAGAAAAAAACTTGACACCATTTTATTTTATGGTATACTAGTCAAAGTAGAGGGCTTAGTTAAGTTCTCGATCAATAATCTACAGAAAAGAGAATTAAAAATGGCAGTAAAAATCCGTTTGACTCGTATGGGGTCTAAGAAAAAACCGTTTTATCGTATCAATGTAGCAGATTCACGTGCACCACGTGATGGTCGTTTTATCGAAACAGTTGGAACTTATAATCCTTTGGTGGCTGAAAATCAAGTTACTCTTAAGGAGGAGCGTGTTCTTGACTGGTTGTCAAAAGGTGCCCAACCTTCAGATACTGTTCGTAATATTCTTTCACGTGAAGGAATTATGAAAAAATTCCACGATTCTAAATACTCAAAATAATCACTTAGCTTATGGATACCATTGAAAATCTTATTATCGCAATTGTTAAACCCTTGATTACTAAACCTGATGAGTTCACAGTCAAGGTCTCAGAAGGTTCTGGTTTTATGGAGTATCATCTCGATTTAGCTTCAGAGGATATCGGCCGTGTAATTGGCAAAAAGGGGCGGACGATTATGGCGATAAGATCGATTGTTTACTCGGTTCCAGTTGAAACTAAGAAAGTTAGAATTATAATTGATGAGAAGTAGCGGTTTATACTGTTACTTTTTATTTGTAAAAATAAAAAATGGCATTGACAGGAATTGGTAATTACCGTATAATAATTTCTGCATTGGGGTATAGCCAAGCGGTAAGGCAAGGGACTTTGACTCCCTCATGCGTTGGTTCGAATCCAGCTACCCCAGTTTTTGTTTTATACCGTGCCGGCGTGGCGGAATTGGCAGACGCGCTGGACTCAAAATCCAGTGTCCTCACGGACGTGCCGGTTCGACCCCGGCCGCCGGTATAAGTAGATAATTACCAGCACCCTTAGCTCAACTGGATAGAGTACCTGACTACGAATCAGGCGGTTAGAGGTTCGACTCCTCTAGGGTGCATATTATTGGTCAAAAGCCTACTGGGGGCTTTTTATTATTATCTTTTATCTGATTTTATTGATGTCAATAGCTATGATATGAAGAATTTTCGACTAGGCAGGAGATCTTCATAGTGGTAAAATAGTGGAGAATGAATTTATAAACTAAAGGAAAAATCTATGGAATATTATAACGTAGGTAAGATTGTTAATACACAGGGTCTTCAGGGCGAAATGCGTGTCTTATCAGTTACTGATTTTGCAGATGAACGATTTAAAAAAGGTGTGATTTTATCATTGTTTGATCCTAAGGATCGTTTTGTGCAAGATGTTGAAATAGCTAGTCATCGTCAGTATAAAAATTTTGATATTATTAAGTTCAAAGGGATGTATCATATCAATGCGATTGAAAAATACAAGGGCTATATGCTTAAAGTGTCAGAGGATCATTTGACAGATTTAGAGGAAGGTGAGTTTTATTATCATGAAATTATAGGTCTAGAGGTTTATGAAGACGATCGATACATTGGTGTGATTAAAGAAATTCTCCAGCCCGGTGCTAATGATGTTTGGGTTGTGCGGCGTCAAGGGAAACGTGATCTCTTATTGCCTTATATTCCCTCTGTGATTCTTGATATCGATGTAGATGGTAAGCGTGTAGATGTCAATATCTTAGAAGGATTAGATGACGATGAAGATTGATATTTTGACGCTTTTTCCAGATATGTTTGCGCCATTGGAGCATTCTATCGTAGGAAAGGCTCAGGAAAAAGGATTATTGGAAGTCCATTATCATAATTTTCGTAACTATGCTGAAAAGTCCCGTCATGTCGATGATGAACCCTATGGTGGTGGGCAAGGGATGCTACTGAGGGCGCAGCCAATTTTTGATACAATGGATCAGATTGAAGCTGTTAATCCTCGGGTGATTCTTCTAGATCCTGCTGGGCGTCGATTTGATCAGACTTATGCTGAAGAGCTAGCCCAAGAAGACGAGCTCATTTTTATTTGTGGTCATTATGAAGGTTATGATGAGCGGATTAAGACACTAGTAACAGATGAAATTTCCCTAGGTGATTTCGTATTGACTGGTGGTGAGCTAGCTGCTATGAGTATTGTAGATGCTACTGTTCGTTTAATACCAGATGTCTTAGGTAAGCAGGCCAGTCATCAAGATGATAGTTTTTCATCTGGTTTGCTAGAATTTCCTCAGTATACGAGGCCCTATGATTTTCGAGGCATGAAGGTTCCAGATGTTTTAATGAGTGGTCATCACGATAATATTCGTCAGTGGCGTATAGAGCAGAGTTTGAGAAAAACGTTAGAACGTCGCCCAGACCTTTTAGAAACTTATGAGATGTCGCCAGAGGAAAAAAGGATTTTTCAATCTATTAAGGATGAAATTGATTAAGGGAGGAAACAATGTCTGAACACGACATAAGAGATATTACTATTATTGGTGGCGGACCAGTTGGACTATTTGCCGCTTTCTATGCTGGTTTACGTGGCATGAGTGTGGCTATCATTGAGTCACTTTCTGAACTCGGTGGTCAGCCAGCTATTCTCTACCCTGAAAAAGTCATTTATGATATTCCAGCTATTCCAGCTGTAACAGGTGCTCAATTAACGGAGCAGTTAATTCAGCAGTTAGATCGCTTTAAAGATAGGACGACTATTTATCTTAAGGAAGAAGTAGAAACTTTTGAAAAGGTTGATGGTATTTTCCATATCACAACTAATAAAGCTAAGCATTATAGCCGTGCTATTGTTATTGCCTGTGGAAATGGGGCTTTTAATCCACGCCAGCTAGGGCTAGAGGGGGAGAAAGACTATGCAGATCACAATCTGTTCTACAATGTCTGCAATTTAGAGCAGTTCGCTGATCAAAATGTTGTGATTTGTGGTGGTGGTGATTCGGCAGTTGACTGGGCTCTACATTTAGAGACTATTGCTAGGAGTGTCACCTTGGTACATCGGCGTGATGCCTTTCGTGCCCATGAGCATAGCGTTGAGCAGCTTAAGGGATCTTCGGTTAAGGTGCTGACACCTTTTGTGCCAGTTGAGCTTAGGGGAGATGACGGTAGAGTTGTCGGCATGACTGTCCAAAAGGTCAAGTCAGACGAGGTTATTGATCTTAGTCTGGATACTCTGATTGTTAGCTTTGGATTTTCGACTAATAATAAAAATTTAAAAAATTGGGGGATCGATTATAAACGCTCCAGCATCTCTGTTTCTCCTGTATTTGAGACCAGTCAAGACGGTGTCTATGCTATTGGTGATGCGGCTGACTATGCTGGTAAAGTTGAATTGATCGCTACTGGCTTTGGTGAAGCTCCGACAGCGATCAATCATGCGATTAATTATATTTATCCTGATAGAAATAACCGGTCCGTGCATTCTACCTCATTGATCAAGGAGTGATAGGAACGTCAGATTTAAAAAATCTGACGTTTTTTGGTGGAATATGAATGAAAACGGTTGACATGTGATTAAAATAGCCTATAATAGAGAATGTAAACGATTGCAAGGGGGTGTCGATATTCTAAAATCTGAGCGCAAAAAGATTATTGTTTCAAAGATTCAATCCGAAGATTTTGTGACACTTGAGAGTTTAGTAGAGATACTTGATACCTCAGAATCTACTGTTCGAAGGGACTTAGATGAGCTTGAAGCTGAACATCAGTTGCGCCGTGTGCACGGAGGGGCTGAAAAATTACATAGTTTACAAGAAGAACTGACCAATCAGCAAAAAGCGATCAAAAACGTTCACGAAAAGAAGCGTATCGCTAAAGAAGCTGCTAGTCTTATTGAAACTGGTGAGGTTATCTTTATAGAAGCTGGTACAACTAATGGATTGTTGGTCAATGAGATCAACCGTCAAGATATTACGGTTGTTACAAATTCTCCCCAGCATGCTATTAGTTTGGCGAGTAAGAGTATTCCGACTATCATTATTGGTGGCAATGTCAAAGAAACAACTGATGCAAATATCGGTCCCATTGCTGTTAATCAGATTAGCCAGCTTAATTTTGATAAGGCTTTTCTTGGGACAAACGGCATTGATGAAGACTATCTGACAACTCCGGATATTTTTGAAGCTAGTATCAAGCAAGCCATTATAACTAGTAGTAAAGCTACCTATGTTCTCACTGATAGCACAAAGTTGGATCAAATTTCTTTTGCCAAGTTTGCTAAAGTGAACGAGGTGACTTTGATAGTGGATCGTTCGCCCCAGTCACTTGTATATACGTTGAAAGAGAAAACGGAGGTGGTAGAAGTATGATTTATACAGTAACCCTTAATCCTTCGATTGACTATATCGTTCGTCTAGAAAAAGTTAATATTGGAAGTGTTAACCGCATGGACAGTGATGATAAGTTTGCGGGAGGAAAAGGTATCAATGTTAGCCGTATTCTTAAACGATGCGGCATTGATAATACGGCGACTGGATTTATCGGTGGTTTTACGGGTAAATTTGTTGAGGAAGGCTTAGTAGCTGAAGATATTCAAACACGCTTTGTGACTGTTGATCAGGATACACGCATCAATGTGAAGATTAAAGCAGATGATGAAACTGAGATCAATGGTCAGGGGCCTCAGATTACAGATGCACAATTAAGAGAATTAGAAGCTGTGTTTGATCAACTGGGGTCTGAGGATACTGTTGTTTTTGCTGGATCAGCGCCCAGTAACTTAGGCAATCAGATCTATAATCGTCTGATTCCGCTAGTTCGTGAGACAGGGGCTCAAGTAGTGTGTGATTTTGAGGGACAGACTCTCTTAGATTCTCTTAATTTCCAACCACTTTTGGTCAAGCCTAATAATCATGAACTTGAGGCAATTTTTAATGTCAAGTTAGATGGTTTGGCGGATGTTGAAAAGTATGCGCGTGAGATACTTGCCAAGGGTGCCCAAAATGTCATCATCTCTATGGCTGGAGACGGTGCACTCTTAGTTACACCGGATGCTGCCTACTTTGCTAAGCCTATCAAAGGGCAGGTGAAAAATTCTGTTGGGGCTGGTGATTCGATGGTTGCTGGTTTTACTGGTGAATTTATTAAGTCAGCAGATCCAGTGGAAGCACTCAAATGGGGGGTTGCCTGCGGTACAGCAACTGCCTTTTCGGATGATTTAGCAAGTATTGAGTTTATTAAGGATACATATCAAAAAGTAGAGGTAGAAAAACTATGAAAATTCAAGATGTCCTAAACAAAGAGGTCATGCTTCTTGATTTGCAAGCGACTACCAAGGAAGCAGCTATCGATGAGATGATTGCTAGCTTGGTAGATAAGGGTGTTGTGACAGATTTTGATGTTTTTAAAAAAGGTATCATGGATCGTGAAGCCCAAACATCAACAGGCCTTGGGGATGGTATTGCCATGCCTCACAGTAAGAATAAAGCTGTGACGGAAGCAACGGTGCTTTTTGCTAAGTCTAGTAAAGGTGTTGATTATGAAGCATTGGATGGTCAACCAACAGATTTATTCTTTATGATTGCAGCACCAGATGGTGCTAATGATACGCATTTAGCAGCTCTTGCTGAGTTGTCCAAGTATTTGATGAAGCCTGGATTCGCAGATAGTTTGCGCAAGGTGACCAGTCCTGATCAAGTGATTGCAACTTTTGATGCAGAGGAAGAAAAAAATGAAGCGCAAGCAGCGCAAAAAGCTGCAGCACAGCAAGAAGCAGTCAATTCAGATAAACCGCTTATCGTTGCTGTTACGGCATGTACAACAGGAATTGCCCACACTTACATGGCTGAAGAAGCTCTCATCAAACAAGGTGAGGAAATGGGCGTCACCGTTCGTGTTGAAACAAATGGTGCTTCTGGTGTTGGTAATGCATTGACAGCAGATGAGATTGCAAAAGCACAGGGTGTTATCATTGCTGCGGATAAAGCTGTTGAGACTTCTCGTTTTGATGGTAAACAGTTGATTTCTAAACCGGTTGCTGCTGGTATTCGTGAGCCAGAAGTGCTCATTCAAAATATCTTAGATGGTAAGGGTGAAACTTTCCATGCAACGGATGCAGCTGCGTCAAGCTCTGCTGAGGAATCAAAAGGTCTGGGCAGTGCTTTCTATAAACACCTCATGAGTGGTGTTTCACAAATGCTGCCATTCGTTATCGGTGGTGGTATCATGATTGCCCTTTCATTCCTTATTGACCAAGGAATGGGTGTACCAAAATCTCAACTTAGCCACTTGGGTAATTATCATTTGATTGCAGCGCTTTTCAATCAAATTGGTAATGCAGCTTTTGATTTTATGCTACCTATCCTTGCTGGTTATATCGCTTACTCCATTGCTGAGAAACCTGGCTTGATTGCCGGTTTTGTAGCTGGTAGTATGGCTAAAATAGGATTGGATTACAGCCACATTGTCCATTATGATAAATTTGCTTCAATTACTTCGGAAAACAAACTTACAGAAGCAGTTAATAAAATCGTTTCTGGACAAGTACCTTCAGGATTTCTTGGAGCCTTGGTTGGTGGTTTTCTAGCTGGTGGTGTTGTTCTTCTTCTAAGGAAGTATATAAAAGTTCCACGTTCACTTGATGGTATTAAATCTATTCTTTTATTACCATTACTTGGTGTTGCTATTACTGGTTTCTTGATGCTCTTGGTGAATATCCCAATGGGCGCTATCAATACAGCCTTGAACGACTTCCTCCAAGGATTGTCTGGTGCGTCAGCTATCTTACTTGGTTTGGTTGTTGGTGGTATGATGGCCATCGATATGGGTGGACCGTTCAATAAGGCTGCTTATATCTTTGGTACAGGTACACTGGCTGAAACAGTAGCAAGCGGTGGTTCTGTGGCTATGGCAGCAGTAATGGCTGGTGGTATGGTACCGCCATTGGCTGTCTTTGTGGCTACTCGCTTATTCCCTGCTAAGTTTACACAAGAAGAACGTGATTCAGGTTTGACTAATATTGTTATGGGCTTATCATTTATCACAGAAGGCGCTATTCCATTTGGTGCTGCTGACCCAGTTCGTGCTATTCCTAGCTTTATGGCTGGTTCAGCTCTTACAGGTGCCTTAGTTGGTCTATCAGGCATTAAGTTGATGGCTCCACACGGTGGTGTATTCGTTGTTGCTCTAACGACTAACTGGTGGCTCTATCTTGTCTATGTCGCTATTGGTGCTATTGTATCTGGTATACTCTTTGGAGTGTTACGTAAGGCAAAATAATTTAAGAAATAAATAGTAGAAATGGTTAGAAATTTTTATTTCTAACCATTTTTTTGATTTTATTTTACGAATATATAGATGGAGGATATTATTATGTATACTATTGGAATTTCAAATGATGCCTTAAAGCCCAGAGAGCGTTTAATGGCTCAAGGGGCAGAAGAACTCAGTCATCAGGAACTATTAGCGATTATATTACGTACTGGGACAAAAAAAGAGCCAGTCTTATCTTTAGCTAATCATATTATTAGTCAGATGGATAGCTTGGCTGATTTTCGTCAACTCTCTTTAAAAGAGTTGCAAAAGCTTGATGGTATAGGACCTGTGAAAGCTATAGAAATCAAGGCGATATTAGAATTTTCAAGACGTGTCAACAATGCAGTGCCTGAAAAGCGTGAGCGTATCCTTTCTAGCAGTCAATTGGCCAAAAAAATGATTGAGGAGTTGAGAGATAAAAGGCAGGAACATTTAGTTGCTCTTTATTTAGATACCCAGAATCGTTTGCTCAAGCAGCAAACGATCTTTATTGGCAGTGTTCGTCACTCTATTGCTGAGCCACGTGAAATTCTTCATCATGCTTGTAAGTTGATGGCGACTTCACTGATTGTTGTCCACAATCATCCTTCGGGGCAGCCACGTCCTAGTCATCATGATATTGATTTTACCGAAAAAATAAAACGATGCTGTGACGACTTAGGAGTAGATTTCCTAGATCACATCATCGTTGGTAGTAAAAGTTATTATAGCTTTCGAGAAAGGAGTGACTTGATTCTTTAGAGCTCGTTAACAAAATAATCAAAGAGCTGTTGATCTGCAGAGCGATGATTTAAAAGTAATTCAGGATGCCACTGAACTCCCATGAAATGGATGTCTGGATTATTGGATTGAACAGCCTCTATTGTTTTATCATCAGGATCCATAGCTATCACATCTAAAAATGGTGATAATTCTTTGATACTTTGATGATGAAAAGAATTTATTTCTGTGGTTTTTCCATAAAATTCCGCTAGTTTTGAGTCCTCTTTGACAGACATACGATGGTAGAGGTAGTCACTAGGTTCATCTTGCCAATGATTTTCAATCGCCTGGTTGAGGCTTCCCCCCAGTGCCACATTCATCAGCTGGGTACCACGACATACTGAAAAAATAGGTTTTTCTTGCCGGATTGCCTCATCAATGATAGCAAATTCAAAGATGTCCCGTTTTCGTAAAAAGTCATCATCACTTGCAGTATTTTCTTCATGATAGAAGTCTGGGTCAATGTTTTGACCTCCGATTAAAAGAATTTTATCTACCTTTTCGACATAATCTTTAGCCTCTTGGGGGGGTCCTATAGGAATAAGCAGAGGAAGTCCACCTGCACGTTGTACACCCTGGATAAATCCTGTTGGTGCATAACTCCACATAATACCTGTATTGGGATTGGGTCTTTCATTTGTTGTAATACCAATAATTGGTTTAGGGGCCATAGACATCCTCCTTTAAATGTTTTTTCTATTAATCCTGATTCATAAAATAGAGTAGAGTTTGTAATTCACTGGTTAAATCGACATACTGGACAAAGACACCTTTAGGTAGATCTAAATTGACAGGTGAGAAACTCAAGATCCCCTTGATACCAGCTTCTACTAGCTGTTCAGATACTTCTTGAGCCTTGATGCTAGGTACTGTTAGGATAGCTGTTTGGCAGTCTGAATTTGCCAGTTTTTCCTTAAGGCTTGAGATGCCATAAATAGGAATATCATCAGTAGTTTTAGTGCCTACCAGCTCATTATCATCTGTATCAAACGCCATGATGATTTTCATTTTATTGCGCTCATGGAAGCGATAGTGAAGAAGTGCTCTTCCCATATTGCCACAACCTACTAGAGCAACATTGGTAATAGAATGATCATGGAGAATATCTGCAAAGAAGTTCATCAATTTTTTGACATCATAGCCGAAACCTCTACGACCGAGCTCACCAAAATATGAGAAATCTCTACGTACGGTAGCTGAGTCAACACCAATTGCTTCAGCAATTTGTTTAGAACTTGCTTTTTCAATATTTTCTGCGTTAAAGCGCTTAAAAATTCTATAGTAGAGTGAAAGTCGTTTTGCTGTCGCTTTAGGGATGGATTTGTCAATGGCCATATGATCAACTCCTAATTTCATTTAAAATTCAACTAGATTATAAACTAAGTTTGTGAAAACTGCAACAAATTAACTAATATAAAAAACCTATAAATAATATAGGTTTTAGCTATCAACTCTTTCTTTTGTAAAAATATCGCGTTCTACGAGACTGTCCATTAGAAAATAAAATTTATCTTGGATAATGTTCAGCTTGTCATTTTTAAAAATATTGACCTGACGTAGCCCTGACTGGTCTGTAATGATTAATTTAAAGGAAGTGAGGTCTTTATTGACCGTGAGCTTCAAAGGAAAGCCATTACCAGAATTAGGCACTTCTTCGAGAAGTCTATTCAGTTCATAGTGACCAAGCTTGTTTTGTTCAAAAGTAGTATCAATTAACGTATACTTTCGGACATTACTTGTAAGGGTGTAACGATATAGGCAATCATCAAGGTGGATAGTTTTTTCAAAAGCCATTGTTAAGAAAGTATCTCCTTTAATTTAGTAGTGAGTTGTTCAACATCTTGTGGCAGGGTTTGATCTGAGAAGCTGATTCGAATGGATTCATGAAGTCTATCTGAATCATTACCATAGTAAGCAGCAAGTACATGACTAGGATCAACAGTGCCGGCTGTGCATGCTGATCCTGTTGAGACAGCTATCCCAGATAGATCCAGCTGGGTTAGAAGGAGGCCATTATTGCTAGATGGAAAACCAATATTGACAACATAGGGTAGCGTATTATCTGTGCCATTGAGGTAGTAGTCCATATTAGCTAGATTAGATAAGAGTTGTTCTCTTAAATTACTGACATGTTGGTAGTGGTTAGTCATATCTTGATAGGCTTCTGTCATAGCTTGAGCCATACCAGCTATCCCTACCATATTTTCTGTGCTTGCTCGTCTTTTATCTTCTTGCTCACCACCATGTAGGAGAGAATCCATATGTAGAGGGTGAGTATAGAGAAATCCAACTCCTTTAGGTCCATGAAATTTATGAGCAGAAGCAGATAAGAGATCAATCCCTAGCTTTTCTGGATAAATAGCAATTTTCCCCATGACTTGAACGGCATCAACATGAAAGACAGCTTGATGGTCAGCCAATAATTCTCCAAATTCTTGAATCGGAAGGAGATCACCAGTTTCATTGTTAGCAAACATGGTACTAACGAGAATGGTATCGTCTCTCAAAGCTTCTTTGAGGCTGTCTGTAGTGATTTTATTTTGGTCATTTGGCTGGAGATAAGTCACCTCAAAACCAAAACGGCTTTCAAGGTATTCCATGGTGTTGAGAACAGAATGATGCTCAATAGCTGTTGTGATAAGATGCTTTCCTTTATTTTGATTAGCAAGAGCATAGCCTTGTATAGCGGTATTATTAGCTTCTGTACCGCCCGATGTGAAGATAATATTTCTAGGCTGAGTTTCGAGAAGTTCAGCAATAGTCTGTCGATTGTCTCGGAGTAAGTGACTGGCTGTACGTCCATAATTATGGATACTTGAAGGATTTCCAAAATTATTGGTCATTACATTGGTCATGGTTTCGATAACACCAGGGGTTAAGGGAGTTGTGGCAGCATTATCGAGATAAATCATCATCAATTGTCCTCACTATCTGCAGTATAAGTAAAGAGTGGGCTGAGCGGTTTGTGATTATGGATGCGTGTAATAGCATCTCCAATGAGTGAGCTAGCTGAGAGATAGGTTACATTGCTACAGATATTTTCTTTCGTTGCGACTGAGTCTGTGACAAGAATCTCTTTAATAGGAGCAGTTTCTAAGATATCAGATGCACCGCCTGCAAATAGACCGTGACTGGCGACAGCATAGATGCTTGAGGCTCCCTCACGTTCAACAATTTTAGCAGCTTCGGCTAAGGTTTTACCGGTATTTAAAATGTCATCAATCAAAATAGCTTTTTTACCGGTTACTTCACCAATGATATAGCCCTCTTCACGGTGCATATCATCTTGATCGTAGTCGATAATAGCGATAGGAGCATCTAAATATTCAGCTAAACTGCGTGCCCGCTTGATGCCTGAATTTTTGGGGCTTACCACCACAACATTTGAACCTGTTAGCCCCATATTAATATAGTGTTCAGCAAAAAGAGGAACAGTAAAGAGGTTGTCTACAGGGATATCGAAAAAGCCTTGCACCTGAACAGCATGAAGGTCGAGAGTCAAAATTCTATCAGCTCCTGCCTTGACGAGCATGTTGGCAACTAATTTAGCAGTGATAGGTTCACGATGCTGGGCAATTCTATCTTGACGAGCGTAACCGAAATAAGGCAAGATGATATTGACAGAATTGGCACTAGCTCGCTTACAAGCGTCTATCATAATCAAGAGTTCCCAAAGATTGTCATTGACAGGGTAGTTTGTAGATTGAATGACATATATATCATAACCACGAACACTCTCTTCAATGTTAATCATAATTTCACCATCGGAAAATTGCTTGGAAGATACCTTGCTGAGTGGGATACCTGTGGCCTGAGAAATTTTCTCGGCAATTGCAGTATTTGATGTCAATGAAAATAATTTTGGGGTGCTTGTTGCTACCATAACAGTGTACTGTGCTCCTTATCTTTAAAACCTATGTGAAATGCTTTGTCCCTTATCCTGACGAAAGTAATAGGTGATCTTCATTCATATTTGCCTTTTTATTATAACAAAAAAAGCTGAAAAAATCAGCTTGGTAGGTGGATTTATCCCTGTTCTTCAGTGTACAGTGTTGAGCAAAAACGTGCCACTTTACTTTTAGCATATTTGAAATCAATAGACTGTTCCTTTAGAAAAGCTTCAAAATCTTTTTTGCCTTTCTGGGGATCTTGAACTTCGAGTTCTAGCTCATAGTCGATTCTTCCAGAGTAGTTGTTTTTATCGAGGGCCATCAAGCCAATGGGTGTCTGCTTTTCACGCCGAACAGTAGTTAAGTGGCCCAATTTTTTTAAAGCAGAGCACCTGATGCCGTTTTCAGTTAAAATTTCTTTAATAGCATTGTTTGGAAACTGGCAAGAATCAATGATTTGACGGGCTTCATCTCTAGTTAATTGGATATTATGCTCCATAGCACCAATCTCTTTTGGAATTTTCAAGGTGAGTTCGGCATCTTTATCGAAGGTTCGAATTCTGAGAGAAAGTCGCTTTTGACGCATCATAAAATCGTCTGTATCAAAATAGTAGTTGGTCTGAGTGATGGGGGGGATATGTGAAAAGAGAGTTTCCATTCGCTGGAATTCAGCCTTGTTCAACATAGTTTTATATTCGATTTCCAGATGGTTCATGGCGCTTTTCCTTTGCAATGCTTTTTATGATATAATGATTAAATAGATTTTATAAAAAAGTAGGTTATTTTACAAGAATCAGTTGTAAAATATCTGATTTAAACAGGAGTTAACAAATAGATTAAGATGGATTGGGAAACTTTTTTAGACCCCTACATTCAGGCTGTTGGCGAATTGAAGATAAAGTTTAGAGGAGCCAGAAAGCAATTCCAGAAACAAAATCAGCATTCCCCTATAGAGTTTGTCACAGGTCGTGTTAAACCGATTGAGAGTATTAAGGAAAAGATGGTTTTGAGAGGAGTGTCTCAAGAACATCTTGCTGAAGATATGCAGGATATTGCTGGTATTAGGATCATGGTCCAGTTTGTCGATGACGTCCAGGAAGTTTTGGAGCTAATCAGACGTCGTAAGGATATGACGATTGTTCAAGAGAGAGACTATATCAATAATCGTAAAGCGAGCGGTTATCGGTCTTACCATGTGATTGTTAATTATCCAGTTGAGACAATTAATGGACAAGAAATAGTTTTGGCAGAGATCCAAATTAGGACGTTGGCGATGAATTTCTGGGCAACAATTGAGCATTCTTTAAATTATAAGTATCGTGGGGATTTTCCTGAGGATATTCGTAATCGATTGGAAGTGACATCACGTATAGCTCTTGAGCTAGATGAAGAAATGCGCAAAATCAGAGATGATATTAAGGACGCCCAATTATTGTTTGACCCTCCAAGTAGAAAATTGAGTGATGGTGTAGGAAATAGTGATGATACAGACGAATTGTACCGATAAGCGACCATCTAGAGTTGCGATTATTGCAAATGGAAAATATCAGAGTAAGCGAGTAGCCTCTAAGATTTTTGCTTCTCTTAAGCACGATAAGGATTTTTATCTGAGTAAGGAAAATCCGGATATTGTTATTTCTATTGGCGGCGATGGAATGTTGCTGTCTGCTTTTCATATGTACGAGAAAAGTTTAGACACCGTGCGATTTGTCGGCATCCATACGGGTCATCTAGGATTTTACACGGATTATCGTGATTTTGAAGTTGATCAATTTCTTGAAAATCTGAAAAATGATAAGGGTGAAAGTATTTCTTATCCTTTGTTGAGTGTTAAATTGACCATGGCTGATGGACGTCTTGTTCAGGCGCGTGCGCTAAATGAAGCTAGTTTGCGTCGCCTGGAGAAGACAATGGTGGCTGATATTGCTATTAATGGTACTGCTCTTGAGCGATTTAGGGGCGATGGGGTTACGATTTCGACGCCAACTGGTAGTACTGCTTATAATAAATCCATTGGCGGAGCTGTCTTGCATCCTACAGTTGAAGCGTTTCAATTGACAGAGATAGCTAGTTTGAATAACAGGGTTTACCGGACGCTAGGAAGTTCGGTCATTATTCCCAAGGGTGAGGCGGTGACGATAGAGCCCAAGCGTGTTGGATCTTATACAGTTTCTATTGATAATAAGTCTTATAACTATCGTAATGTGGCTAAGATGGAATTAGCCTTGGATGAGAAAAAGATCCATTTTTTGTCTTCACCAAATCATACTGGATTTTGGGATCGTGTCAAAGAAGCCTTTATTGGTGAGGTCGAGGCATGATTTTTTCTTTTATAGCTGATCATCGTTGCAAGGTTAAGACTTTGCTAAAGCATCATGATATTTCAAAAGGATTGTTAGCAAAAATTAAGTTTCAGGGTGGAAATATTTGGGTTAATGATCAAGAGCAAAATGCAACTTATTTATTGGATATCGGTGATAAAGTGACTGTTAAAATTCCAGATGAAAAAGATATTAACTATCAGTTGAAGCCTGTCTATAGGGAATTGGCGATTGTATATGAAGATGATCATTTTTTAGTGCTAGATAAGCCGGCAGGGGTGGCTAGTATTCCAAGTTCTAACCATTCCAATACTATGGCTAATTTTGTTAAGGGATATTATTATGAACAGAACTATCCTAATAAGCAGATTCATATTGTGACTCGTTTGGATAGGGACACTAGTGGCCTGATGTTATTGGCTAAGCACGGCTACGCTCATGCTCGTATGGATAAACAATTGAAAAATCGTGCGATTGATAAGCGTTACTATGCTTTAGTATCTGGAACGGCTCCTATCGAAGAGGAGGGAGATATTATTGCTCCCATTGCTCGAGACAGCAGTAGCATTATAACGAGGTGTGTTGACGAGTCTGGAAAATATGCTCACACTAGCTATCGTATAGACCAGGATTTTGGTGAGGTTAAGCTGGTAGCTATCAAGCTGCATACAGGGCGTACTCACCAGATTCGTGTTCACTTTTCCCATCGAGGTTATCCGCTCTTGGGAGATGATTTATATGGGGGGGCTATGACTTTTGGAATAGAACGTCAGGCCTTGCATTGCTATCGTCTTAGCTTCTATAATCCCTTTTTAGAGAAAGAGCAGGTTTTTGAATCAAAGTTGACAGACGACTTTGAAAACGTTATCATGGGCTTGCAGGCTGATTAGAAATTGAGGAATATCTATGCTAAGAAGTTTATTCGGTAACTTAAGAAATAGAATTGCCGGGCAGGGAATACGGATTGTATTTCCTGAAGGCAATGACGAGCGGGTTCTAAGAGCCGCTGCACGATTAAAATTTGAAGGATTGCTAGAGCCTATTATTTTGGGGAATGACAAGGAAGTTCGTCAGTTGCTTCATGATCTAGGATTTGTTAATCAGGATTATATTGTTATTGATCCTGAGCAGTTCCCATTTCATGAGGACATGTTGGAAGAATTTTTGTCTATTCGCAAAGGAAAGGTAACTCCTGAAGAGGCAAAAGAACTCCTAAAAGATGTCAATTACTTTGGTGTGATGTTAGTTAAGATGCGGGTGGCAGATGGTATGGTCTCTGGTGCGGCTCATTCTACAGCTGATACTGTTCGGCCTGCTCTTCAAATCATTAAAACAAAGCAAGGTATCAGCAGGACTTCGGGTGTCTTTTTAATGACGCGTGATAATACAGATGAGTGTTTCATGTTTGGGGATTGTGCAATCAATGTAGATCCCAGTGCCCAAGAATTGGCGGAGATTGCTGTTAATACAGCTGAAACTGCTCAAATTTTTGATATCGATCCGAAAGTGGCTCTTTTGAGCTTTTCTACTAAGGGGAGTGCCAAGGCACCGCAAGCAGATAAGGTTGTCAAGGCAACTGAACTGGCACAGAAAATTGCACCTGAGCTTAAGATTGACGGGGAACTTCAATTTGATGCTGCTTTTGTTCCATCGACTGCAGCTATAAAGGCTCCAGATAGTGAGGTTGCTGGTCAAGCAAATGTTTTTATATTCCCGGATCTACAATCGGGCAATATTGGTTATAAAATTGCTCAGCGATTAGGGATGTTTGAAGCCATTGGACCAATTCTGCAAGGGCTTAATATGCCCGTAAACGATCTATCTCGAGGATCGAGTGCAGAAGATATTTATAAGTTAGCAATTATTACCGCTGCTCAAACTTTAATGAATTAATAAAAAGAAGGCTAGTGTTAGCCTTCTTTTGCGGCATAAAAAAGGAGGAATCGAAATGACAGTAACTATTATGGTGACAGGAGCCAGTGCTGGTTTTGGCAGAGCTATCTCACGTTTATTGATTAAAAAGGGTTATAGGGTTGTTGGCACTGGTCGACGTATAGATAAGCTCAAGGAAATAGCTGAGGAATTTGGTGAGGGCTTCTATCCTCTGAGAATGGACATGATGTCTAAAAAATCGATAGATGAAGCTTTGTCGGCCCTTCCACAAGAGTGGCAGATGATTGATGTTCTAGTCAATAATGCTGGTTTAGCCCTTGGACTTGATAAGGCCTATGAAGCAGATTTTGAAGATTGGGAAACGATGATTCAAACGAATATTATGGGATTGACTTATTTAACTCGGCAGATTCTACCAGAAATGGTTGAGAGAAATAGTGGCTATATTATTAATATTGGTTCTACAGCTGGTACGGTTCCCTATCCAGGGGCTAATGTGTATGGTGCGACCAAGGCCTTTGTCAAGCAATTCTCATTAAATTTAAGGGCCGACTTAGCAGGAACCAAGATCCGTGTTAGCAATATTGAACCAGGTTTGTGTGAAGGTACTGAATTTTCTAATGTCCGTTTTAAGGGAGATGACCAGAGGGCATCTGATCTTTATAAGGGTGCTAATGCCATTAAGCCAGAGGATATTGCCAATACAGTAGGTTGGCTTATTGATCAACCAGTCCATATCAATGTGAACCGTATTGAAATCATGCCAACTTCTCAAACCTTTGGTCCTCAGCCAGTTTATCGTGAGATAGATCAATAAGACAGTGGAATAAAAGCCCTACTAGAGCTTTTGCATCGGGAAATAGAGCTTGCAAAGCGCTCCAGTGGGGGATTTTGACCCGATCCTTAAAATAAGAGAGCAAGGCAAATCAAAACTATGATTTTCTCACGGTTTACGATTTTTGCCCCCACTCTCTTTTATTGTCCAGAATCTAGTTTGTTACTACTAATAGAGGCACCAGATGTGGTATCTGACCAGCCTACTAAAGCCTGACCACTCGATTCTAAATAACTAGCGAGGAGAGGTTGAATATTCTGTATATAGGTAACGATCCCTTGAAACCCTGACTCTTGATCAAAAATCGCTTGATAGGACTGGATTAAGATATTTTCAAAAGAATCGTTAGTAATATCTAGATGGAGGATGTGTGATTTAGCAGTTAAGACTTTCTCCCATATCCAGTCAGGTAGGGAATCTGGATCATCAGTAGGGAAAAAACTACCATCGGATGCATGATTTGAATAAGCTAAGTGATTATCCTTGTCGTAATAGCTAAATCTGTAGGGAAGATAGTTCAGAAATTCAGGAATAGTATTTTTATTCATACAGTCATCATAAGGCCTTATGATAAAAAAATCAAGGAAGACTGTTTCATTGATAATAGATGTTAGATGTTGTAGAAGTAGAGAATGGTAATTTTTCATAAAGTGAAAGATACTTGTGCCGAGTATTTTGAAAATTGGAGCTGATTTTAATTAGAAAAAAATATGAATTATGGTCAGAAAATCTGAAAATCTCTTGACAATATTGTGAGAAAAAGTACAATTAACTTGTAAACGATTTCAAAAAATAGTAAGGAGATTTTTATGAAAGCAGTTGTTGTGAATCAGGCTTCAAATGGAGTAGAAGTTGTTGATCATGCTGTGCCGACAATTGGATATGGTGAAGCATTGGTTAGAGTTGAGTATTGTGGTGTCTGTCATACGGATTTGCACGTTGCTCATGGGGATTTCGGACAAGTTCCTGGTCGTATCTTAGGCCATGAAGGAATTGGTATTGTCCAAGAAATTGGTGATGGTGTTGAATCACTAAAAGTTGGTGATCGTGTTTCCATTGCATGGTTTTTCGAAGGTTGCGGACACTGTGAGTATTGTACAACAGGTCGTGAAACACTTTGCCGTTCCGTTAAAAATGCGGGCTATAGTGTTGATGGTGGTATGAGTGAATACGCTGTTGTTACAGCAGATTATGCTGTTAAAGTGCCAGAAGGATTGGATCCAGCTCAGGCTTCCTCTATTACCTGTGCGGGTGTAACTACCTACAAGGCTATCAAAGAAGCAGGTGCTGCTCCTGGTCAATGGATTTGTATCTTTGGTGCTGGAGGCTTGGGAAATTTAGCTGTTCAATATGCTAAAAAGGTTTTCAATGCACAGGTTGTTGCTGTGGATATCAACCAAGATAAATTGGATTTAGCTAAAGCATCGGGTGCGGATCTTATCGTTAATGGTAAGGAAGTTGAGGATGTTGCAGCTTATATTCAAGAAAAAACTGGCGGTTGTCACGGCGTTGTTGTAACAGCTGTTTCTAAGGTTGCCTTCAATCAAGCCATTGATAGTGTTCGTGCTGGCGGAACTGTAGTAGCAGTTGGATTACCTTCAGAATATATGGAGTTATCAATTGTTAAGACTGTTTTAGATGGTATTCGAGTTGTTGGATCTCTTGTTGGTACCCGCAAGGATCTGGAAGAAGCCTTTGATTTTGGCGCACGTGGTCTAGTTGTTCCTGTTGTTGAAACAGTTGATGTTGACACGGCTCCACAAGTCTTTGATGAAATGGAAGCTGGTAAAATTCAAGGACGCAAGGTACTTGACTTCACTAAATTGGCATAAGAAAAAATGTTGAGCTTGAGCTCAACATTTTTTGCTATTAGCGATTTTAGTCAGTTTTTAAAGATGTGATAGAAAAAAGTATAATTAATATGCCAACTTGGAAGTTAGTCCTCTAAGAGTTATTTTTCTTGTATTGTCTTTGATGCTCGATGATAGCTTCTAGGTGAAATTTGTTTGTCAAATATTTTTTGAACTGAGCATTGCCGGCTTCATCGAGGTCTACTGGTTCATAGAATAATTTTTCGTATTCAGAAACTGTAACTTTCTGACGTTGATCGAGATCTGATTGCCGATTAGTCTTTAATTGTTTGTGATAGCCATCAACCAATGTTCCACTGAAAATTTCTGAAACAGCACCGGAACCATAGCTGAAAAATCCGATCGTACTACCAGCTTTTAGAGTTGAGCTATTTTCGATTAAAGATAAGAAACTTAAATAAAGCGATCCGGTATAGATATTGCCCACCTGTCGACTATAGGTGATCGAGTGATTGAAGTTTTCTTGTAGCTTGGCTTGTAACTCTTGGGATAGTTTTTTATCTAAGATTTTTGTTAATCCTTTGTTGGCTAATTTGGGATAAGGAATATGAAAACAAAAGGCGTCAAAGTCTTCGAGTGTCTTTGACTGACGTTTTTGGTACTCGGCCCAAGTTGTTTTCAAGCTGTCTAGATATTGTTTAGTAGAATACATTCCCTGGACGAATGGTGTCAAAGAATAGTTAGGTCTCCAGAAATCCATGACATCGCGTGTTTGAGCCAGATTATCATCATTGAATGCCAATATACGTGCTTGGCTGGTTATCAGCATAGCGATAGCTCCAGCTCCTTGGGTTGGCTCTCCGGAAGAAAGAAGGCCATATTTAGCAATATCACTAGCGATAACTAAAACTTTGGAATCAGGGTGGGCATTAACATGAAGTTTGGCATAATTCAAAGCTGCTGTAGCGCTGTAGCAGGCTTCTTTCATTTCCAAACTGCGTGCAAAAGGCTGAATCCCTAGGAGGCTATGTACAAAGACAGCTGCAGCTTTACTTTGGTCAATACTTGATTCTGTAGCAACGATGATCATGTCAATTTCTTGGCGATCTTGATCAGTAAGAAATTCTTCGGCTGCTGCGGCACCTAAAGTTATAATATCTTCAGTGATAGGGCTAATACTCAAACGATCAAGCATTAAGCCGATAGAGTATTTATCAGGATCTGTGTGACGAGCTTGGGCTAGATCAGCCATGTCTAGCTGGTAGCGTGCTGTCGCAAATCCAATTTTGTCAATTCCAGTCGTCATAAACATACCTTCTAATTTTGATGTTATATGTTCTATTGTATCATAGAACCTGTGACATAGCTGAGGAGAAACTCTCAAAGGCTTTATAGTTAGTGCTTCTAACTGTATACTGATCCAATAGTTTCTAATAGCATTTTTGTAGAGATTTGGTTAGAATAATAAATAATCATTGCTATAAAGGACATCATATGACACGAACAGATGACATTTTCAAAAAGAATATAGAGACAATCCTGACAGAAGGTGTGTTTTCGGAGCAGGCTAGACCTAAATATAAGGATGGTAGGACTGCTAATTCAAAATATATTACGGGATATTTTGAAACCTACGATTTGTCAAAAGGGGAGTTTCCTATTACGACTCTGCGCCCTATTCCTGTGAAATCTGCTATTAAGGAGATCTTTTGGATCTATCAAGATCAATCCAATGACTTATCCTTGCTTAATGACAAATATAATGTTCACTATTGGAATGATTGGGAAGTAGGAGATACAGGGACTATTGGCGAGCGTTATGGAGCGATTGTTAAAAAGCACAATATTATGGAAAAAATACTTAGCCAGTTAGAAAGTAACCCCTGGAATCGTCGCAATGTCATTAGCCTATGGGATTATGAAGCGTTTGAGTCATCCGAAGGCTTGTTACCTTGCGCCTTTCAAACGATGTTCGATGTTCGGCGTGTAGGGGAGGACATTTATTTGGATGCTACCTTAACCCAGCGTTCCAATGATATGCTAGTAGCTCATCATATCAATGCAATGCAGTATGTGGCCTTGCAAATGATGGTTGCTAAACATCTCGGTTGGAAGGTTGGTAAATTTTTCTATTTTATCAATAATCTGCATATTTATGATAATCAATTCGACCAAGCTCAAGAATTGTTGAACCGTACACCATCAGATTGCCAGCCTCGTTTGGTATTGAATGTCCCTGACGGTACTAATTTCTTTGATATTAAACCTGAGGATTTTGAATTGGTTGATTATGACCCTATCAAGCCACAATTAAAATTTGATTTAGCTATTTAGGTCTGCCCAAAGTGGGTAGTTACGTGTTTTTAGAGAGCTTTTTTTCTTGATTTTTGATACACTTACACTAGTATGAAAAAAGATAGTATTATTAAAAAAATCTGGGCGATTTGGGCTGAGGATGATAATCATCTGATCGGTGCGGATACTACCTTGCCCTGGCATCTTCCGGCTGATCTAGCACATTTTAAGGAAACGACGATGGGAGCTACGATCTTGATGGGGCGAACAACCTTTGAGGGAATGAATCGTCGGTTATTACCAGGACGTAAAACTTTAGTTTTGACACGCGATAGAGATTATCAGGTAGAAGGGGCTCATGTTTTAAGGTCTGTTGATGAAGTTCTTGATTGGTTTGATCATCAGGATGATGACTTATATATTATTGGAGGCGCCAGTGTATTTGAGAGCTTTGCGGATTATTTTGATGGATTGATCAGAACCACTATTCATGCTAGTTTTAAGGGAGATACTTACATGATTCCTTTGGACTATGGTGCTTATAAATTGATAGAAGAGCATTCTTATGAAAAAGATTCTCGTAATGCTCATAACTTTACAATTGCAAGGTTTGTTAAGAAGAATAAGGAATAGAGTTATGCAAAGAAGTATTTTTGGGGTATTTACAGCCATTTTAGCCGTGATTTGTTTGTTGTGTGCCCTGCCTGCTTTGAAAAAGAATCGCTATGGTTTAGGTGTTATTTTTCTTTTGAATGCCTTTACTAACTTAGTTAATTCAATTCATGCTTTTTACGGTACATTATTTTAGAAAAGAGAGATTAGGAAATTATGGTAGAAAATTCTAATAGTGATACTTTAGTATATTGCTCCTTTTGCGGAAAAAACCAGACCGAAGTGAAGAAAATCATTGCTGGGAATGGTGTGTTTATCTGTAATGAGTGTGTAGCGCTATCTCAAGAAATTATTAAAGAAGAGCTAGCTGAAGATGTTATGGCTGATTTGGCAGAAGTGCCTAAGCCAAAAGAGCTCTTACAAATTTTGGATGATTATGTTGTTGGACAAAGTCATGCCAAGCGGGCTTTGGCAGTAGCGGTCTATAATCATTATAAGCGCATTAGCTTTTCAGCCACAAGTCAAGATGAAGATGTTGATTTGCAGAAGTCTAATATTCTTATGATTGGACCAACAGGTTCTGGGAAAACTTTTTTGGCTCAGACGCTTGCTAAAAGTCTCAATGTTCCTTTTGCGATTGCAGATGCTACGGCATTGACCGAAGCAGGCTATGTTGGTGAGGATGTCGAAAATATTCTTCTCAAGCTTATTCAAGCTGCAGATTTCAATATTGAGCGAGCTGAACGAGGAATTATCTATGTCGATGAAATCGATAAGATTGCGAAAAAAGGCGAAAATGTCTCTATTACTCGTGATGTTTCTGGTGAAGGAGTGCAGCAGGCACTGCTGAAAATTATCGAAGGAACTGTTGCCAGTGTTCCTCCGCAAGGGGGACGTAAGCATCCAAACCAAGAGATGATCCAAATAGATACTAAGAATATTTTGTTCATTGTAGGTGGTGCATTTGATGGTATTGAGGATATTGTCAAGCAGCGTATTGGTGAAAAAGTTATCGGTTTTGGTCAATCTAGTAAGATGATTGATGAGGATGCTTCCTATATGCAGCAAATCGTTTCAGAAGACATTCAAAAATTCGGTCTAATTCCTGAATTTATTGGACGTTTGCCAATTTTAGCAGCACTAGAGCAGTTGACGGTTGATGATCTAGTTCATATTTTGACAGAACCACGTAATGCACTGGTTAAGCAGTATCAGACTCTTTTGTCTTATGATGGCGTTGAGCTTGAGTTTGATCAAGAAGCTCTGGAGGCTATTGCATCTAAAGCTATTGAGCGTAAGACGGGGGCTCGTGGTCTTCGCTCTATTATCGAAGAAACTATGATGGATATTATGTTTGAGGTGCCAAGTCAAGAAGATGTTACCAGTGTTCGTGTGACTAAGGCTGCAGTTGATGGTACAGACAAACCGATCTTGAAAACAGCGTAGGAAAGAGTGATATGGCAGAAGAACAGCTTTTAAATACCCATAATGCTTCTATCTTACTGAGTGCAGCCAATAAGAGTCACTATCCCAAAGATTCTTTGCCTGAAGTCGCTCTGGCTGGGCGTTCAAATGTCGGAAAATCTAGCTTTATCAATACTCTTTTGGGGCGTAAAAATTTAGCTCGTACCTCTAGTAAACCAGGTAAGACACAGTTGCTTAATTTTTATAACATTGATGATAAGTTACGATTTGTAGATGTTCCTGGTTATGGCTATGCGCGTGTTAGCAAAGCCGAGCGTGCCAAGTGGGGCAAGATGATTGAAGAGTATCTCGTTACCAGAGAGAATCTACGTGTGGTTGTTAGTCTGGTAGATATGCGTCATAAACCGACAGCTGATGATATACAAATGTATGAGTTTTTAAAGTATTATGAGATTCCTGTTATTATAGTAGCTACTAAAGCTGACAAAATCCCGAGGGGAAAATGGAATAAGCATGAGTCGGATATTAAAGCAACTTTGGATTTTGATCCAGAAGATAAGTTTGTCATATTCTCCTCAGAGACTCAGCAGGGTTATGATGAGGCTTGGGATACTATTTTGGAATCACTGTAGTGGATTAGGGCGTCGTATGACGTCTTTTTATTATTGATTTGTAATAATTAAGAAAATAAGGTTGCTCTATGCTGGCTGCCGTGTTATGATAGCACTATCTACAGGATACTTATATTATTTATATTGAGAGAGGATATTAGCTTTTATGCACTACAGAGCTGATCAAGAAAAAATCAAGCAAACATTTTCGATTAAAAAATATAGTTTTGGGGCAGCCTCAGTTCTGCTTGGACTTAGTATATTTTGGGGAGGAACTGTTGTTCAAGCCGATGAGGTTTCATCTGCTCAAGTTCCTGATCAAGCAATATCTACTACTGCAAGTCCCCAGGAGTCTCAGCCAGCTGATCAGGGGCTAGTGGAAGTATCAGAGCCCAATTCTACTAGCCAATCAACGGTCAGTGATACTCCGTCTGTGTCGATTGATAAGAGCGAGCAAGTGAGTCATCCGGCTTTGCCCTCTGCCCCTAAGTCATCTGTTCAAACTCAGAGCGTTCAGCAGCCAGCTCACTCTGCTGAATCATCCCAGAGCTCTCAAGTTTTTGTGAAGCGCAGTGTAGCTGCAACGGTTGAACAACCAAAAGCAAGTTCTGAGAAGGAAGTTATTAGTATCTCGACTAGTAAGAAAGGTCTTAAATTACGCTATAATGCCAAAATTGCAAAAAATCAGACTGTTCGCTTTGCTGTTTGGACTCAATCGAAAGGAAAAGATGATTTGGTTTGGTATAGCGCTGATAAGGCCGGTGCTGCCCAAGCTGCTTTTGTCAGTCATCGTAAGTATGGTAAATATAATATTGAAGCTTACTCGGTTAGCAGGAATCAAACCAAGCGTCTCGCTGCGACAACTTATGATTTGAGTGTTCCCAAAATTAGCGCAACTATTGCCAGAGTCTCTTTGGATAGTATCAAAGTCACTGTATCAAAAGTACCAGATACTATCACTTCAATCACGATTCCAATTTGGTCTAAGAAAAAGGGGCAGGATGATCTGATTTGGCATAAGGCTAAAAAGGAGAAAAAGGGCGTCTACAGTGCGACAATTAAGCTTAAAGAATGGGGACAGCATGAAATCCATATCTATGGTAATAGCAGTGTTACAGGTAAACTTTATGGGTTGAAAGCAACTAAGGGGTATAAGCACACTGACAATCGTCCGGAAGCAAAAATCAAAGTAGAAGGTTATCAGAAAAATAAAACTTCCTTTGTCGTTAAGGTATCAGGAAACTCATCTACGAAGCAAATAAAAGCTGTCAGTGTAGGAGCATGGTTAGACACTAAGGATAAAGCTAATATTAAATGGTATAATCCCAAAGTTTCAAAAAATGTTGCCAAGCAAACGATCTCTATAAAGGATCTATCCAACACTTCTGGTGTTTATAAGGTTCAAGTTAAAACCACCTATAAAGATGGTAGTTCTAGTCTCAGAGATGCTGGCAGTTTTGAGATTATCAAGCCTCAAGTAGCTCCAGCAGCCCATTCTCCTGCTGAAAGAGGCAGTGCTTCACAAGGTCACTATGATGTCTTTACTCGTACAGTTTATTTGGATGCTGGTCATGGCGGCTATGATCCGGGAGCTGTTTACTATGGCCAAAGTGAAAAAGTGCTTAATCAAAAGATACACAATCTGGTTAAGAAAAAGCTTGAGGCTAAAGGCTATAAGGTTGTGACGACAAGGACATCTGACAAGTCAGTTGAGCTATTGGATCGTTCAAAAAAGGCTAATGCCAGTCAATCGGATATCTTTATCAGTATTCATTTCAATGCTTCTGCAAGTCCGTCTGCTTCAGGTATTGAGACTTATTACTATCAGTATTTTGCAGAGTATCCTTCAGCTATTAATAAGACCTACCATAACAATAAAACGCGTTTAAGTATGAGTAATACTTTGGCTAATGCTATTCAGTCTCAGACAGTATCGGCTACAGGTGGTAAAAATAATGGAATTTTGCGTAATACTTTTGCAGTCTTGCGTGAAACAACAGCACCGGCTGTGTTGTTAGAATTAGGATACATGTCCAATGCAGCTGAATTTAAGAAGATAAACTCTGCTGCTTATCAAGAAAAACTGGCTAAAGGTATTGTCGCAGGTATTGAAAAGTATTATAAAACCTACAATGCTTAGTTTTTGTTTAGAAATGTGCTTCCCAATAGGAAGCCTTTTTCTTAGGGCATAGGACTATGAAGTGAGAGTTTTGTGGTCGCTTTTTCTTGAGAAATTAGATAAAATATATAGGCTAGACTATTTTGAAAGATTAAAGACTAATGACATTACAATACGGAAGTGGGAAGTCACACAGTAAGATTATTCTCATCGGTGAGCATTCTGTGGTTTATGGCTACACAGCGCTAGCCTTACCACTCAAGCATATTGAGGTGGAGTGCTATATCTACCCATCTGAGCAACCGTTGACCCTAAATATTAAAGATCCACTTTCTACAGCAGTATTTGCTGCGCTTGAGTATCTCGGTATTAAAGATCGGTATTTTTCAGTTGCTATTAAATCTGAGGTACCTGAAAAGCGAGGGATGGGATCTTCAGCAGCCGTGGCCATAGCAGCTATTCGTGCGGTTTTTGATTATTTCGAGAAGCCTCTAGATCATACAGTTCTGGAAATGCTGGCTAATCAGGCTGAAATTATCGCCCATGAAAATCCTAGTGGACTGGATGCTAAGACCTGTCTGAGCGATAAGGCAATTAAATTTATTAGAAATGTTGGCTTTTCTGAAATGGTCATTGATCTAAGCGCTTATCTGGTTATTGCTGATACTGGTATCCACGGTCATACGAAGGAAGCTGTGGCTAAGGTCCGTAATCTCGAAGAAAAAGCACTACCAGCTCTACACCATTTGGGAGAGTTAGCTAAGATAATAGAGAGTGCTATTGTTAAGCAAGATCTCCAAAAGATGGGAGCAGCAATGAGCCAAGCCCATACTGTATTAGATCAGTTGGGGGTATCCAATCAAGAAGCCAATCATTTAGTAGAATCTTCCTTAAAAAATGGAGCCCTGGGGGCTAAGATGACGGGAGGTGGCTTAGGAGGCTGTATTATTGCCCTCTGTCAGACCTATGAGCAAGCTGAGCAATTGTCGTATCAATTAGAAAAAGAAGGAGCAAGTCATACATGGATCGAAAATCTGTCAGTGTAAAATCCTATGCTAATATCGCAATTATCAAGTATTGGGGGAAATCTGATGCTCAAAAAATGGTCCCTGCGACCAGCAGCATCTCCTTGACTTTAGAAAATATGTATACTCAGACCTCGCTAGAATTTTTAGATGATGATGCAGTAGCAGATGAATTTTATATTGATGGTAAGTTGCAGAGTCCAGCTGAGCATGCTAAAATCTCTGCCATTATTGATCGTTTTCGACCAGATGGTAGTCGATTTGTTCGGGTAGATACGACGAATAATATGCCGACAGCAGCAGGCTTATCATCAAGTTCAAGTGGCTTGTCTGCCCTGGTTAAGGCTTGTAATGATCTTTTTGAACTAGGATTAGACCAGACACGTCTGGCTCAAGAAGCAAAA
This sequence comes from Streptococcus sp. ALY_208, assembly GCF_058314295.1. Lineage (NCBI taxonomy): Bacteria > Bacillati > Bacillota > Bacilli > Lactobacillales > Streptococcaceae > Streptococcus > Streptococcus sp. ALY_208. The sequence continues at coordinate 160,346 of NZ_JBZFUI010000005.1, read as the reverse complement.
TTTGCTTCTGGCTCCTCATCACGCTCTTTCTTTGGACCGCTGTCTGCCTGGGATAAAGACTCTGGCGAGATTTATCAAGTTCAAACCGATCTGGAGCTTGCGATGATTATGTTAGTACTTAACGACCAACCAAAACCGATCTCCAGTCGTGAAGGAATGAAGCGTTGCAGCGAGACATCGACTAATTTTTCTGAGTGGATTGAACAATCAGCGCTGGATTATCAGGCTATGTTAGGCTATCTCAAGGCTAATGACTTTGAGAATGTTGGCCGCTTAACGCAGGATAATGCTCTGAGGATGCATGAGACAACGCTTCATGCAAGGCCTGCCTTTTCTTATCTTACGGATGAGTCGTATGCTGCCATGAATTATATTAAGAATTTGCAAAAGCAGGGGTATCAGTGTTATTTTACCATGGATGCTGGTCCTAATGTTAAAGTGCTCTGCCGTCAAGAGGATTTAGAACAGTTGATTCCCTTATTTGAAGAACGTTATCGTATTATTGTTTCAAAGACTAAGGATCCTTCTTATGACTAAGTACCGTGTGCAAACAGGTGGAAAACTCTATCTGGCTGGTGAATATGCCATATTATTTCCGGGTCAGTATGCTCTGATTAAAAATATTCCGATCTACATGACGGCTGATATAGAGGAGGCTGAAAGCTATCAGCTCTTTTCAGATATGTTTGATTACAGCGTAGATTTGACCCCTAATCAAGACTATAGATTGATTCAAAAGACTATTGCTGTAGGTGAGACATACTTACTTAGTCAGGGCTTCTCACTAAAGGCATTTCATCTCTCTATTTCAGGTAAGATGGAAAGTCAAGGAAAGAAGCTGGGGATTGGGTCTAGTGGTAGTGTTACCATATTGGTATTAAAGGCTATGGCTGCACTTTATGATGTGGATTGGTCAGCCGATCTTCTGTTTAAGCTAGCTTCTTATACCCTCATTATGCTAGGAGATAATGGCTCTATGGGAGATTTAGCCTGTATTGCTTACGATGACCTCGTTCTCTTTAAGGCTTTTGATCGTCAAATGGTAGCCCATTGGATAGAGACAGAACCTATTTTAGGGGTCTTAGCTAAAGATTGGCATTATGAGATACATGAAGTTCATATTGCCCTGCCAGTGGAGTGGCTGATAGGATGGACCGGGAAGCCTTCTATTTCTCGAGAGATGATCACTCAGGTTAAATCTGCTATATCTCAAACTTTCCTAGAGCAGACACAATCGGCTGTATTATCCTTAGTAAATGCTTTGGAAAGAGGTGACCAAGAGACCATCGAGGCTGAGCTGTCGCAGGTATCTCTGCTCTTAGAACGACTTCATCCAGCTATTTACACGGAAGATTTAAGACTCTTAGTCAGAGCTACAGATGGCTTAAATGCTATAGCTAAATCCTCTGGAGCAGGCGGAGGTGACTGTGGTATTGCCCTCTCTTTTGATGCTATTTCTAGTAGAACACTAATAGAAAGGTGGCGGGAATCAGGGATAGAGCTGATTTCTCGCCAAAACTGAAGATGAATCGTAAAGATCAGCATATCCAACATGCGCTGGATTATCAGTCCCCCTATAATAGTTTTGATGAAATGGAGCTTATCCAGGCTTCTTTGCCCAAGTATGATTTGGCAGCTATTGACATATCTACTGAGTTCGCAGGTCATCAGTGGTCGTCCCCTTTTTACATTAATGCTATGACTGGAGGATCTACACGGGCTAAGATAATCAATCAAAAGCTAGCTCAGGTAGCGCAAGCATGCGATTTATTATTTGTAACCGGTTCTTACAGTGCTGCTTTGGCAAGTGGTGTAGATGATTCTTATGATGTACGGTTGGTTGCTCCAGATGTCAAGCTAGGAACTAATATAGGTCTGGATAAGTCTGTTGAATTAGCTGTACAAACGGTAAAGGAGATGGATCCTTTACTTCTACAGATTCATATTAATGTGATGCAAGAGCTTCTAATGCCGGAAGGAGAGCGTTCATTTGCTCACTGGCGTCAGCACTTGGAAGATTATATCAGATTGCTAGATGTCCCTTTAGTACTGAAGGAAGTTGGGTTTGGTATGGATCGCCAGTCCATTTTGGATGCTGCAGAATTGGGCATTACAACCTTCGATATTTCTGGTCGAGGCGGAACTAGTTTTGCCTATATTGAGAACCAAAGAGGTGCTCAGCGTCACTATCTCAATGATTGGGGGCAATCTACTGCGCAAACCCTTCTTGCTTGCAAAGATTTATCCAATGACCTTGAAATCTTAGCAAGTGGAGGCATTCGTCATCCGCTTGATATGATAAAGGCTATGGTATTAGGAGCAAGAGGAGTTGGCCTATCAAGAACTTTCTTAAAGTTAGTGGAGGAGAAATCTGTTGAGGATGTTATCGCTATAGTAGAGACATGGAAGGAAGATTTGAAAATCATCATGTGTGCGCTTAACTGTCGAACGATTGACCAACTTAGACAGGTTGATTATTTATTATATGGACGATTAAAAGAAGCCAATCAAATTAGTTGACGCTTGGGCTATATGGGAATAAACTATAGATAGAAAGTGGTTGTGGATCACATTTTCAATCTAATAAATAGATCCCAATGTCTTTACCTATGGAGGTATGTTATGATTACATTGACGTATACAGATGCTTATAAAATTGAGCGGACACAAACTTATGACAAGCCAACAGACTTTATCCAGGCGCTTACAGGTTGTTTGACCATACCAGATAGCTATCCGGTAACGGGTGTCACCTATGACGGTAAAGATCTTGGCTACAAAGGAACTGTTGGCGGACTCTTCCAAAAGTTTGTTAACTTTGATTGGGCAACTGTTTAATAATATAAAAAATAAGAGTGGGACAGAAGTTATTTCCAAGAATTTGATTTCTATTCCACTCTTGTATATAAATTTGGCAAAATAAATAAGGTTGAGCGCTTGAACTCAGCCTTATTTTTATTGTTATCACTATAACATAGTGTAGACAATAGCTATATATTGAAGGGCGGAAGCCAGTAGAATAAAGAGGTGCCAGATCATATGGTCATATGGTCTTTTTCTGGCATAGAAGATAGCACCAATGGTATAGGAAAGTCCACCAGCTAGCATGAGTCCCCAAAAGAGGGTGCCAGTCTTTGTGATGATAGCTGGAATGATAAAGACTGCTAACCAGCCCATGAGTAAATAGAGAATCAGACTAAATTTTTCATTAATCGTTTTTGCAAAAATCTTATATAAGATGCCAAAAATAGTGGTTCCCCACTGTAAAAGAATGATGAGATAGCCGAGCCACCCTCCTACAAGGGATAGAGCAATGGGAGTATAAGAACCTGCAATAGCAATGTAAATCATGCTGTGGTCAATAATACGTAAGACATACTTTTGCGGAGAGTTGTACTGCATGGAATGGTAAATAGTCGAAGATAAAAACATCAAAAAGAGACTGATGATAAAAATGGACATGCCTATGCTGGCTTTAAGACCATAGGTCTCATAACTGAAAGAAGCGGTGATAGGCAGTAGGACTAGCATGGCTACTGATCCAATAGCATGAGTGACACTGTTAGCAACTTCTTCACCGAGTGATAGGCGTTTGCTGAGTTTTACTGTGTACGATGGGTTCATAGGTCATCTCCTTGAATATGGCTAACCAATTGGTAGGTATGGTGATAGAGCTCTAGAGTTTGACAGGCCGCTTGGATCACCTCTGGAATATGTGATTGATTGTGATGGTTCATCCCATCAGCAAAAGCATCATAGCAGACCTGAGAATCATATTTTTGAGTCATTATCTCGATGGCCTGGCTGAGCTCTTGAATAGAAAAAATTGGCTTAAAGGTGGTGATAGCTATCAAGCGGGCAAGGTGCTTACGGCTGTATTTTTTCTTGACAGGCTTATCGATGAGTCCATGCTTGACATAGTTGTTAATCATAGATGCTGTCAGCCCCTTGTCACTATCCTGACGTTCTGATTGTGTGACTTGATTGACGTAAAGTAAGACTTGGTCTAGATAGAGCTCTATATCAGGCAGATCATTCCATTTGGGAAAAGTATCGGACATATTCACCTCCGTATAATCTAGTATTGATAACTAGATTATACGTTTATAATAATCAAAGGTCAAGTTATAACTGCAATTATAAAATAAAAAATACCAACAGGAGTCATTTATTGCTGCTATAAAATTTTTCAGGGAGTGACTAGGGCTGCTATAGCCCATCAGTTTTTGTTCAGCTTTCTGGACCCGTAAATTGAGTAATAAAAGAGGTCGAGAACTTTTATCTCGGCCTCTTTAATCTAAGTCTTCTAAAATTCTTTTAGCTGTTTCAAGGTTCATATGCTTTTCTTTAAGTAATTGAGCAACAAGAGGTGCCACCTGATTGTCTGTAGCACCGGCAAGCAGGGCTAAAGATTTTGCTTGAAGCTTCATATGACCTGCTTGGATGCCTGTGCTTACCAGAGCCTTCATAGCTGCAAAATTTTGTGCTAAGCCTAAGGATACAGCTAGACTGGCTAGGGTCTTTGCGTCAGGGTGTTCTAATAGCTTGTGGGCTATTGAGACGCTGGGGTTTAACCCAATAGACCCTCCTTTGCTAGCAACAGGCATGGGCAAGGTCAGCTGTCCGATCAGTTGATGCCTGTCACGGTCAAATGTCCAAGTGGAAAGCCCTCTGTAACTGCCTGATGATGCAGCGTAAGCATGGCCTCCAGCTTCAATAGCTCGCCAGTCGTTGCCAGTTGCTATGAGTAAGGCATCAATACCATTGAAAATTCCCTTATTGTGAGTACTAGCTCGGTAGGGGTCAACTTGAGCTAGTTGAGAAGCCTCTTGTATTTTTTGAGCTAGCTCCAGCGATTCTTCCTTATGACGGCTTAAAAAGCGTAGGTCGACCTGACAGCGGGCTGTGACCAGACTCTCAGTTGCGTAATTAGATAGAATAGCCATAAGAGATTGTCCCTGGCTGATTTTTTCGAGCTCAGGTGCTAAAGCCTCCATCATAGTATTAATCATGTTAGCCCCCATGGCTTCCTGAGTATCTACGCTGATGTAGACAATGAGAAACTGGTCTTTTTGTTCCAACCAAAGATCTCGTGCCCCACCCCCACGTTTAACAATAGATGGATGGGCAGCATCTGCTAGGGTTAGTAGAGCGTCCTTGACAGCTAAGATCTCTTTTTGAGCACGAGAGATGTCGGGCAGATGGTTCAGAGCAATTTGGCCAATCATACGACGCTCGTGGATTTTTGTAGAAAAGCCTCCAGAGCGCTTGATGAGTTTAGCTGCGTAACTAGCAGCAGCAACGACTGATGGCTCTTCTGTAACCATTGGAAGCTGGTAGATGTGGCCATCAACTAGAAAATCTGGAGCTAGGCTCATGGGGAGAGCCAGTCGGCCAATAGTATTTTCTGCCATTTGGTTGGCGGTTTCTAGCGGCAAGAGCACTTGTGATTTTAGATCCTGCGCCTCTTCAGTAGTGAGAATTTGATTGCTTATTAGCTGTTCCCAGCGCTCCTGAGGTGTTTTTTTTGAAAATCCTGTCCAAGATACCATATAAACTTCCTTAATATTCGTTTTTAGATCTTAAAATTATACCATAAGTAGAAATTTTCTGTAAATTTAGCTAGTTTTTGGTATAATGAGCCTAAATAATTCACGATAAGGAGACTGAGATCATGTCTGTTAAAGTTGCTTTGCTTGGTTTTGGAACGGTAGCGAGTGGGATTCCTTTTTTACTTAAAGAAAATGAGAAAAAAATTACTTCAGGGGCTCATACAGCATTTGATATTGCTAAAGTTTTGGTTAGAGATGATGCTGAAAAAGAGAGGCTAGTAGCAGCTGGTCATAGCTATGAGTTTGTGACAGATGTTGATGAGATTTTAAACGACAACAGTATTGCTATTGTTGTAGAATTGATGGGGCGTATTGAGCCTGCTCGGACATTTATTAAGCAAGCTTTAATGGCAGGGAAGCATGTCGTTTCAGCCAATAAGGATTTGATTGCAACACATGGTAGTGAATTGATTGCTCTAGCTCAAGAAAAAGGCGTCGCTTTTTACTATGAGGCAGCCGTTGCAGGGGGGATTCCGATTCTTCGTACCTTGGCTAATTCCCTAGTTTCTGATAAGGTTACCCGTATCTTAGGTGTTCTCAATGGGACATCAAACTTTATGATGACTAAGATGGTGGATGAGGGCTGGACTTATGATGAGGCTCTGAAAACTGCTCAGGAACTGGGTTATGCTGAGAGTGATCCAACCAATGATGTTGAAGGGATTGATGCAGCTTATAAGGCGGTCATTCTCAGTCAATTTGGATTTGGTATGACTATTAATTTAGATGATGTTGCTCATCAAGGGATCTCAACGATTACCCCAGAAGATGTAGCAGTAGCACAAGAGTTAGGGTATGTGATTAAGCTAGTTGGTGATGTGCGAGAAACTGTCTCAGGTATTTCTGCGCAAGTTTTACCGACCTTCATTCCTAAGGAACACCCTTTAGCAAGTGTCAACGGGGTGATGAATGCGGTCTTTGTGGAGTCCATTGGGATAGGTGAATCCATGTATTATGGACCGGGGGCTGGTCAAAAGCCTACAGCCACTTCTGTTATGGCAGATATCGTCCGCATTGGTCGTCGTATCCAAGAGGGGAATGTTGGTAAGTCATTTAATGAATACAGCCGTCCAGCACAATTAGCTAATCCGGCTGATGTTCAGAGTCGCTATTATTTTTCACTGACAGTTCCCGATAAAAAGGGACAGATTTTGCGTTTGTCTGAAATATTCAATGGTGAGGACATTTCCTTTTCTCAAGTTTTGCAACAAAGAGGAGATGGGCATAAAGCGCAGATTGTTATTGTGACACATGCCCTAAGTCTGACTCAGTTAGAGAATGTTCAAGCTAAGTTAAAAGCACAAAAGGACTTTGAGTTGATCAATAGTTTTAAGGTTTTAGGGGAATAAAGAGAGACCGAGCCGAAAATCATCTCGTTCTGGATTTGGATCGGGGACTCTTCTAGGTACGTTTCGTACCTTTTTGCTTTTCTTTATTATTTGATACGGATAGTAAATAGACAAAGCTGTAAGTGTTTAAGGAGAATTTTACTTCTCCCTAATTCTAATGTCTATTGTGGCTCCGGCTCCCACGAATTAGTTTGGTAATGTTTCCGCTCGAGCCTGGGAGGAGCGGTGAGGAAATAGAATATGAAAATTACAGTTCCGGCAACCTCAGCTAACCTTGGACCGGGATTTGATTCGGTAGGGATAGCTCTCTCTAGATATTTGACTATTGAGGTATTGGAGGCTAGTGATGATTGGGAAGTGCTTCATGATTTAGGAGATATTCCCAGTGATGCTAATAATCTTTTGGTGCAAACAGCTCTGAGAGTGGCACCTGATCTAAGGCCCCACCGTATTCGGATGACTTCTAATATTCCTTTGGCACGGGGACTTGGATCTTCTAGCTCTGTTATTGTGGCCGGGATTGAACTGGCTAATCAGTTGGCCCGATTAGATCTCTCTCAGCAAGAGAAGGTCAATTTGGCAACAAAGATTGAAGGGCATCCTGATAATGTCGCCCCAGCTATTTGGGGTAATTTGGTCATATCCTCTTATGTTAATGAAGAAGTGGCAAGTATTGTAGCAGATTTTCCAGCCTGCGATTTTGTCGCCTTTATTCCTGACTATGAATTGAAAACGAGTGACAGTCGAGATGTCCTGCCAACTTCCATGTCTTATCAGGAAGCTGTTGCAGCTTCTTCAGTCGCTAACGTAGCTGTTGCAGCTCTTTTGGTAGGGGATTTGTCAAGGGCTGGAAGAGAGATTCAAGAAGATCGCTTTCATGAAATCTACCGACAAAAATTGATACCGGAGTTCAACCCTATCAGGGATTTGGCTAAAGCGTTTGGTGCTTATGCAACTTACTTATCAGGAGCTGGACCGACTGTTATGACACTTTTGCCGACTGGTAGGGGTGGGGATTTTCTATCAGCCTTATCGGAAATGGAACTTAATGGTGAGAGTGCCCAGCTAATGGTCGACACCCAAGGAGTTCGGTGTGAGTAAGAGACAGAAAGGCTTGCTGCTAGGAGTTTTGGCTTATCTTCTGTGGTCTTTGTTATCGATTTATTGGAAGCTCTTAGCTGGAGTAGATCCCTACGTAACCTTTTCTTATCGCATTATTTGGAGTTTCCTGACCATGCTGGTCTATGTATTTGTGACTAGACAAACAGCTCGCTTTAAAAGAGAGCTGTCAGCCTTGTGGTTCCATAAGCATCAGTTGGGGCAGGCAATACTAGCTAGTGGCATGATTGCCCTCAATTGGCTGACTTACATCTATGCGATTTCGCAGGGGCAGGCGACTCAAGCTAGTCTTGGTTACTACATGATGCCTTTAGTATCCGTTTTGTTAGCACTTTTTGTTCTTAAGGAAAAATTAACACAGGCAAGGGGAGTTGCAGTTTTAGTAGCTGCCCTTGGTGTGGTCTTCTTAGTTTATCAGACGGGAAGGTTGCCTTATGTTACCCTAATTTTGGCCTTTAGTTTTGGTTTTTATGGTTTGCTGAAAAAGGAAATAGCCTTGTCCAGTGATGTTGCTATGCTTTTTGAAGCAGGTATTATTTTGCCTTTGGTGGTGATTTATCTTTTATTTTTTGCTAAGGAAAAAAGCCTTTTGGACTATAGTTTTCTTCAAACTATCTTATTGATTTTATCGGGGCTAGTGACAGCCGTCCCTCTCTTGCTTTATGCGGAGGCTTTGAAACGTGCCCCTCTTGGTCTTATTGGCTTTATACAATATATGAACCCAACCTTGCAGCTTTTGATTGCTTTGGTCATTTTCCGAGAAACAATCAATCGAGGGCGGATTTATGGTCTTATTTTTATTTGGGTGGCCATTGCAATCTTCATTCTTGAGCAGGTTATTTATTTAAGAAAGAAAAGGTCTGAGCCAAAAATCAGTAAGTCGTGATTTTTATCGCGATTTTGATTGCCCCCGCTCTCTTATTTTTAGGTGATAGGCTTTGGCAGTCTATCCCCAGACTGCCAAAGTCCACAGGACTGTTTAAAGGGGGGAGGACTGAAAATAGGATGCGCCTCGAGGTAAGGACAGCCAACCACTGCGTTAATCTGGTAACTTTAGCATAGGTCTAACGAGTCTGGACTTTTGTCCCAGACTCACTGATTTTTATCCAACTTTTTTCAAGTGCTTAATATGTGAAAGGATTTTATATGACTTACCAAGAAGCCTTAGAGTGGATTCATGCTCGATTGAGCTTTGGTATCAAGCCAGGACTTGATAGGATGGCTTGGATGCTTAATGAGTTGGGAAATCCACAGGAATATTTGCAGGGTATCCATGTGGTTGGAACCAATGGCAAGGGGTCTGTCGTTAATAATTTGCAGCATATCTTTAGTCAGGCAGGCTATGAAGTTGGCACCTTTACCTCACCCTATATTATGGATTTTAGGGAACGCATTGCGATTAATGGGCAAATGATTACGAAAGAAGATTTGCTCTCCTGTGTTGATTTGGTAAAGCCAGTGGTAGAGCGCCTACCTCGAGAGACGTCTTACGAGGAGGCGACTGAATTTGAAGTTATCACTACGGTGATGTTTCTCTATTTTGGTCGTATTCACCCAGTAGATATTGCTATCATAGAAGCTGGTATGGGAGGAAGAGATGATTCGACCAATTGTTTCCCAGCATTGGCTGTTGTTTGTCCCTCTATTGGGCTCGATCATCAAGCTGTTCTAGGCGACAGTTATGCAGAGATCGCTGCCAATAAGGCTGCTGTTCTAAAAGCAGGTGAGCCCTTGGTGATGGCTATCAGACAGGAAGAGGCTAGGCAGGCTTTCTTGGCTAGGGCTAGGATTGTTGGGTCACCAGTTTATGAATATGGTAAGGATTTTTCGCTAGAGCCATCACAGATAGGCTATAATTTTCATCTAAGGGATGTGGATCTGGAAGGTTTGCATTCTGCTATGCCTGGGCAACACCAAGTTTCAAATGCAGCTCTGGCTGTTGCGACAGCCAGCTTGTTGCGTGGACGCTATCCCAAGATTACAGATGATGCCATTCGACTGGGACTGTCTCAAGCTAAATGGCTGGGACGTACAGAAATGATGGCAGATAATCTCATGATTGATGGTGCTCATAATAGAGAAAGTGTTCAGGCTCTAATCGATTTGATAAGAAGAGATTATGCAGATAAATCGATCAAAATTTTATTCGCTGCTATCACTACCAAGCCGGTTACTGATATGCTTTTGAAGTTGGAAAAGCTGGGGACAATCTGGGTGACAAGTTTTGATTATCCCAATAGTCTAGATGTGCTAGATTATCCTGATCAGTATGGTAGGGTAGATTCGTTTGAGGATTGGTTTTCTAAAATCTATCAGCCAGATGATCGGGATACACTCTATATTGTAACGGGCTCTCTTTATTTTATCGCCCAAGTTCGTCATTGGCTTTTGAAAGATCAGCCTAACTGAGGTATAATTAGTACCTAATAAGATGATAAGAGGATATTATGATTGATCAAGAGAAAACAGAAAATGCTATCTATCAACTTTTAGAGGCTATTGGTGAAGATCCTAATCGCGAAGGTCTTCTAGATACTCCAAAACGTGTCGCAAAAATGTATGCGGAGATGTTTGCCAGCTTGAATGAAGATCCAAAAGACCAGTTTACCGCTGTTTTTACAGAAAATCATGAGGAAGTGGTATTGGTTAAGGATATTCCTTTTTATTCTATGTGCGAGCATCATCTGGTTCCTTTTTATGGAGTGGCTCATGTTGCTTACCTTCCTAATCACGGTCAGGTGACTGGGCTAAGTAAACTAGCTAGAGCAGTAGAAGTAGCGAGTAAGCGTCCACAGCTGCAAGAACGTTTAACAGAGCAGGTTGCTAGCGCCTTGGTTCAAGCCTTGGATCCTAAAGGGGTCTTTGTCATGGTTGAGGCAGAGCATATGTGTATGACTATGAGAGGGATTAAGAAACCTGGTAGTAAAACAATTACCACAGTTGCTAAGGGAATTTATCGTGAAGATACTGTTGCCCGCCAAGAATTGCTGAGCTTAATGAAGGGATAAGGGATGAAAATAGGAAAGCACACTATAGATGGTAAGGCCTGCATCATGGGTGTTTTAAATGTGACACCGGATTCTTTTTCAGATGGTGGTCGTTATACTGAGCTAGCCAATGCCCTGTCTCAGGTTCAGGATATGATTACTGCCGGTGCAAAAATTATTGATGTTGGCGGTGAATCGACACGTCCGGGTGCTGATTTTGTTTCCGAGGAAGAGGAAATCAGTCGTATTGTTCCAGTGATTAAAGCTATTAAAGCAAGATTTGATATTCTTGTTAGCATCGATACCTATAAGACAGCAACAGCTAAGGCTGCGCTGGAGGCTGGTGCCGATATTCTTAATGATGTTTGGTCTGGATTGTACGATGGTCAGATGTTTGAATTGGCAGCTCAAGCTGATGTCCCAATTATTCTTATGCATAATCAGTCTAGCGAAGATTACCAAGATATTGTCCAAGATGTCAGTGATTTTTTGGCTCAGCGTACTCAAGTAGCACTTGAAGTTGGGGTCCGTCCTGATAATATATGGATTGATCCAGGTTTTGGCTTTGCCAAGAATGCCCAGCAAAATATTGCTTTATTAAAAGGATTAGACCATCTCTGCCATCTGGGCTACCCTGTTTTGTTTGGTATCTCACGTAAGCGTGTGGTGGATTATCTGCTTGGTGGTCATACTCAAGCAAATGAACGAGATATGGGAACGGCAGCTCTATCGGCCTATGCTATCTCAAAGGGGTGCCAAATTGTACGGGTTCATAATGTTGAGGCTAATCGTGACATCGTTAAGGTTATCAGCCAGCTGATGTGAGGGAAAAATGGATAAGATTTTATTGACAGGGTGCCGTTTTTATGGGTATCACGGTGCTTTGCCTGAAGAAAATGTCCTAGGGCAGATTTTTATGATTGATGCTGAACTTGGTTTGGATTTAACAGCAGCATCGCAGAGTGATCGTCTAGAAGACACGGTACATTATGGTCAAGTCTTCGATGTGATTAAGTATCAAACTGAGAATCAGAGTTACCAGCTTTTAGAGCGACTCGGTGGTGCTATCTGCCGAGATATTTTTGAGCAATTTCCTACTGTTGTGACTATCAGACTGAAGATCACTAAGGAAAATCCTCCCATTGCCGGTCACTATGATAGCGTAGGGATTATTTTGGAGCGCAGTCGATGAATCGTGTTTATCTCAGCTTGGGAACTAATAGAGGTGATCGCTTATCTTATCTTGAGAAAGCCTTAGGGGCGATTGAGGCCTTGCCAGAAACTAAACTGATAAGCTGCGCTTCTATCTATGAAACACCTGCTTGGGGCTTGACTGATCAGGCAGATTTTTTAAATACAGTCTGTTTGATTAGAACGAACTTGGTGCCCCTTGTTTTACTTGAGCACTGTCAGGCCATCGAGCTGTCACTTGGGCGGACAAGAGAGATTCATTGGGGACCTCGGACCATTGATATTGATATTCTTCTCTATAATGATGATCAAATCAACTTACCTGAGCTTGAGATCCCCCATCCTTATATGAGGGAACGTGCTTTTGTTTTGGTTCCATTATTAGAGATTGCTCCCCAGCTTAGGGAGCCTGTCAGCCAGGTAAGCTATAGAGATGATCTGCGAAAGTTGGATGTATCTCAAATTAAGCGTCTATCCTGATTCCTTTTTTATATCTCGCTTTCTTTAAAAATCTCTAGGACTTTATCGCAAAAGAGGTATAAATCTGCTATAATATTAATCGGCTTTATGCCGACTTTTTTAATGTAAGTTTGGAAATAGTATGATTGAAAAAATGAAGCAAATTCTTGAAGGTATTGATATTCGTATTGATGAACCTTTGAGAAAATATACCTATACAAAAGTGGGAGGCCCTGCAGATTTCTTGGCCTTCCCTCGCAATCGCTACGAGTTAGCCCGAGTTGTCAAATTTGCTAACGAAGAAGGTATCCCTTGGATGGTTCTTGGTAACGCTAGTAATTTGATTGTTCGTGAGGGGGGGATTCGTGGCTTTGTTATCATGTTTGATAAGCTCAGTACGGTGACAGTCAATGGTTATACTATTGAGGCTGAAGCAGGGGCTAACTTAATAGAGACAACCAAGGTTGCTCAATTTCATAGCCTGACCGGTTTTGAGTTTGCCGCCGGTATTCCTGGAAGTATCGGTGGTGCTGTCTTTATGAATGCTGGTGCCTATGGTGGCGAGGTTGCTCATATCCTGGTATCCGTACAGGTTTTAAATAAAGAAGGTGATGTGCGTATTGTTGAAGGAAAGGATATGGCCTTTGGTTACCGTCATTCTCTCCTTCAGGACACTGGGGAAGTAGTTATCTCAGCTAAGTTTGCTCTTAAGCCAGGAGATTATACACAAATTACCAATGAGATGAAGCGCCTTAATCATCTTAGGGAGCTTAAGCAGCCTCTGGAATACCCATCGTGCGGCTCGGTCTTTAAGCGCCCAGTTGGTCATTTTGCAGGACAACTTATCATGGAGGCTGGTCTTATGGGCCATCGTATCGGTGGTGTAGAGGTGTCTAAGAAGCATGCTGGCTTCATGGTCAATGTAGCTGATGGAACGGCTGATGATTATGAAGCTTTGATTGCTGATGTGATTGAGAAAGTTGAGCTTCATTCAGGTATCCGTTTAGAACCAGAGGTTCGTATTATTGGTGATTATCAAAACTAAGACCTTTAGGAGGAATTATGCAGATTGGCTAAGCCGATTATCTCATTTAAGAATGTCACAAAGACCTTTGAGGATAGTGGCACTCAAGTTTTAAAAAATATCAATTTTGAGCTGGAGCAAGGGAAATTTTATACTCTACTGGGAGCCTCTGGTTCTGGAAAATCGACCATACTCAATATTATTGCCGGTCTCTTGGAAGCGACCAGTGGTGATATCTACCTTGATGGTAAGCGGATCAATGATATCCCTATCAATAAGCGAGATGTGCATACGGTTTTTCAGAACTATGCTCTTTTTCCGCATATGACTGTCTTCGATAATGTCGCTTTTCCCTTGAAATTAAAGAAGGTGGACAAGGCTCAGATCAAGGAGCGTGTCAAAGAGGCGCTCAAGATGGTTAGACTGGACGGTTATGAAAAGCGCAGTATTCAGAAGTTGTCTGGAGGTCAGCGTCAGCGCGTGGCTATTGCACGTGCCATTATCAATCAACCGAAAGTTGTCCTGTTGGATGAGCCTTTATCAGCTTTGGATCTCAAGCTGCGTACCGAAATGCAGTATGAGTTGAGAGAACTCCAGCAACGTTTGGGGATCACCTTTGTCTTTGTCACTCACGATCAAGAAGAGGCTCTAGCAATGAGTGACTGGATTTTTGTGATGAATGATGGTGAAATTGTTCAATCTGGGACACCAGTAGATATCTATGATGAGCCTATCAATCATTTTGTGGCTACCTTTATTGGGGAATCCAATATTGTCAATGGCACTATGATCGAAGATTATCTGGTGGAATTCAATGGTAAGCGGTTTGAGGCAGTAGATGGTGGTATGCGTCCCAATGAGCCTGTAGAAGTGGTTATCCGTCCAGAAGATTTACAGATTACGCTACCTGACAGTGGGAAATTGCAAGTCAAGGTTGATACGCAGCTTTTTCGTGGGGTACACTATGAAATTATAGCTTATGATGATTTGGGCAATGAATGGATGATTCATTCGACACGTAAGGCTATAGAAGGAGAAGTTATCGGGCTTGATTTTACTCCTGAGGACCTCCATATCATGCGCCTCAATGAGACCGAAGAAGAATTTGATGCCCGTATTGAAGAATATGTTGAGCTTGAAGAGCCAGAGGAAGGTCTGATCAATGCTATAGAGGGGGAGCGTCATGAAAAAGATTAATGTTTTTTTCGCCCTCCCTTATCTTTTGTGGCTCTTATTATTTGTTGTCGCACCAGTTGGTATGATTGTGTTCCAGTCTTTCTTTAATCAAGAGGGGCAATTAAGTTTAGAGAACTATCAAACTGTTTTTAGTTCTTGGACTTATCTGCGCATGGGAATGAATTCGATTCTATATGCGGGGATTATTACACTACTGACTTTGATTTTAAGTTATCCTACGGCTTTTATCTTGACCAGACTGAAAAGAAAACAGCTCTGGCTTATGTTGATCATTCTACCAACTTGGGTAAACCTCCTTCTAAAAGTCTACGCTTTTATGGGGATTTTAGGACAAGATGGTAGTATCAATCATTTTTTGACATTTATGGGGATTGGTCCTAAGCAGTTGCTTTTTACTGATTTTTCTTTTATTGTTGTGGCTGCTTATATTGAATTACCCTTCATGATTTTACCAATTTTCAACGCCTTAGATGATTTGGATACTAACCTCATTTATGCTAGTCAAGATTTAGGAGCTAATCGTTGGCAGACTTTTTGGCGGGTGATTTTCCCCCTATCTTTGAACGGTGTCCGCTCTGGTGTTCAGTCGGTTTTTATTCCCAGTCTCAGTCTTTTTATGCTGACACGTTTGATTGGGGGCAATCGTGTGATTACTCTAGGAACGGCGATTGAGCAGCATTTTCTCATCACGCAAAACTGGGGTATGGGATCCACCATTGGTGTTATTTTAATTATTGCTATGGTAGCTATCATGACTTTGACCAAGGAAAGGGGCGCTAATGGGTAAATTTGCCAAGTCTTACTTGACTGTTGTTTTCTGCTTGCTCTACCTTCCTATTTTTTATTTAATTTTTTATTCTTTTAACAGCAGTGGGGGGATGAGTCAGTTTACTGATTTCACATGGGCGCATTATCAGGCTGTTTTTTCTGATAGTCGTCTGATGTTGATTCTTGTTCAGACATTTTTTCTAGCTTTTTTAAGCGCCTTACTAGCGACTTTTATTGGTACCTTTGGTGCTATCTTTATCCATCAGGTCAAAAAAAGATACAATCAAGGTTTATTGGTGCTCAACAACGTCCTCATGGTTTCACCAGATGTGATGACAGGAGCTAGCTTTCTCATTCTCTTTACCTTTATTGGTTTTCAGCTTGGGTTGTGGTCTGTCTTACTCAGTCATGTTGCCTTTTCTATCCCTATTGTGGTTTTGATGGTGTTACCCAGGCTCCAAGAAATGAATCCAGATATGATCAATGCTGCTTATGACTTGGGAGCGACTCGTTTTCAAATGCTGCGTTCTGTCATGCTTCCCTATCTGACACCAAGTATCATTGCTGGCTATTTTATGGCTTTCACCTATTCATTGGATGATTTTGCGGTGACTTTCTTTGTTACTGGAAATGGTTTTTCTACTTTAGCGGTTGAAATCTATTCACGCGCTCGTCGAGGCATTTCACTAGAAATTAATGCCTTATCTACCATTATCTTTTTGGTTAGCATCCTTTTGGTGATAGGTTATTACTTTATTAGCAAGGAAGAAGGTAGCCAAGATGCGTAGGTTGTATTTATTCATCACAGGTATATTCAGTGTCGTTCTTATTCTTTTTTTCATCATGCTTAGCTTGACACAAGAGCAGTCTAGTCATGATCAGGCTAATAGCTTGGTTATCTATAATTGGGGAGATTATATTGATCCTGAGCTGATTGCTAAGTTTGAAAAAGAGAAGGGGATCACTGTTCAGTATGAGACCTTTGATTCAAATGAGGCTATGTATACTAAAATTGAACAGGGTGGTACCCGATATGATATTGCAGTTCCAAGCGATTATATGATCGATAAAATGGCCAGGGAAAATCTTTTGGTTAAGCTGGATAAATCTAAAATCAAGGGACTAGACCATATCGATCCACAGTTTACAAGCAAAAGTTTTGATCCTGATAATAGCTACTCAATCCCCTATTTTTGGGGAACGGTAGGTATTATCTACAATGACCAATTAGTTGCGTCTGCCCCTAGGCATTGGAAGGATCTTTGGAAGCCAGAATATCGCCATCAGATCATGCTAGTAGATGGTGCTAGAGAAGTGATGGGGATGGGACTTAACGCTTTGGGATACAGTGTCAATACTAAGAACTATAGTCAGCTCAATCAAGCATCTGATCAATTGAGTCATTTGACGCCCAATATCAAGGCGATTGTAGGCGATGAAATGAAAGGTTATTTGATCAATGGAGATGCAGCTATTGGGGTAAGTTTCTCTGGGGAGGCTAGGGAAATGTTAGATAGCAATGAGCATCTTCATTATGTTCTTCCTTCTGAAGGCTCCAATCTTTGGTTTGATAATATTGTCATTCCAAAAACAGTGGTCAATAAAAAAGCAGCCTATGCCTTTATTTCCTTTATGTTAGATCCTAAAAATGCTGCTCAAAATGCGGAGTATATCGGTTATGCAACCCCAAACACAGCTGCTAAGAAGCTATTGCCTAAGGAAGTGACAGGTGATCCTTCCTTTTATCCATCAGCAGCTGTTATTAAAAATTTAGAAGTCTATGATAATTTAGGAGCTAATTGGTTAGGCATTTATAATGATCGCTATTTACAATTTAAAATGTATAGACGCTAAAAGGAGTTTGAGATAAGTTCAAACTCTTTTATTTTTTGTGTTGAATGCTCCAGGCATTAATTTTTAGTCCATTAGTCATTTAGCCATGTAGAGTAGTCAAATTATTATTTAACTTTAACAATAGTCTGTTACAATAGGGTGTATGTCGAAATGAGGTTACTGTTATGAAAATTGAGCGTGTCTACAATAATAATGTCGTCCAAATAGAAGAAGAGGGCACTGAAATCATTCTTATGGGGAAGGGATTGGGTTTTCAAAAGAAGCCGGGTGATGTGGTTGATTCTAAAAAAATTGAAAAGCGTTTTGTTCTTGAAGAGACTCAGAGGTCATTTGATCATATCAGTGAACTATCGCGTGTCTATCAAGATTTGACAGATGATGAGTTATCTCTTGTCTTAGCGATTATTGCTTATGGACAAGAGATATTGGATCAGACTTTTGAGATTTCTCTCTACATTGCCTTGGCAGATCATCTTCACTATGCTATCGCTAGGACAAAAGAGGGGATTAATCTGCAGAATCCTCTGGCTTGGGAAGTGAGAAAATTCTATCCCAAGGTTTATGCTATTGGATTAAAAGCTCTTGCAATGATTAAAGAGAGTTTGGGGGCGACGATGGACGAAGGTGAAGCAGCCTCTATTGCTTTGCACTTTATTAATGCTCAAAAAGAAACAACTCTCCCTCATACTAGTCAGCAGATTCAGCAAATTGTGATCAACTGTCTAGAAATTGTCCGACTTCATTTTGGTTACCTGGCTCCAGAGGATTCGATCAGCTATAATCGGTTTGTCACCCATCTTCAATATTTTGCTCAGCGAGTAGTCAGCGGTAGTGTTCAGGGAGCTAATGATGATTTTCTCTACGAACAAGTCCAACTCAACTATCGAGAGGCTTTTAGCTGTACTTTGAAAATTAAGGACTATATCCAGGAGCAGTTTAATTTTCAAATGAGCAAAGATGAACAAGTCTATCTGACCATCCATATCCAGCGTCAGCAGAATCAAGTGTAGGGTTGAGAGAGTGAGAAAAATCGCGGTTCCTTGACTTTTATTTTTTGTCAAATAATTTTAATGAAAGCCCTTGCAATTTTCTAACTATTTGATATAATGATGGTGTTAATAAGGATTGTTACTGTAAGGCAGGCAAAACCTAAATAAATACGAGATGGCGTCGTATGCTAAAAAGCATAGATGAGTCTTTGGTATTTGTTTAGGTTTTTGTTTTGTCTAAACGGCTAACATTTCTATTTTGGAGCTGGCTTAGATGGATTTGTTTATGACAGACAAGTTAGCTAAGCTACATCTTATGAAAGGAGCCTAGGTATGGCTAAAGATTATACGGAATTAGCTCAGGATATTGTCGAACACGTCGGTGGTAAAGACAATATTGTTAAGCTGGTCCATTGTGTGACACGTTTACGCTTCACCCTCAAGGATGAAGGGAAAGCAGATGAGGACTATCTCAAGAAACGTGATGGTGTTGTAACGGTTGTTAAAGCTGGTGGGCAATTCCAAGTGGTCATCGGTAATCATGTTCCAGATGTTTACGATGCTGTTTTAAAAGTTGCTGGAATTTCTGGAGATGGCGGCATTGATGTCGATGAAGGTGATGTCCCTAAAGGGAACTTATTTGATCAATTTATCGCTTTAGTTTCAGGTCTCTTTCAGCCAATCTTGGGAGTCTTGTCAGCGGCTGGTATGATCAAGGGATTAGTTGCGATTTTAGCAGCAGTAGGAGTCAAGGAGACAGATGGTCTCTATATTATCTTGAATGCGGCTGGTGATGGTTTCTTCCAATTTTTACCATTAATCTTGGCACTAACAGCAGCTAAGCGCTTCAAGATGGATCAGTTTACAGCAATTGCACTTGGCTTTGCTTTGGTCTACCCTGATATTGCTACAAATTTTGCTAAAGGTGGTGTGACCTTTTTAGGCATTCCTGTTATTTTTCCACAATCGACCTACCTTCAAACCGTTTTGCCAATTGTTTTGACGGTATGGATTGGTTCTAAAATTGAAGCCTTCTTCAAGAAAGTTATTCCTGATGTTGTGAAGGTCTTCATTGTGCCTTTCTTTACCTTGTTGATTACAGTTCCGCTTGCCTTCTTGGCTATCGGACCTGTGATGGCAGAAGCTTCTAACTTGGTAGGAGTTGGCTTCCAAGCTGTATATAACTTTAGTCCTATTTTATTTGGTATCCTTCTTGGTGCTCTTTGGCAAGTTATGGTTATGTTTGGACTGCACTGGGGTCTTGTACCGATTGCTATTCTCCAATTTTCAACGCAAGGATGGAGTACGATGCTGGTAGCTACAGCTGCTATCTGTTTTGCTCAAGCAGGTTCTCTTCTTAATATCTTCTTGCGGACTAAGGAAGAAAAAGTTAAACAACTGACGATTCCTGCTTTTATCTCAGCTCTTTTCGGGGTGACTGAGCCAGCTATTTATGGTATTACATTACCAATGCGCCTGCCTTTCATCATGACTTGTGTTGCTGGTGCTATTCAAGGTGGTCTTCTAGGTTTCTTTAATGTTACTGGCTTTACTATGGGTGGTCTTGGTTTGTTCGGTATTCCTTCTTATATCATTCCTGCTAAGATGCCAGCAGGAGCACCAGCAGGACCTAATAATGTTTGGTATTTCATTGGCGCTATTGTCTTGAATTTTGTTCTTGGATTTGTCTTGACTCATTTTGTTAAGATTCCTTACCTTTATGGTGGACCTTCTGCAGCAACTGAAACTAAAGCAGAAGCAGAGGTAGAGGCCCAACCACTAAAGGAACTTAAGCAAGAAATTATTGCTTCACCGATGATTGGTAACGTTGTCAAATTGGAAGATGTTCCTGATCAGGTCTTTGCCTCAGGAGCTATGGGTAAAGGTATCGCTATTGATCCTACTGATGGGACAGTTGTTGCCCCTGCTAATGGTGAAATCACTCTTGTTTTCCCAACGGGTCACGCTGTCGGTATGAAGACTGAGAACGGTGCTGAAATCCTCATCCATATTGGGATGGACACCGTTTCTCTGGCTGGTAAAGGATTCAATAGCCTAGTGGAAGCCGGTCAAAAAGTTGAAGCTGGTCAAAAACTTCTTGAATTCGATTTAGCAGTTGTCCGTGATGTTGGACTGCCAATTATTTCTCCTGTTATTGTGACCAATTCTGCAGACTTTGATGATGTCTTACTGACACAAGAAAGTCGCGTCAATGCTGGAGATTACTTGTTGACAGCGGTTAAATAGTTAAAAAGCTTGACAGGGCTTCGTTCCTTATCAAGCTTTTTTATATGTTTAAAGATAGTCTCTAATTTTACGCTTAAGATTGGTCCGTCTTATGAAAGAGACATTTGGCTTATCCGATAGGACTGGTAGTTTATTGTCGATAAGATAAGCTATCTTGGCATGTAAGAGCATTTGTGTATCGTTTTGGTCATTGCCAAAAGCGATATAAGGCTGATTACCGATTAATTTTTGGATGGCTGTATATTTATTGATGCCTTTAGCAGTGATGACGATCTCTTTAGGGTTAGTGTCAATGACTGTATCGATCTGGTGACAGCTATTCAGAAAATCAATGAAGTTTCGATCGAGGGAAAAGATGATGAACTTACTTATAGCATTAGGATTGATGGGAATATTTTGGGCTAGCTGATCCCTATCTAGCAGATTCCAGATAGGATGATTTGATTGTTTAATATGGGCGCTATAGTCCCAATCATAATCGATGATATAGTCTAAGGATCTGTCTTGGAGATAATTGATGATCTTATCTGCAACAGCAGGATCAATAGACTTGATCAGGATATTCTTTTCGTGCTGACGGATCATAGCACCGTTGGCACCGATAAGTTCACAGTTATTGAACTCCTTAAGCAAGGGCATCATATCTCGTATAGGCCTAGCGGAGGCAAAGATGAGACGGGATTTTGTAGCTAGTTGAAGAAGTAATTGTTTGATTGTTGGATCGATCTGTAAGCCATCGTAGACAATCGTTCCATCCAAATCAAATAGGTAGATTTTAGACATGAAAAGAAAATTCTTTCTATTTAGCAGGATTGACCATAGCAGTACCGCTTTGGATTTGCTTTTGTTGTTTGCGATATTGACTGGGGGTCATCTGGTAGTAGTGCTTAAATTGTCGGTTAAAGTTAGACAGGTTATTAAAACCCACGCTGGTAGCAATATCAAGAATAGACCTACTGGTGTTGCTCAATTCTTCGCAAGCTTTATTCAGGCGGACTTGAATGATAAAGTCAATACAAGAGGTACCCGTATGTTTCTTGAATACCGCCATAAAATGAGTCTTGCTGTAGCCGATCATATTCGCTAAAAATTCGATAGACATGGGCTGTTCGTAGTGCTGATTAATATAGTCAACGAGTTCACGAATTTTTTCATTCTTGCGATAGGCATCGTCAGTAACTTTACGAATGACGTAACGATATTGAAAGAGCAGATAGAGAAACTCATTGATTTTAGCTTTGAGCAAAAGCTCAAAATGGCGGTGCTCTTCTTTGACAAGTTTAAAGATGGCAAAGAGGCAGCTATGCAGTTCTTCGTAACCAGCCATGTTCGGCTTGATAATGGGGATAAACTTGTAATCACTATTTTGCAAGGGCTGCAGGTAACGCAGACTGACCTGGTCGATGATAGCATTTCCCACCATATCTAGATGAAACTGAAAGGTATCGCTGACTTGGCGCTCATTACCAATAGGATGGATGGAGTGCATGCCGTTGGGGCGGATAAGGATGATGTCACCAGGTTGAGTTTCAAAGTAATCATAGTCGATATGGTATTGAGCGTGTCCCTCATAGATATAGCTAATCTCCATTTCTGGGTGCCAGTGAAATAATGTATCTGGTCGGCCATTTTCTATAATGGTGTGATAGTAGTTATAGGGGAGAAGATGGTGATTGAATGGGACCTCTTCTTTGAGATCATTTAGCAGGGGTTCTTTCATGAATTTTCTCCAATGTTTTTCTTTTAGTTTAGCATAATTTCAGAGTATAGTATCATTTTAACCAAGGATAATGCCAGAAAAATCATGTTATTAATTCTATACTACTATTATCAGAACTAATAGAAGTAGTAAGGAGTAGTCTTATGACAAAATCAGTATTTCCAGAAGGTTTCCTTTGGGGTGGGGCAACCGCTGCCAACCAATTCGAAGGGGCTTATAATGTGGACGGCAAAGGATTGTCCGTCCAAGATGTCACCCCTCAAGGTGGAATCCCTGCCAAAGACGGTGATCTCAATCCTTTGATCACAGATCAACCGACGGAGAATAATCTTAAATTGGAGGGGATTGATTTTTATCATCGCTATAAGGAAGATATTTCTCTCTTTGCTGAGATGGGTTTTAAGGTTTTCCGCCTGTCCATCGCTTGGAGTAGGATTTTCCCAAATGGTGATGAGACTGAACCCAACGAAGCTGGCTTGCAATTTTACGATGATGTTTTTGATGAGTTGGCCAAGTATGGCATTGAGCCTCTGGTGACCCTCTCTCACTATGAAACGCCTCTGCACTTGGCACGCCAGTATAATGGCTGGGCAAATCGGGACTTGATCGACTTCTACGGACGTTATGTTCGCACGGTCTTTACCCGCTATAAGGATAAAGTAAAATATTGGCTGACCTTCAATGAAGTTAACTCTGTTCTCCACGCGCCATTTATGTCAGGTGGTATTGCCACACCGGTCGAAGAGCTCAGTAAACAGGATCTCTATCAAGCGGTTCACCATGAATTGGTGGCATCAGCCCTGGCTACCAAGGTTGGCCATGAAATCAATCCAGACTTTAAGATTGGTTGCATGGTACTGGCTATGCCGGCTTATCCTATGACATCAAATCCTTTGGATCAGTTGGCTGTTCGTGATTTTGAAAATCAAAACTATCTCTTCTCAGATATTCATGCGCGTGGAAAATATCCAAACTATATCAAGCGCTTCTTTGAAGAAAATGGTATTGAGATTCAATTTGCACCAGAGGACGAGGAAATTCTCAAAAATACTGTTGATTTTATTTCCTTCTCTTATTACATGAGTGTGGCCCAAGCGCATGACCCTGAAAACTACAACTCAGGTCGTGGTAACATTATGGGAGGTATCAACAATCCTTACCTAGAAGCTTCCGAATGGGGCTGGCAGATCGACCCAGTTGGTCTGCGACTTGTTCTTAATAATTTCTATGACCGTTATCAGTTGCCGCTCTTTATTGTAGAGAATGGGCTGGGTGCCAAGGATGTCTTGGTGGATGGTCCTGACGGCCCAACTGTTGAAGATGACTACCGCATTGACTATTTGCAAAAGCATTTAGTCCAAGTCGGCGAAGCTTTGAAAGATGGTGTAGAGCTTCTTGGCTACACGACATGGGGACCGATCGATCTGGTTTCAGCTTCCACAGCCCAGCTCAGCAAACGCTACGGCTTTATCTATGTCGATCGTAACGATGATGGCAGTGGTAGTCTAGCACGTTACAAGAAAAAATCCTTCAATTGGTATAAGGAAGTTATCGCCAGGAACGGAGAGGTGCTCTTTAAATAAATTAGGGAAAAGCAGTATGGTGGGATAAGGCCTGCTGCTTTTTTTGGGGAAAGGGAAATATTATGAGTATTCGATTAATTGCGGCAGATATGGATGGAACTTTTCTGGATTCCAAAGGCTCCTATGATAAGGAGAGGTTCATCAAGATTTTGGATGCTCTTGAAACTAGAGGGATTCAGTTTGTTGTTGCGACGGGAAATAGTATGAAACGCTTAGAGATGCTGTTTGACGGACTGACTGATCGAATGGATTTTGTAGCAGAGAATGGCGCTCATATCATGATCGAGGGACAGACCTTGTCTAAGACCACGATTGCAGAAGGCTTGGTAGAGGAGGCTCTGCAGTTTTTTGCAGGTAAGGAGAGAGACTACAGTTTGAGTTTGACGAGCGATGTCTGTACTTATATGCTTAGAGATAGCTCAATTCCTGATTTTGATGGGATTGAGCCTGAGCAGTTGGAAGCTATGCGAAATCAAATTCATCATTTACGCTCGTGGGGAGAAATAGCAGGCCCTATTTTCAAGATGAATCTGGCCACTAATGAAGCAGAGGCTTATTCTGTTGTAACTGATTTCAATCGGATTTTTAACGGTCGCCTCAAGGCTGTCACTAGTGGTTACGGAGGTGTTGATATCATGGTTGACGGCTGCAATAAAGCTACTGGTTTAGAGCGTGTACTTGATCACTTTAAACTAACACCGAATCAGGTCATGAGTTTTGGTGATAGTGATAACGATTTGGAGATGTTGGCCATTAGTGGTGAGAGCTATGCCATGCTCAACGCCCCTGCCAATGTTAAAGCAGTAGCTAAGTATGAAGCCCCTCATCATGATGATAATGGCGTTTTTCAAGTTATTGAAGCTTTTTTGAAAGGTAATAATGATTGAGAGGGATGTGATGATTTTTATAATTTTAGGAAATCCTGTAGCATTTTGATCTGATTAGTCAGCTAGAGAGTTTTGTAATCGATCTAAAAGTGCCGCCAAGAGATAGGACTACCGATAACCGATACTGGAAGGGGCCTTTCATCCTATTTTTAACCTTACAATGATCTATTTAGATGATTGATTACTTTTAAAATTTGTTAAGTTTAGAAATTTTGATATAATGGATCAATATTTAGGAGGTTTATGAAGTAGTATGAACAAAAATGTTTTATTTAATCGTCAGAGTTTTGCAAATGCCAAGGGGCATGATAGCAAGCGTAAATCCTCTAAGGGCTTAGTAGCAGGAGTGCTCCTAGCAGGATCTTTGCTTGTGCTGGGGGCTGGCCAAGTGGTTTCTGCCGATGACCAATCTGCAACAGCTGTTATTGTCAATGCTGAATCACCAGATACGGGGGATCAGCAGGCTGTGTCAGCTGAGGCAGCAAGTGAGTCGGATCAGACTGATGAGACAGCAGCTCAAGCAGAAGAGCAAGCAGCAGCTGTCTCTGATCAGCCAGCCAGCCAGAAAGTAAATTCTGAGTCTCCTCAATCGGTAGCTTTTGTTGCATCATATGATGATGATGAAGATGAATTCGATGAAGAAGAGGATGAATCTGATGATGACGAATATGAGTTTGATGACGACGAAGACGACAACTATGACCAAGAATCTGATGACGATGCGAGCGATGATGAGAAGAAAGCGACTATTACTTTCAGTGAAGTGGGAGTAGAGTCCTCTTCTTCTCATGTCACTATTGACGACCGAACCGTCACTATTTCATCAGCTGGAACCTATACGCTAACAGGCTCTGGAAATGGCTATCATATTGCCGTTGCTGATGGGGTAACAGGTCAGGTTAAGCTAAAACTCAAGGCTGTCAATCTGACAGATTCTCATATCTCATCTGCGGGAGATTTGGCTATCAAAGTTTCTTCAGATAGTTCGTTATCATCAGCTGAGGCGACGATTGAAGCTGGTGGAGCTCTCTTTATTACTAGCAAGAAAAAAAGCACTCTAACGCTGACAAGTTCTGAGTCGCATGCGATTAAGGCGGGGGAGCTTGAGGCTGAAGATGCTAATTTGACGCTTAATGCAGTGGCTAAAGATGGGATGAATGTCCAAACAAAAGTGAGCCTCGATGATTCAGCTGTTACCATTACCGCCGGTGATGATGGTATTCAAGTCAGTGATGATACTGATGTCAATGCTGGGGATCTCAAGATCAAAGATTCAACCGTGGCTATCACAGCTGCAAGTAAAGGCATAACAGCTAACGATGAGGTGACTGTTAAAGGAGATACTACTCTAACGATTAAGTCAGAGTCTGAAGGTGTTGAAGGCCGCCATGTTGAGCTGAAAAAAGGAACTATCACCATTGATTCTGGGGATGATATCATTAATGCGACTGAATGGACTGCTAAAGATGATGCGGACCTTTCTCAGCTGACTAATAGTACCTCTGATATAAAAAACGAGGTGGCTATCATCTTATCAGGTGCTGATGTTAATGGGACTGGCTATGATGATGGCGTGGATTCCAATGGGAATTTGACTGTTACTGGTGGCAATCTTAAAATTCAGTCTAAAACTGACTATAGCTCAGCTTTAGATTATGATGGTATTGGTCTGGCTTCTGGTGGTACTATCTGGGGGATTGGTCACATGGGCTTTGCTCAAGGTTTCTCAACAGGTACTGAGCAGGCTTATATTATTGGCATTGTTTCAGGATTAGCTGGTGATACTATCACCGTTACAGATGAAGATGGCCAAGTAGTGGCTCAAACCCAGGCTGATGTTGACTTTGATAATGTTGTCTACTCTAGCAAAGACCTAAAAGAAGGAAAGTCTTACACTATTACAACAGCTGACGGTCACCCAGCAAGAGTAACAGCGACCAAAGAAACAACTCCTCACCCAGAGATTCGCCGTGATATTCCAAAGGAGACGATTCCTCTCTTACCAAACGGCCATCATCCGGCCTTCCCTGGAAGCGGAACACCTCCAGAGGATAATCAATAGAAAGAGTACATGAGGGAATTTGCAATAGTCAAAAGAGAACCTAAAAAGGTTCTCTTTTTGCTTTATAGGAGTTGGGGATCTTTGGTTATTGGACGTTGGATCGCTCTCAAAATATTTGGAGGCCTCTTTTTATCGTGAAAGAATCATAGGATAGTATTATTTTTTAAGAGGAAGTTTCTATCTTTTTGAGTAAGAACCTTTTATAATGGTGATAGCTATAAAAGTTATAAGGAGAAACTATGGCTGGCAAAGTTATTTTTTTAGATGTTGATGGGACGCTTGTTGACTATGAAAATCGTATTCCTGAATCGGCTATTGTGGCGATTCAGCAAGCACGCTCCAAAGGTCATCTCGTCTATATGTGTACCGGTCGCAGTCGTGCTGAAATACAGCCGAACTTGTGGAAGATTGGCTTGGATGGTTTAATTGGTGGTAATGGTTCTTATCTTGAGCATCATGGCCAAGTTCTCATGCACCAAGTCCTATCTGAAAGGGATAGTCAGGAGATTGTTGATTGGCTGAGTCAACATCAATTAGAATTTTATATTGAGAGTAACAATGGCCTTTTTGCTAGTGAACATTTTAGAGAAGTCGCAAGACCAGTCATTAGAGCTTATGCAAAACGTAAAGGAGCATCGGATCAAGAGGTGGCAGACTTGGAGGCAGACGATGCCATCCATGGCTTACTCTATGGTGAGGATCTCTATCGTGATGATGTCAATAAAATCAGTTTTATCTTGAATAGTTATCAGGACTATCTTGATGCTAAGTCTGCTTTTCCTCATCTCAAAGTAGGAACCTGGGGAGGTCGAGGTGAGACAGCGCTTTTTGGTGATATAGGAGTAGCTGGTATTGATAAGGCTCATATGATAGAGGTTCTCTTAGATCATTTGAAGCTTGATAAAAAAGATACGATCGCCTTTGGAGATGCTAAGGTAGATATTCCGATGTTGTCCTATTGTGAGATCGGGGTCGCCATGGGAAATAGCGGTCCGGAGCTTTTGGCTATGGCAGATATGGTGACAGATGATGTAGAAGAAGACGGTCTTTACAAGGCTTTTGACAAGCTAGGATTGCTGGAAGAATAAGATCTGATTATCTCTTAGTTAGCAGATATTATAAAACGGGTCTAGGATAAGAGTTCCTAGGCCCGTTTATTGTCGCTGTTTTTCTATAGACGGCGATCTTATTTAATATGACGTGACTCTAAACCTTCTTCTTCAAGGAAGAGGCGGAATGGAATCAAATCTTGTGCTTCGTAGCGTTCTTTATAAGCTGCGATAGCATCTTCTGAATAAAGTTTTGGATCCAATTCGAGTTGAGGAACCTCTACTGGGATTGGACGATCCTGAGTAATGCGAGCATCGATAACAATAGTTTTACCAGCTTTGTTAAGCTCAATAGCTTCTTTGACGACAGCATCAATATCTTCAATCCGGTCTACACGGAAGCCAACAGCTCCTTGGGCTTCAGCAATTTTGACGTAATCTGGGTTGGTAAAGTCAACACCAAAGAGGTGTTTATTGGTATCTTCATACTTGTTCTTGATGAAGGCGTATTCAGCATTTGAGAAGACAACATTGATAACAGGTAGATTGTATTGAACATTGGTAATGACATCTGGATAAGACATGCCAAAGGCACCATCTCCTAGGATATTCCAGACTTGACGATTTGGATTATCCTTCTTAGCCGCAATACCTCCTGGCAAAGCAATCCCCATTGTGGCAAAGAGAGGAGAGGTCCGCCACATATTTTTAGGTGTCATATGAAGGTGACGGGTAGAGGTTTGAGTGGTATTTCCGACATCGATAGAGTAGATAGCGTCCTCGTCAGCGTATTTATTAATAGCGTTGTAAACTTGGAAGAGTTGGAGTTCTCCTTGATTTTTTGTTTCCAGCTTGGTGAGGTAATCACGCCAGTTTTGATTGTTCTTGATAGCAGCACGCCACCAAGGTGTTGATTCGACAGCCTCTACTCGCTCTAAAAGGGCTTGGGCAGCTTGGCCAGCGTCTCCTAGAATAGAAGCATCTAGGGCGTGGCGCTTACCGAGTTTATAAGGGTCGATATCCACTTGGATAAATTTCTCAGTGTTTTTGAAGACTTGATAAACTTCTGAGAAGGGGAAATTAGATCCCATGAATAAGACAGTATCAGCTTCAAAGATAATCTCATTGGCAGGCTTCCAACCAACACGGTAGGCTGAACCGCTCAATCCTTCGTAGTTCCACTCAAAGGCTTCAAAGTTTTTCCCAGTCGTAATGATTGGTGCCTTGATTTTACGTGACAGCTCTGTAATAACAGGACCAGATCCGACCCCACCAAAACCAGCGTAGATAACGGGACGTTTAGCTTGATTGAGAATCTCAACAGCTTTATTAATTTCTGTCTCATTTAGGGCTGGTGCTAGGAAGGTGCGTTCGTAAGATCCAGAACCATAGTAAGAGTCTGCATCGATTTCTTGGAAACCGAAGTTGACAGGGATTTCAACGACAGCTGGTCCTTTTTTGGACATGGCAGCACGGCAGGCTTCATCGATAATTTTTGGTAATTGTTCGGCATAAGCGACGCGCTTATTGTAAACGGCAATACCATTGTACATTGGATTTTGGTTGAGCTCCTGGAAAGCATCCATATTGAGCTCATTAACTGGGCGGGATCCAAGGATTGCTAGGAATGGTGTATTATCCATAGCAGCGTCGTAGACCCCGTTGATCAAGTGAGTAGCACCAGGACCACCAGATCCAATAGCCACACCAATAGAACCACCGAACTTAGCCTGCATTACAGCAGCAAGAGCTCCAGTTTCTTCATGGCGAACTTGTAAGAAATTAATATCTTTATCTTCAGCCAGCGCATCCATCAAAGAACTTAAAGTTCCTGAGGGGATACCATAAATGGTATCCACGCCCCATGTTTTCAAAACATTGAGCATGGCAGCAGAAGCAGTAACTTTACCTTGACTCATAATAGGTCTCCTTAAAAAATATTTATTGTCACATTGGTATCATATCACATTTCCATGAAAACGCATACACAAAAGATTGAAAATTTATGGAGACGGTCTCCGTCGTGATTCTCCTGGTACAAAGACGAAAAAAAGGTGAGCATTTTTAAGTTGAATACGGATAATAGGATAGACACTAAAGAGGTGTCTGTCTTTTATTTTAAATTGACAAATACGTATAATACGCATATAATTACAGAAGGAGTTCCACATTGTCTTTAACTGGAAAGGAATTAGCCAAGTTAGCTGTAAATAATGGTTGGAAAGAGGTTAGAGTACGAGGTAGTCATCATCATTTCAAGAAGGATGGCATACCTTATATTGTCACGATTCCGATCCATGGAAATCAATCAGTTAAAGTTGGTCTTGAAAAGAAAATTTTAAAAGATCTAGGTTTGTAATGATAAAGGAGGGAATCTTATGCTAAAAACATATCCAGCAATTTTTCATAGGGAAGCAGAGGGATACTGGGTTGAATTTCCTGAATTTGGTGGCGGTACGCAAGGAGAAGACTTGGAAGAATCCATGAAGAATGCACGTCAAATGCTCGAGAGTGTATTGGCCTCTTATCTGGATGAAGGAATGAAATTACCTAAACCAAGTGATATAGGGACGATATCTGCTGAGGATGGTTTCGTTACCCTGATTCAGGCGGATCCGAGTCCTTATCTTAGGAATAGCAAAGCCATTCGAAAAAATGTGACGGTTCCTGAATGGCTGGTGCGACTGGCTGATCGTGATCAAGTCAATTACTCTGAAGTATTAACAAAGGCTTTAGAGAAAAAATTACAATTATGAAACAAAGTTAGAAGTGTTGGAAAGCTTGATTTCTAGCGCTTTTTTGAGTATAATGCAGATGATTAAATTGTTTAAAAGGAATCATTTTGAAGCTGAAATCTGGCTGAGATAAATGGCACGATTACGAAATATCGAGACAAAAATTAGTCTACGAGGTTTTAGAGCTGTGTTGTTTCGAATGGTTCCAAAAACTTCATCATAGCTGGGACTATAATAATCTGAGTCTAACGTAGGTGGCTTTTTTTGTCTAGTTTAATTTTACAAGTAGGGTATTACATAGTTGAAAGGTTTTAGTGTGAAAGAGAAAAGTCCAAAGTATATTGTAAAACTCTCTGGTGTTTATAGGCTATCACAAGGAATGGGAGCTTTTTTTATCCTGTCTGGCTTGTTACTTTTTACTCAGGAGGGGAGTCTGGTATCTTTGGCTATAGCTTTATTTGGTGCTTTGCTCATTCTTTTATTTATGGGAATGCCTCTACAAATCCGTGTGGAGACGGATAATCTGGTGTTATGCCAATGGTTTCGTAAAAAGCGTTTTTTATGGCGGAATGTCACATTTTATTTTGGACAGATGGTCTCAGAAACGTCTGCTAGAGCCAGTATCACTTATTATCCCATTATTATTCGTGGTAAAACGATTAATGGTAAGATTAGAGAAGTGTCAGGGCAACTAAGTCCCAAAAGCATTGAAAGTTTTCGGACTTTCTATGACGCTCATATAGCTCCTAAACTAAGCGTTGAGCATGAAGCTACCGGCTGGGAGTATAAGAAGGGGTTGCGTATTTTCCAAAGGACCAGTATAGGTCTTTCGGATCACAGGGCTATGGCTCGCCAGGTCAAACGACGTTTTCTCTTTTGCTATGGTCCAATCGGTCTGCACACCTTCTTTTATCCTCTTCTATTCATCATCTTTTTGATTGTTCGTTTTCAGGATAATGATTTTGGATTTTATCTATTTTTGCTCGGTGCGGGTTTGTATCTAGCTGTGGGTTTGTCATCTCAAAAAGTCTTAATTAAGCTGACTAATGAAGGCTACCTGCGCCTAAAACTGTCGGGGAAAAGTTATCTAATGGATCCTCAGGAATTGTCCTTAACAGTTGGTCCAGTGCAAAATAGCTTTTGGGGCGACTATCGCAATGTCACTTGGACAGCACCGAGCTGGGATAAAGAGAAAAACAATAGTCAGATGATCCAAGTAAAAACGCAAATTGATACCCATTGTATGTGTGATTTCAATGCTTTTGTTGAGGCACATCTGGTGCCGAAAATGAAGGATAAGCCAGTGGTAGAAGAAGTGGGCTAGTTATATTTTGGATATTCTTAAAATCTTTAGATTGTTGAATGAATGGACAAATTTGCGACTTTTATTTTGGAGATCACTCATTACTAGTAGTTTTTTATGCTAGGGCATCGTGTCCCCTTTATTTTACTGATTTTATGCTATAATAGCCTAGTCCATTGACGAAAATTTGTAGAAAGATTTGAGCTAGGGCTTCCTAGCAAAGAGGTATTAGTTTTGTCTCAATCTTATATTAATGTTATCGGAGCGGGCTTGGCAGGCTCAGAAGCCGCCTACCAAATCGCTAAGCGTGGTATTCCTGTTAAGCTTTATGAAATGCGTGGGGTTAAAGCCACTCCTCAGCATAAAACAAGCAATTTTGCTGAATTAGTTTGTTCCAATTCCTTTCGTGGAGATAGTTTGACCAATGCGGTCGGCCTTTTGAAAGAGGAGATGCGCCGCTTGGATTCCATTATTATGCGTAATGGTGAAGACCATCGTGTCCCTGCCGGTGGAGCTATGGCAGTGGACCGTGAGGGCTATGCGCAAGCGGTTACTGATGAAATCAGCAATCATCCCTTGATCGAGGTTGTTCGTGGGGAAATCACAGATATTCCCGAAGATGCGATCACTGTAGTTGCGACGGGACCTTTGACCTCAGATGCATTGGCTGAGAAAATCCATACTCTTAATGGTGGGGAAGGCTTTTATTTCTACGATGCAGCAGCCCCAATTGTTGATATCAGTACAGTTGATATGAGCAAGGTCTATCTCAAGTCTCGCTATGACAAGGGTGAGGCTGCCTATCTCAACTGTCCGATGACAAAAGAAGAATTTATGGCTTTCCATGAGGCTTTGATCAATGCTGAGGAAGCGCCTCTCAATGAGTTTGAAAAGGAAAAATATTTTGAGGGCTGTATGCCGATTGAAGTCATGGCTAAGCGTGGGGTTAAGACTATGCTTTATGGCCCCATGAAGCCAGTTGGCTTGGAGTATCCAGATGATTATGAGGGACCTCGTGATGGTGATTTCAAGACCCCTTATGCCGTTGTTCAGCTCCGTCAAGATAATGCGGCAGGAAGTCTTTACAATATCGTTGGTTTCCAGACGCATCTTAAATGGGGTGAGCAAAAGCGTGTCTTCCAGATGATTCCCGGACTTGAAAATGCTGAGTTTGTCCGTTATGGGGTCATGCACCGCAATTCTTACATGGATTCGCCTAATCTTTTAACCCAAACCTTTCAGTCTCGTAAGAATCCTAATCTTTTCTTTGCTGGTCAGATGACAGGAGTTGAAGGTTATGTCGAGTCAGCTGCTTCTGGATTAGTAGCTGGGATCAATGCAGCTCGTTTATTTAAAGGAGAAGACCCTCTGATCTTCCCGGAAACAACAGCTATTGGAAGTCTTCCGCACTATGTGACTCATACTGATAGTAAGCACTTCCAGCCTATGAATGTCAACTTTGGGATCATAAAAGAGCTTGAGGGGCCACGTATTCGTGATAAGAAGGAGCGCTATGAAAAGATTGCGGAGAGGGCTTTGGCTGACTTGTCCAAGATCAGTGAGCTCTCTTAACAAGATCATCTAATATAAAATAAAACCAGTCATATCAATAATTTTGACTGGTTTTATTTTGCTGGAGAGGGTATAATACTTATATGAAACTTACAAAACGACATTTTGGCTATCTGTTCTTAGTGATTGCTGTGATTTATGCGACGGTGACATATTGGTCCTTAGCGCAAGATATTCTCGGTAAGGTCTATGGCGCTAGTTTTCCCTTCTTGATGGGAGGTGGATTGGCCTATATCATCAATATCGTCATGAGTAGCTACGAAGATTTGATGCGCCTGATCTTCAAAAAAGATATTCCTGGTCATCGTGCTATTAGTATGCTGCTGTCCTATTTGACCTTTATCATTGCTATTTTTTTCATTTTCTCGATTGTTTTGCCTGATTTGGTCGATAGTCTGAAATCCTTGACTAAGATCGATTTTGAGGGGATTGCTAAGAGTTTGGATAACTTGCAAAAGAGTGAAGGGGTCAGAAAAGTCCTGACAGATTTTAATATTGATCTGGATAAGAGTGTTAACGACCTTCTAGCTCGCTATAATGAACAGATTTCCTCTACAGTGGTTGGGATCTTGAGTGGTATTTTAGCATCGACCACCTCTTTGGCTTCTCGCCTGGTTTCTGTCTTTGTCAGCCTTATCTTTTCTATCTATGTCTTAGCAGGAAAGGAAAAGTTAGGACGTCAGGGGAATATGCTGATTCATGCTTATTTACCACAGTATGAAGAGCAGTTTCACTATGTGAGACGGATAGCTCATGAGAGTTTTCATGGCTTTTTCAAGGGACAGACCATCGAGGCTATTATTTTAGGGAGTCTGTGCTCTTTTGGAATGATTCTCTTTAAGCTCCCTTATGCTGGAACGATTGGTATTTTAGTAGGCTTTACTGCCTTAATTCCTGTTGTGGGGGCCTATATCGGGGTTGTCATCGGATCGATTTTAATTATGACGCAGTCGGTCCCTCAAGCCTTGTTCTTTGTGGTTTATGTTGTCATTTTACAACAATTTGAAGGGAATCTGATTTATCCACGTGTCGTTGGCGGTTCTATCGGCCTTCCTGGAATGTGGGTCATTTTATCTATTTCTATCGGGGCAACCTTGGGCGGTGTTTTTGGAATGTTGATTGCCGTACCATCAGCAGCTACCCTTTATAAGCTTATTGCCAATCATGTCAGGCAGAAGCGATTAAATGAGTCTTTGTCTTCTGAAGGCAGTTAACAACTGCTTTACTTCCTATAGTGGAATATATATTGTATGATTAGAAAGTTGGCGCTTATATGTCACGTCAGACAAAAAATGTTTTAAAACGAGTGATGGTCTTCTTGATTTTTCTTGTATCTTTGGCCCTCTTTGCTTTTGTGGTCATGCACACCATCTATGTCTATAAAGTTTGGAATCAGATCGATGCTGGTTTTGTCGCTAAAGATGGTAGTATCGAGAGCTTGGATAAGGCTGTTCGCCAGTTGCTTTTCCCTTTTGCTGGTTGGCTATTTATCCAGATTATCTTTTTCCTATGGTTGTTATCACACTTTTTCAAGTCTACGTCTATGGCTTACTACGAAGAGATTACCAGACCTTCTAAAAAAGGCAGGAAAAACCGAAGATTCGATGATGAGGATGACTATGTTCAAGAATCATCTAGAAAGTCTCGCCTAGCCTCGTCTGCTGAGGTCTTTGGTTATGAAGATGATGAAGAAGAGGAAGACAGTGAAGATGGCGATACTAGTGGGATCGAATGGGAATTGAGATCTGGATCAGATCTTGATGAGGCAGCAAGTGAGGAAGAAAAGCTGGAGCAAAAATTAGCTGAAGTCAGTCTGTCTGATACTTTAGAAGAGAGTGCCTCCCAAGCAGCCGGTGTCAGTAAAAATAGTGTCGCTCAGGAAGCCGCTTCTAAAACGGATTCTGATCGTGTATCAGTTTCAGTTGCTAAAAAGTTTCAGACCGTTCCGGTGGCCTATGCTGAACTGGTGACGGGTCCTAGTTTTAGTGCGGATGATCAAGACGATCAGCCATTTCCTGAGGAGAGTGGTCAGTCTGAATCTGACTTGCTAGAAGCCCCTCAACCGATGAGAAAGCGCAAGCGACGTGGTCGTTTTGCGAAACATAAGTAAGAGAGAGTGGGATAGAAATCAAATTCTTCGAATTATTGATTTCTATCCTTTCTTTTCTTTTTAGGCGTTCGATCAGAAACGTTCTCCCAGATCATTTTACTCCTTAGTTGCCTTTTCCTAGTAAGCAGTTCTATTTTAATGGTCGTTAGTGCTATAGTGACTTGCCTCATAGCCATTATAGCTGTGCGATTTAACTTAAATAATAGGCCAAATCTATGAGTTAAAAATCACAAACACGTGGATACCTATATCATCGGTGCGGTTTAAAACTAAGAAATACCACCATCTCGCCTGATGTGGTGGTATTTTGTGCATGTATCGATATAAGTGGAGGATTTCAATCTGAGCCTAACAATGAGGGGGCTAGGAAAGGCAGTAAATTATGGTTTTCTCACGGCTTACTGATTGAGTCCTACTCTTACTTTTTTAGCAAATTTCGTTATAATAAAGATAAGATTAGAAAAGAGGTCAACCATGATGAGCAATACCATCGATTTGTCAAAGCCAGTAGCGCAGCTTGTAGAAGAGCATCCAGAATTAAAAGAGCTCTTGGTCGATCTGGGCTTTAAACCCTTGGCTAATCCTCTTATGTTAGAAACAGTGGGACGGACAACTAGTTTACAGGCTGGAGCCAAAATAGCTCGTATCCCGCTGGATAAAATTATACGGACCCTAGAGTTTAATGGCTACCAAGTGGAAGGAGAGCAACAATGACAGCAGAACGTGTTGACATTCTAAAAGACATCTTATTGGATCTGCACCGAGGAGCTAGTCCAGAATCGGTACAAGAGCGCTTTAACCAACACTTTAAGGGTGTGTCAGCCATGGAAATTTCTATGATGGAGCATGAGCTAATGTCTGCTGAAACAGGTGTAGGGTTTGAGGATGTCATGAAATTGTGTAATGTTCATGCCAATCTTTTTAAAGGAGCAGTAGAGGGGGTAGAAGCAGATGATATAGACCATCCTGGCCATCCAGTATATATCTTTAAAGAGGAAAATTTAGCCCTGCGAGCAGCTCTCCTGCGTATCCGCCGGATTTTAGATCAATATGCAGCACCGGACAATGAGGCTTTTAGGGAGGAGATCATCACAGGTCTCACACACCAAATGGATCTTTTAGGGCAATTTCATATTCATTATACACGAAAAGAAAAGCTCTTTTTTCCTATTATGGAGCGCTATGGTCATGACGCTCCCCCGAGGGTCATGTGGGGAGTAGATGACGAGATTAGGGTTCTCTTTAAAGAAAGCAGGGCTCTCGTGGACCGATTGCCTGATGTTCCTATTCAGGAAGTGTCTGCCTCTTTTGAGGTATTCGCTAAGGAATTTGAAGAAATGATCTTCAAAGAAGAATCTATCCTGCTGATGATTTTATTGGAAACATTTACGCAAGACGATTGGTTGCAAGTTAGGGATGAAAGTGAGGCCTATGGTTATGCTATTATTCGGCCGAGTGAAAAATGGGTCCCCCATCGTGAATCCTTTGAGCACGAAAGCAGCGATCAGCCAAAAACAATGGTATCTACTGCTGGTAGTGATGGTGCGATGACCATTGACACTCCGCATGGCCAATTCACCATTAGTTTCACCCCGAAACAAGGTGATAGTCCTACAGACCGTTCACAGGTAGAGCCAATGGGAAACGGTTATTTGTCTATGGATCAAGCCAATCTCATTCTCAATCATCTCCCCTTAGAAATTACCTTTGTCAATAAAGATGATATTTTCCAATACTATAATGATAGCCTTCCCTCTTCTGAAATGATCTTCAAGCGAACCCCTAGTCAGATTGGCCGTCATGTCGAGCTCTGCCATCCACCAAAATTGCTGGATAAGGTCAAGAAAATTTTTAATCTCTTACGCTCCGGTGAGCGAGATAAAGTAGAGATGTGGTTTAAGTCTGAACGTACAGGTAAATTCGTTTTTGTCACTTATGTGGCTGTACGTGATGAGAAGCAAGAGTTTCAAGGTGTTCTCGAATATGTCCAGGACATCCAGCCGTTTCGTGATATAGACAGCGATTGGAATCGAGAGGTCTAGATATTTATGACGCTCAAACTATGACAGGGTTTCCTTTATCACAATCATGACCACCCATTAAACAGGTGGTTTTTGATTCTATATAAAAGAGCCCCTTTACCCTTTTGATAAGTGTGGTGTTGTGCTACAGGCTAAAAGGTGATTGCTTTTTTCTCTTTTTGGAAAATGTTATAATGAGCACATTATGAGAAGACGCATTAAACCCCTTATTGTCCATAGTTTCTTTCTAGTCTTGATTTTGAGTCTGGTCTTGAGTCCCCTTTTTGTTTTGCCTCAGGAACGCTCTCGTTCTATAAAGTCAGATAAAGAAAGGTCGGCTCAGCAGGCTCAGATAGCCCATCGTGATAAAGTTGTGGATAAGATTCTCTCAGATATGACGCTTGAGGAAAAGGTTGGCCAGCTTTTTTGGGCTAGAGTCCCTGAAAAAGACCAAGTCAAGGATATCCAAACCTATCATTTAGGTGGTTATCTCCTGTTTGGCAAGGACTTTGAAGGCCAGACAAGGGATAGTCTCAAGTCTTTAACCAAGTCCTATCAAGATGCGGCTAATATCCCTATGCTGATTGGATCAGATGAAGAGGGAGGAAGTGTTACACGGCTGAGTAGTATTTTGGACAAGCCTTTTGCTTCTCCCATGTCCCTCTATAAACATGGCGGTATTCAGGCGATTGTCAAAGATACTCAGACTAAGGCTCAGACTCTCAAATCTGTGGGGATCAATGCAGGACTTTTTCCAGTTGCTGATGTTGCAACAGATCCCTCAGCTTTTATTTATGGTCGTACCATCGGTCAAGATGCTAATAAAACAGCAGATTATGTCAGTCAGGTGGTAACTACCCTCAAGGAGCAAAAAGTGGGCTCTACCCTCAAACACTTCCCAGGTTATGGTAATAATGGAGATAGCCATACTGATATTATCAGGGATAAGCGAAAGCTGTCTGAGCTGAAAAAATCTGATTTACTTCCTTTTAAAGCCGGAATAGAGGCTGGAGCAGACAGTGTCCTTGTGTCCCATAATATTATGACGGCTATTGATGATGTTCCTTCCTCCATCTCACCTAAGATCAATCAGCTTTTGAGACAGGATTTAGGGTTTGAGGGAGTTATTATGACAGATGATCTGGATATGGCGGGCTTGGCAGATTTTGTTAGTCAGGATGAGGCTGCTTATCGTGTTCTCGCCGCTGGCAATGATATTATTATGGGATCGTCTTATCAATCGCAGATTCCTTATCTCCTGGATAAGATTGATGCTGGTGATCTCTCTGAAAAAGCTATAGACAAGTCAGTGAAACGTATCTTGATTTGGAAGTATGATTTGGGATTGTTAAGCTAATGGAAGACTAATGATCAAGGATCTATTTTTGCTCGTTTACTTGCTTTTCCCTACTGATCGTGTTACTATAATGAAGCATTTATTATAGACTGATGTTTGGGAAAAGCCATCACTAAAAAAAACCTGCGCAAGCATATTTGGGTGGTCTTTACCAAGTTGGTAAGGGCTTTTTCTTTTGCCATCAGTTAGGAAAGATAAAGGGGTGTATCTCATATGAAACGAAAATCAGCTCTGGTCGTCTTTAGTGGTGGTCAGGATTCAACAACCTGTCTGTTTTGGGCAATGGAGCACTACCAGCATGTAGAAGCAGTGACTTTTGTCTATGGCCAGCGTCATGAGCAAGAGGTAGAGGTTGCCAAAGCGATTGCCAAGGAGCAGGGTATCGAGCATCATATCCTTGATATGTCTTTACTGAGCCAAATCACAACCAATGCTTTGACCAGTGATATGGACATTGAAGCAAAAGAAGGAGAGGTGCCAAATACGTTTGTAGATGGGCGCAACCATCTCTTTTTATCCTTTGCAGCTGTTCTAGCTAAGCAAAAGGGAATCACTGATATCGTGACCGGGGTCTGCGAGACTGACTTTTCTGGTTATCCTGACTGTCGTGATGTTTTTGTCAAATCGCTTAACGTCACTCTCAATCTAGCTATGGCTTACGATTTTGTCATTCAGACTCCACTCATGTGGCTGGACAAGGCTGAAACGTGGGCCTTAGCCGATAACTTAGGTACCTTTGACTATGTACGAGAAAGGACACTGACTTGCTACAATGGCATTATCGGTAAAGGTTGCGGTGAGTGTCCCGCTTGTAAGCTTCGTCAGCATGGTTTAGACACTTATCTGTCCAAAAGGGAGGCTCGCTGATGTTTTTAGCACCCAAGGAAATCAAACAAGAGACCGGCGAGTCCCTAGTCTATGCTCCTAGACGTGTTTTGGTGTCCAAGTCCTTTACCTTTGATGCAGCTCATCACCTTTTCCAATATGAGGGGAAATGTAAAGCCTTGCATGGTCATACCTATCAGTTAGAGATTGCGATCAGCGGCTACTTAGATGCCAAGGGAATGACCTATGATTTTGGGGATCTTAAGGCTATCTATAAAAAAGAGCTGGAACCCAAGCTGGATCATCGCTATCTTAATGAAAGTTTACCCTATATGAATACGACAGCAGAAAATATGGTTTACTGGATCTATCAAAGGGTGAAGCAAAGTTTACCGGATGAGCGGGGCTTGCGTATGGAGCATGTCCGCCTATATGAGACTCCGACTTCTTATGCAGAATTTCGCAGGGATTGGGAGGAAGACTAGTGGTTAGAGAACGTGTACTAAAATTACCCGTTTTAGAAATATTTGGTCCAACCTTTCAAGGAGAAGGACGTGCTATCGGTCAAAAGACCATGTTTATCCGTACGGGTGGGTGTGATTATCATTGTGACTGGTGTGATTCTGCCTTTACTTGGGATGGTTCAGAGAAGCCAACTCGCATGACCAGCGATGAGGTTATCGCAGCTTTAGATGCTTTGGGGACTTATGATTATGTCACTCTCTCTGGGGGGAATCCTTGCCTACTGTCAGCCAATATGGCTGAGTTAGTGAGCAAACTTAAGGCACGTGGTGTGACCTTGGCTGTCGAAACCCAAGGATCACGTTGGCAGGAGTGGCTTCTTGATATCGATGATGTGACCTTGAGTCCTAAGCCACCATCAAGTAAGATGGAGGTCAATATGGAAACCCTAGACTTTATCGTAGCTAAACTTCCTAGAGAGCGTGTAACCTTTAAGATTCCAATCTTTAATGATGAGGACTTAGACTTTGCTAAGATGATTCAGGAGCGCTATCAGCCTGATGTCCTCTATCTTTCAGCAGGAAATCCTGAGCCTAAGGCAGATGGTAGTATTGTGGCGCATCAACTGGAGCGCCTTGGCCAGCTCTGGGACCGTATAGCTAAGGATGATAGCTGGGGTAATGTCCGTGTTCTCCCTCAACTCCACACACTCGTTTATGATAATAAACGTGGTGTCTAACTATATTTAGAAAGAAGGTCTTAAATGACTCAAGACGAAATGAAAGATTTGACCCTACTAGGGAATCAAAAAGTTCCTTATGTTTTTGACTATGATCCAAGTATTTTGGAATCCTTCCAAAATCGCCATCAAGATAATGATTACTTTATCAAGTTCAACTGTCCAGAATTCACCTCACTTTGCCCTATTACTGGGCAGCCTGATTTTGCAACTATCTACCTATCTTATATTCCCGACGAGCTCTGTGTAGAGTCGAAATCACTTAAACTCTACCTTTTCTCTTATCGTAATCATGGTGATTTCCATGAGAATTGTATCAATACTATTGGTAAGGATTTGATCGACCTGCTAAAGCCTCGCTATCTAGAAGTTTGGGGTAAATTCACCCCACGAGGCGGTATTTCAATCGATCCCTACTTCAATTACGGTCGTCCAGGCACCAAGTATGAAGAGATGGCTAATTACCGTCTCATGAATCACGATCTATATCCAGAAACAATTGATAATCGTTAAAAATAAAAAGGGTCGAGACTTATTGTCTCACCCTTTTTTTATGCCTTTATTTGAAATCTTTAGTGGTGCTGATGGGAGCCTATAAAGTGCTAGTGACAATGGAGTCAGTGTCATTGAGCAAACGGGTATCTAGCTGATTGGTTCTTTTAGCTGTGATGATACCGGCTAGAATGCTGTCATTGACATTGACCAAGGTACGACCCATATCAACAATAGGATCAACAGCAATCAAAACTCCCAATGTGGCTACTGGCAGATTGAGACTGCCAAGTACGATCAAGGCGGTGAATAAAGCACCTCCGCCGACACCGGCTACACCAAAGGAGGCGATGACATCGATAGCTATTAGAGTCAGGATAAATTGCCATGAAAAAACATTAATTCCAACTGTTGGTGCGATAATAGTGGCGATCATAGAAGGATAAACACCAGCACAGCCATTTTGGCCAATCGTCAATCCAAAGCTAGCCGCAAAGTTGGCAATCGTAGGATTGATCCCCAATGATTCTGTTTGAATTTTAATGTTCAGGGGCAGCGTTCCAGCACTCGTACGAGAGCTAAAGGCAAAGATAAGAGCTGGCCAAGCTTTCTTGAAGTAGAGGATAGGATTGATTCCATTGAACAGCAGTAGGGCTGTATGGACTAGGAGTACTGTGATTAGCGCAGCATAGATGGCTAGTATAAAGATTCCCAGACGTCCTATTGTATCTAGCGAATTCACAGCACTGGCTCTTGTGATTAAAGCAAAGATACCATAAGGTGTCAGTGATAGGACTAGCTTGACAATACGGTTTATGATTAGCTGAAAGCTCTTGATAATTTTAGCAAACAGCTCAGCGCTATCAGGGTCAGCTTTCTTAACTCTTAAGAAGGCAAAGCCAACAAATAAAGCAAAGATCACAATAGCGATGGTACTGGTTGCCCGAGTTTCTGCAAAATCAGCGAAGATATTGCTTGGTAGGAAGCTGACAATTTGCTGAGGCAGGGTTAGACCGGCGAGTTCATCTTGATGTTCTTGGATACTGGCCAAGGCTTCTTTATTAGCACTGCCTGCAAAGTTAGCTCCTTGCAGATGGAAGAGAATCACTGAAGAATAGCCAATCAGGGAGGCTACAGCGGTGGTTCCAAGCAGGACCGTCAGCGTATTTCCAGCAATTTTTCTAATATTTTGTGTAATATCTAGCTGCGTAAAGGCACTGACCAAGGAGATAAAAACCAGAGGAATGATCAACATTTTTAAGAGGGAAACATAGCCATCTGCAACAATCCCTAACCAATCGAGGGCACTTATAAGAGCAGGATGTTCAGCCCCCAGTAGTAGTTGCAGGACTAGGCCAAAAGCGGTCCCAGTGATGAGTGCAGTAAAGACAGAAGTGGTGAAACCTACTTTTTTCCGATGGAAATAAACCAGGAGAGCTAGAAAAGCAAGGGCTACCACTAAGATCAGAGCGGTTAAAACATTAACAGTCATAATAACCTCCTTTAGCTTGAATCTATTAAATAAAACTGAGGCTATTATAGTCCCCTTCTTGTTGTCGTTCAAGAGTATTGGTGATTGTAATTTTTAAAGAGACTGATAAAGAGTCCTTATCATGGTTTAGGACGGTGAAAATATTGCTAATATAATAAAACCCTCTTAGACTTTTTCTAAAATAGTTTACATAATTTATTTACTATAAATTATCCAAGGCATTTTTTTGCTCGTCATTGACAATGTGGGTGTAGAGGTCGGTGACCTGAGTCGAAGCATGACCGAGTTGGTGACTGACGAGTACTTGGGATTTGGTGGCGTCATAGAGGCGGGTTGCTAGCGTGTGACGGAGCTTGTGGGGAGTCACACGAACTTTGAAATCTTCGGAATACTTAGCCACCATTTTTTCGATACTGGAGGCATCGATACGGTTAGGAACCCCGCGATATTCAGAAAGAAAGAGGGCAACATCTTGTTTTTCGGCCTTATAGCGACTTTTTCGGATCCTTAGATAATCCTCTAAATAAGATTTGGCAAAGCCAGCAACATTGACGGAATCTCGCTTACCACCCTTACGAGTGACTTCAATAACCATCATATTGAGATTGATATCTTTCAGATCAAGATTGACAGCTTCTGACAAACGCACACCAGAAGCCAGCAGCAGGGCAATAATGGCTAGATCACGTTCCTTATTTTTTCGGAAAGATGATTTTGCCCGATTGGAAAGCTTACCTTCATAATCTTTGTCCACATAATCCAAAAATTCCATGGTTTCATCACCTAGGAAGAGCTTCTGTTTGATATTTTCCGCCCTGGCAGCAAGTGTTTCCTTTTTCTTTTTAGTGGAGACTTTTTTCATAACATTGCGGTAGAAATAAGGCTCACCCTGATCATTTTCAACCTCCTCAGTTAGATACTTGTAGAGACTGGAGAGGGCCGATAAAGTACGGTTGATAGTGGTCTGCGACACCCCGTTTTTAGTCGAATAGGTATTGAGTGACGGACGTTCACGCAAGTAAAGAATAAAGGATTCCATATCTTTTTTAGTTAATTTCTCTAGACTCTCTAGCGGAATGTCAGCAAGCTTATCAGCCTGAACAATGTCAGCATCTATCAGCCATTCGAAAAAACGACGGTATTCCTTGAGATATTCATATAAAGTCGTCAGACTGTAAGGAACAGCTAATTTGGATTGATAATATTCCAGAACATACCATGGCATAAGAGCCTTTAATTCCTCGATTTTTTCTAATAAACGTTGACGTTTCATCAGTTCATTTTCCTTTGTTTTTTAATCGTTTTTATCCAGATAGTAGTATATCACGCCTGTATATATTTTTCAAGAAAATTACAGTTTTTCGGAAAGAAGTTATAACAAATACTCGAAACGATTGATATTCTTTTCAGAGTCAAATAATAAAATCCAGCCACACAAAAGACATTCATGTAACTGGATTTTTTAGTTAGTCTTATATCCCTAATTTTTTCGTTTCCTGTTCAATATCTAGGCAGCGTTTTCTAACGGCAAATATTGGCACGTTGGTTTAGCTTTACTTATTTTTGCTAACCCATCCAATGGCATCTTTTGGTGGATTCTCTTTATCGATCCAAATAAATTCAATGCCAATCGTTGAATTATTTTTATATTTTGTTAAACGCACTGCGTTGATTTCTAATTCAACCAATCGATCATAAGTTAAACGTTCCCTGTCCTTTAGCTGAAAAACTCCCTTTAAAATCCACTCACCTAGTATACTTTGCTTTTGTGTTGACTGGATTGCTTT
This sequence comes from Streptococcus sp. ALY_208, assembly GCF_058314295.1. NCBI lineage: Bacteria > Bacillati > Bacillota > Bacilli > Lactobacillales > Streptococcaceae > Streptococcus > Streptococcus sp. ALY_208. Next base: position 115,354 of record NZ_JBZFUI010000005.1, on the reverse strand, counting down.
GCCGTTATCTTGATTGATATAAGCTTCCACTTCGTCGCCAGATGGTAAAAATTTCAATGTAAATTTGCGATCTTCTTTATTTAAAGCAAGTTTATTGGATCCTTTGATAAAGGTACCGATATTTTTTCCGAAAAAATCTGGATTTTCTTTATGAAAATTTCTTGAATCTGGAATAGGGATATAGAGTTCACTAACAGGACGATAAACCATGTGCTCAACTTCTTTTGTTAATTCCTGATTTTTAATTTCCACAAGATAAGCCATAAGTTCATTTCTAACAGATTTCATATCAATGGTCTTATCCAATAAAATTTTTTCTAGGTAAGAAATTACTGTTGATAATTGGGATTTTGGCAAACTATCATTGAATTTATTCTTAAAGCTATTAATACGTTTCTGACGGCTCCTTTTAGATAACTTACTTCCGCCATCAAAAGCATTATAACCGGAACTTTCCTCAACTTCATTCTTAGCATTTGGAATCATCCAAGAAACAGTCTGTTCAATCTTATCCTCTGTTGGTGTAATTTGTGATAATTCATGCAAATGCTCAAAAAGATAAAAAGGATCTTCTATATACGAAACCTCCCACGTATCAACAATAATTTCCTTATTGTCAAAAGTCATATGAAGCTGGCTGTCTGCAGCTGTATACTTGTAGATATGATTCCCATCAGTAAATCTAAAATTAGTGGGATTATTTTTATTTGTTGAACCTAAAATCTCAATAGTATCAATATTAATCGGAAGATATGAGGTTTCACCGACAAAAATCTGAGGGCGCTGTCCTTTCGTTGTTGGCATTAATACGTGATAAACAGATTCTATCGATACATCATCTGATTGAAAGCCTTTTATCTGAGATTTAGAAGATTCAATACGCTGATTTCTCAAGCGAGCAATTTCATACGCCAACGCCTCGTAGTACTCCTTATTTGCTTCGTCTGCTTCCTGCTTAGTTTCAGAACTATCAGCGTATTTCTTGATAGTATTTAAAATGTTTGTCCAATTTTGAGAGTCTTTCTTAAACTGTGCCACTTTCTGATCGCCAGAATTAATACCAAAAGATTTAATTCCAACCAAATACTTACGCTTACTATCTAGCATCAAAGAGGCATCGTATGATGTATTAGCTATGTCTTCAGCAACTGCATTAAATGCTTTCTGAAAAACCGTTTCTTGAAATTTAGAGTTGACAATGGGAGCTACATATTCCTGCGTAACATTGCTAGTATCACTATCAGCTTTTTGTGAAAAAGCTTCACTTAAACTTGCAAAATTAGTAATTAATGTTCGATAACGCTCTTTGTCTGTATGACGTAAATCTTGCCACATGATTTAACCCCTTTATTTTGTTAATTTCAGTATATCAAAAAGAAGCAAGTTTTCCACTTACTTCTTCTAATTATTCATAATTAAGCTATAAAAAGCACCATTTTTTTTCTTATTAACAAAAGTTAAATAATCCTCAGCTGTAAGAATCGGTAACTGTTCTTCTAAACTGTAAACATAATTCTCTGCTTCCTCCTCGTTCGAAAAATAATTGACCAGATAAGACTGACCATCGAAAGGCCCATTCATTTGTGTATAAATTAAGCCAACTTTCCCTGTTCTATCAAATTGTGATACTCCCTCAGAATGATTTAAAGCGTAAGCAATCTTTTCTGCAATTCGCTTAATAACTGGGACAACAACACTGTTTCCAGCTTGTTTGTAAAGCTGTCCATTGGAAACTTCTTGTGGAATTCTAAACTCTGTAGGATAGCCTTGAGCATTAAAAGTCTCTTTTGGTGTTAATTTACGAATTTCACCGCTATCCGTTAAAATCAAAGGGACATTGTGTCCGCCTGTTCCCATATTAGCAGTCAGCGTAGGAACTACGCCGTTTTTATTTTCTCTAACATACTGACGGCGCCATTGATAAACTGTATCTTGACTGGTTATACCATCTCTCAGTTGATCATAAAAATTTTGACGCCCTTTACGGTAATAATAAATATCAGCTTTCTGGCTCGAAAAATCAATAATATCTTTGAGTGTTCTAGTTAATGCTATTTCGTCTGGAAATTCAAATAAATCATATGCTTCTTTACTGTTAAATCCAACAATATAAATACGCTCACGATTTTGTGGCACATTTCCATAATCCTTACTGTTCAGAACTTTCCACTTTATAAAGTAATTGTTATCTGTCAAAGCTTCTCTGATAACTTTAAAAGTGTTGCCGTGATCGTGACCAACCATATTTTTTACATTTTCAATAAAAATAGCTTTTGGTTTTCTTGCCTCTATCATACGAAGCAGTTCAAAAAATAAGTCGCCACGATCATCTTCAAAGCCTTTGCGATAGCCAGCTATAGAAAAAGCCTGACACGGGAATCCCCCCACAATCACGTCAACCTCATCTCCGATATCATCAGCGGATACAGCATGAATATCGCGTGAATCCAGAGGAATATTGGGATAATTCAATGCATAAGTCACTCTGGCATATTTATCAAATTCATTTGCAAACACCACTCTGAACTCGTTGGTTTGTTCAAAACCTAACTCAATTCCGCCGACTCCTGAAAAGAAAGCAGCAATATTATACTTTCTATCCTTCGCAGAACTTACAGAATTTGTCATGTAAGCACCTCTTTCAAAACTAGTTTAACTCATATAGTATAACATTAAATCAACAAAATTGCAGCCATTCTATTGTACATCTCTTTTCTCTTCAAGAATTATTTCGATTAAATCCGCACAGGAAACAACATCTGTTCTGATGTCTTTCTCCCAGAATCGTAATACTGTCCAGCCATCATCTTTTAATTTTGCTGTAACTTCCGCATCTCTAGCTATATTTCTTTCAATTTTAGGCAACCAATAATCTCGTCTGCTTTTAATTTGCTTTTTACGATTCTCCCAGTCAAAACCATGCCAAAATTCTCCATCACAGAAAACTGCAACTTTTTTACCTTTAAAAACTATATCTGGCTTTCCAAAAATAGTTTTTACATTTTTTTGGTAACGTAAACCACGAGACCAAAGTTCTTTTCTTAAAGCCGTTTCTATCTTTGATCCATTGCTTTTTATTGCCTGCATGTTTTTTCTGCGTTGTTCAGGTGTATGATTATCCATATATTTCACTTCCTTACTATATTTTTAAGCTTATAACCTATTGTAATATGTTAAAATTGATCAATGATAATATTATAAAGGAGAAATTATGGCTAAAGCTGGTGATTGTTACACAGTTATCCTAAAACACACACATGTGGGATGGGGAACCCATCGATATACAAATACAAGACCGACCATCTATGGAGAGTGCTACATTCCGGTACCAAGTTCAGATGCACGTAATATTGGAGTATATAATTCAAATTATACGAATGGCAAAGATATATTAGGATACAATATTTTTAACGCTGTATCTTCAGATGGCTATTTTACTGGAAAGGTTAAGGCATCAGGAAACAGTCGCGCTGGAAGTTGCTATGCCAAAAACCTATCTGGCGCTGGAGATCTAAAAGCTTTCTCTGATTGGTTTCAACAAATGAACGTACAGCCAGGAACGAGAATCAAAATAGAGTGGGTCAGTCCAAGCGAAATTCGGTTCACAATAATGTAACCTTGCTAACTGACCTAAGAATATAATTTCTTAGTACACTTCTATGCTTATTTAGTTTTATAGCAATAATGGAGAAGGCTTTTATCGATTTGTAAGAAGAACAAATCGTTTCCTAAAGCCAGCTATCACAGCGATCAAAATATCGTTAGAGATTGCTAACAATACGTGCAAAATGAAAGACTGCTGACTTCCATTTTAGCCATGAAACCGCAAATTTACTGATGTGCTGAACCACACAAGTCTAGGGGTGACTGGGAATACAATTTATCAGCTAAACGACTATATTATAATTATACCAAAAAAGCGCAGTCCGCCTCTTTTCGACTGTGCTTTTTATAAACCTGTTCGATAGCTTTCTGATTTGGCATTACCGACAAATTTTTACTGATTTGCTGCAGAGTGTCAGTATATTATTTAAAACTGAAATAATCATATCTTATCAATCAACGCTTTTGAGGGCTTCCAGCATATCAACCTTCTTTAGTCTGTGATTGACCAGCCAGCCTAATGCACTCAGAATCACGATAATGGCTAGCACTGGAATGAGATAGACAGACCAAGTTAACGAGTCATTAAAGGTAAAATTATTTCCGCCCATCTGGCTGATCAAAAGTCTGTGGAGTCCAAATCCACCAATAAGGCCTACCAGAATACCGATTAGCGACAGGGTGATGGTCTCACGATAGATATACATGGTGACCTCTTTACTGTGGAAACCGAGCACCTTGATGGTTGAGAGTTCACGAATACGTTCGGCAACATTGATGGTGGTGAGATTGTATAAAATCACAAGGGCCAGTAAAATCGAAACGATAATCAAAATCAGCATGACGCTGTTGAGAGAGTCCACTACTTTTTCCAGAGAATTGACCATGGCAATATTCTGTGAAACAGCTTCTACTCCTTTAACATCCAACAAATCAGTCGACAGTTTTTTTACCTTGCTGTCTGAACTATTTTTAACCTGTAAGAGATAGGCGTTGGTTGATAGATCAGTCTTAAAGGCTTTTTGGTAGTAATTCTGTGTCATAAAGATAAAATGGCCTGTATAGATCTGAGCAATGCCAGATACTTTCAAGGAGACTTTATGGCCATCCTTATCGATATAATTAAAGTGATCGCCGACCTTTACCTGATAGAGTTGGGCGAGTTTTTCAGATAGAATAACCCCATCATCTGATAGTTTGAGTCTTTGGTCTTTGGATGATGATAGATTAATCATACCAGAAAAGTCTTTATTCGGTGTTACTAGGCTGGTTACCGTTTGGTCCTCTGTGACATTTTTAATCGTCTGTTCATTCGTTTCATAGTAGATGTCTAAGTTTTTACCGAAGTCTTTGGAAGCAATGGCTTTTTTGACAGCTGTTTTTTCCTGAGAGGTTGCTTGCTTGTTGCGGACGGTAATCATATCATAGGAGAAAATCTGTCCAAATTGCTTGTCGGCAACTCCGGAAATGGACGATTGGATACCCAATCCAGCAAATAATAAAGCAACTGAGCCAGCCACCCCAAAGATGGTCATCAGCATGCGCTGTTTATAGCGAAAGATATTACGAGCAGTGACCTTGTGCGTGAAGCTGAGACGATTCCAGAGGAAAGTCAGTCGCTCTAAGAGAATCTTAGAACCCGCTGCTGGCGGTTTGGGCAGTAAGAGCTGGGCTGGTTTATCGCGCAGCTCACGATAAGCTACCCAAAAAGCTGGTAGAATACTGGAGAGAATGGCTAGGCCCAATGCTAAGAGAATGTAAGAAGCATGAGGAGACAATTCCATCTTATTTAGGGTCAGATCGCTCATAGCGATATTGCCGATATTGACAGGGAGGTAATAGGTACCTGCAATCACTCCTAGGATCGTTCCGACAATACCAGCTGTAGCGCCATAAATGACAAATTTACGGATGATATCTCGATTGGAGTAACCAAGGGCCTTGAAGAGCCCAGAATTTTGTCTCTCCTCATCGACAAAACGTGTCATGGTCGTAAAGGTGACCATGGCGGCAACTAGGTACAAAACAATGGGGAAAAGGTCGGCTACGATTGCGATACTATCAGCTGTTGCCGAAAAAGAGGTATAGCCATCGCCACCTGGAAGCGTAGAGCGTGTGTAGCTGGTGTAGGTTGGTTTGCTTAACCGGTCTTTCTCTTTTTGAGCAGCAGCGATCCTTTCTTGTGCCTGACTGATTTGCTTGCTGACCTCTGCTGCTTTCTGAGGCGGTAATTGAGTTTGAGCGCCTGCTTGTGCTAATGAACCTTTGACCTTATCTACCTGCGCTTGCTTCTTATCAATTTTTTCTTGAGCATCAGCTTTGAGGTCAGCTAAACGCTTGCTACCATTATCTTTGAGCAAGTCATTTAGGTCTTTTTGATGGTCGGCTAGTCTTTTCTCATAGGTATGTTTAAAGGGATTAAGTCCCGTCAGATCATTATAACGAATGCGAGCGATACTGTAGACATGACTGTCGAAGGCTTCTGGTAAAGCAACAGCATAGCCTGATAGGCTGCCATCACCAGCTGTTGAGCTGCCCAAGCTGGTCTTGGAGAGGATTTCTGTTGAGTTGACAAAGCCTGTGATCGTGTAGGTATCATATTTTAATGAGTCTTTATTACCTCTTTTAAAAGTAATACGATCCCCAATTTTATAATCCTTACGGTAGGCCTTAGATAGAGCAATTTCTTTGGCCTTTTTAGGAAACCTTCCTGATGTGAGTTCATAGCGGGAGACATCATTGCTAGCATGATCATAGGAGAAAATACGAACAGCGTCTGTATGATCTTTGATCGTGACATCATTTAGGTAGCCGTACTCCACTTTTGCTCCCTTGATGGCAGACAGCTCCTTTTGGTCGTCCTTACTCAGTCCATAATCTGCCATAACGCTTAGGTCCATCGTGTGATACTTGGATAAGTAGTCACTGGCAGTTGTTTGCATATCGGGTGTGGTCGACTTGAGGCCGACTAGGGCAAAGGAGCCCAGCATCAATAAGAGCACAATTGAAATAAAGCGTCCTTTGGATCCTGCTATGGCTTTACGGACATCTTTCCAATAGATTTTTTTAGACATAGCTCCCTCCTAGTATTCTAAACTTGCAATATCTTGTGGGTGGGCATTGGTTTTGATGGATTTTACAGTCGCATCTCTCATGTGAATGACACGATCTGCAATAGGGGCTAAAGCCGAATTATGGGTGACAATGATGACCGTTGCGCCTTGCTGGCGGGACATGTCCTGGAGGATTTGCAGCACCTGTTTACCAGTTTGATAGTCAAGAGCACCGGTCGGTTCATCACACAGCAGGATCTTGGGTCTTTTAGCGACAGCACGTGCAATGGAAACCCGCTGCTGCTCCCCTCCAGATAATTGCGCTGGAAAGTTGTTGATCCGATTTTCAAGACCAACCTCTTTAAGAATGGTAACAGGATCCATAGCATCTTTGACAATTTCTGAGGCTAATTCGACATTTTCTTTAGCCGTCAGATTGGCTACTAAATTATAGAATTGAAATACAAAGCCGACATCGTCACGACGGTAATTAGTCCGCTGGTGTGAATTGAATTGGGCAATGTTGGTGCCGTCTATGATGACCTGCCCTTCATCGTTGGTATCCATTCCTCCTAGGATATTGAGTAAGGTGGATTTTCCTGCTCCCGAGGATCCAAGGATGATCACCAGCTCTCCTTTTTCAATTTCAAAATTAACATCGTCATTGGCTGAGATAGTGGTATCCCCCATATGGTAACGCTTGGTAGAATGTTTAACTTCGATATAGGCCATATTTTTCCTCCTTAATAAACACCTTATTGATTTATAATCGGGATTATTATATAATCACGCTGTTGATTTAACAAGAACAAAAATAAACAAAGTGTTGATTTAGGAGCCATATCATGACCCAAATTAGGCAGACTGAAACCAAAAACTATCTCAAAAAGGCTCTGGCCCGCCTATTATCTGAAAAAGATTTTGAAACCATTACCATATCAGATTTAACCAAAACAGCTGGCATCAATCGCGGGACCTTCTATCTCCATTATCGAGATAAATATGACATGATTAGCCAGATGAAAGAGGAAATGCTGGCCCAGCTCTTTAATATTTTGCAAAAGGAAGACTTGGATGAAGACCCTAGACCTGTGATAAAAGAGGTGCTTGACTATCTTGTCAAGGACTTCGACTTTGTCTCTGCCATCGCCAAGACATCTTATGTCAATTTCTCCCAAATCATCAAGGATTTTGTCTTTCAGCTCATTATCAGCCATCCTAGCAACCTTGATTGGAAAAAGATTATCGCCAAGCACTATGATATTCCGGAAGACTATGCCTTAGAAGTTTACCTGGCTAGTAGTGAAAGCCTCATTACCTATTGGATCAATCAAGGAGCCGACAAAAGTACAGCTGATATGGCTGATATTATCGTAAAAATCCTCTTTTTAGATGAGCCGATTGAGCAAGATTAGGCGCTAGAGCTTGATATAGACATGAAAAAAACGAGGTTGGAACCTTTTAATTCCAACCTCGTTTTGAGTCTTAAAGGATTAATAAGCTATAAGCTACCAGTACGCTGATCATGCTAAATAAGGAACCGATGAGATAATATTCAGCAAAGGCTTGATTTTTGGAAATCATATCGTATCGGGCAATAGATTTTGCAGTAAAGACTAGGGCTATGGCTGCATACTGCCCAAGAATGAGGAAGATACCGATAATGAGTCTTTCTAAATTCCCAACCATTGCACCAGCACCTGAGATACTGCTGCTATCCTCTGGTTTTACTTGATACTTTTCAAAATAAAGCTTGAAGACGATATTGATCGGTTTGGTAATGATCAGGAAAAATAGAGCAAGCCCCAGCCAATCAGGATTGAAGCTAGGGGAGTTTTGCTGAGGGGAGAGCCACAGATAGAGTCCGATTATAGCTAGGTAGTGGCAGAGTTGATCGACGGTAAAGATATAGGCTGGCCACCGTCCATTTGAAAATTTTGGTGCCAGGAAAAACTTGGCATAGTCGATAATGACGTGACTCAACCATATCAATCCCATGAAGCGCCAGCTGCTCGGTGATATAAAACTGCTCAGGACAAGCGGGATAGCAACGATACCAAGGTGCTCCCATAGGGCTTTTTGGCTTATGATTTTACGATCAGCTAAGTCTTGGGACTGCCAATGAAAGTCTGCTAACACATGGGCAATCAAAGCTAGGGTTAAAAGGGGATTGCTCTCTAGAAATTCAGCAATAATATTAAGGCTTTTCATCTATTTGTCTCCCTTCTCTTTTGGGACTAGAGGCTTGTCTTTTGTCATACTAAGGATCATATCAGCTGCTGCCTTTCTTGAGCGTAGATACTGTTTTAATCCACTTGCCTTGAGCCGTTTGGTAAATCCACTAGGATTAATGCCTAATTTTGAGGCAATTTTTTGATGCTCAAAAGGCTCTTGATAGATCTTGTCATCGAGTAGAACTTCTAAGATAGCCCATTGATTTTTCGTCCATTTAGACTTGATAAAGTCGCCGGTTGTCAAAAGGCTATTAATCATTTCTTGCAGCTCCGGCCTATCACAGACTAAGGCAATCTGAGAAGCACCATAATCATTCTTATCGTGGATATACTTGATAGCTTCACGTGCTCTCCAGAAGGCAGGACCATCTGAGCCAATGCTCTGCTCTTTATTAATGGGGGTCAGCATCTCTCCAAGTCCTACCCCAAAGCGTAGTTCTACAGGCTTCATTGCTAGCTGTATTCTCTCGATCATTTGAAAAATATGATCTGTTGGGACTAATAAAGCTTGGAATTCATCGCCGGTTGTTATGGTGAAGGGCGAAGCGATACTATCCGCATAGTTCTGATTAATACTCAAAAGTTGCTGGTGCAAGGTTTCTTGTACTTGGGCTCTATTGTTCAGTGTCTTTGACTGGATGATGTCTCCAATGATAGCAATATAGATCATCAGCACCTCCTTTTTGTCTATTTTAACAGACAAAATAAAAAATGTCTATTTTTATAGACATTTTATCTTGAAGAAAAAGTATTGTTTGCTACCATACTTAGGTTCTGTTGGACGCTAGCACCCTCCTTCGGAGTTTCATAGCTTAATTTTGAGCCTTATAAAAAGTTGGAGTATAGCTTACTTCTTCCCACGTTTTTTCTTAGCTTTTTTAATCTTATTAGCTTGGCGCTTCATCATTTGCTTCATGGCAAAGGAACCAACCTTACCTTTTAGACCGCCGCCCATCATTTGGCTCAGATCCATATTGCCAAGGTCTGGCATGCCAGCACCACCTGCCATGGCTGAGAGATCAGGCATGCCACCCTGCCCCATCATACCTTCAAGGGCTGACATGTCCATACCTTCCATTCCTGGCATATCTTTGGGGAGTTTGTTGGGATCCAGTCCCATCTGCTTCATGGCTTTGTTCATATCACCACTCATAACTCCCTGCATCATGCTCTTAGCTTGGTTGAAATCCTTGATAAATTTATTGACCTCAACAAAGCTATTGCCTGAACCAGCAGCGATACGACGACGGCGGCTAGGATTAAGAAGGTTCGGATTTTCACGCTCTTCAGGAGTCATAGATGATACAATGGCACGGCGACGAGCGATTTGTTTGTCATCCACCTTGATATTGCTGAGAGCTGGATTATTGGCCATACCTGGAATCATTTTGAGGATGTCTTCCATGGGTCCCATATTTTGAACCTGATCTAACTGCTCGATGAAATCGTTAAAGTCGAAGGTGTTCTCACGCATCTTCTCAACCATCTCAGCGGTACGTTTCTCATCATAGTCCTGACTGGCACGCTCGATCAAGGTAAGGAGATCCCCCATTCCCAGAATGCGGCTGGACATACGATCTGGGTGGAAGGTTTCAATATCAGTGATCTTTTCACCGGTTCCGGTAAATTTGATAGGCTTGCCTGTGATGTGGCGAATAGACAGTGCAGCACCACCACGGGTATCACCATCTATCTTGGTCAGGACAACCCCAGTGATATCTAATTGTTGATTGAACTCACGGGCGATATTAGCCGCTTCCTGACCGATCATGCTATCGACAACCAGAAGGATTTCATTAGGCTGCGCTAGTTTTTTAACATCTTGAAGCTCCTGCATGAGCGTTTCATCGATCTGCAGCCGTCCGGCGGTATCAATAAGGACGTAGTCATTATGGTTTTCCTTAGCCTGGGCTAAACCGTTTTTAACGATCTCTACAGCTGGGACTTCTGTTCCCATATCGAAAACTGGCACATCAATTTGCTCACCAAGGGTTTTCAACTGATCAATGGCTGCTGGTCGATAGATATCAGCCGCAATCATAAGAGGACGTGCTTTTTCTTCCTTGACCAGTTTATTAGCCAATTTACCCGCGAAAGTCGTTTTACCAGCCCCTTGGAGCCCGATCATCATGATAATGGTTGGGATTTTTGGGGCTTTTTCGATCTCAGCTGTTTCAGACCCTAGAATCTCGGTCAACTCCTCATTGACAATCTTGATGATCTGTTGAGTAGGATCCAGCGTATCGATAATCTCATGTCCGACAGCCCGCTCACGTACACGTTTGATAAAGTCTTTAACGACTGGAAGGGCAACATCGGCTTCCAAGAGAGCCATACGAATCTCTTTGGTGACCTCTTGGACATCTTTTTCAGAGAGCTTTTTCTTCCCTCGGATATTTTTAAAGACGCCTTGTAGGCGTTGGGTTAAACTTTCAAAAGCCATAGTTAAATTAGCTTTCCTTTCTTTTTGTGCTTAGTCTCTATTATCAATACTGGTCAAAAGCTTGATGTTCTCCTGCAGGAAGCTATCCTCAGGATATTTTTCCAATATGGTGTCAAAGATCTCGCTGCGGACGATATAGTCTGAGTACATGTGGAGCTTCATCTCGTAGTCTTCCAGTGTTTTTTCTGTACGCTTGATATTGTCGTAAACTGCCTGCCTGCTGACACCAAACTCCTCTGCTATCTCCGCCAAGCTGTAGTCATCCGCATAGTAGAGCTCAATGTAGTTCATCTGCTTGTCCGTTAACAGTGGCGCATAGAACTCAAACAGCGCATTCATGCGGTTGGTTTTTTCAATTTCCATAAGCATCATTATAGCAAAAAAATAGGGGTTTTTATAGCCTGAAATTAGGATAAGGCTGCTTTTGTAGAGGCTGTTAGTTATTTTCTAAATAAAATTCAAATCGACCAGCTACATACTGGCTGCGGACAAACTCAAAAGCTGTGCCATCCTCTAGGTAGGAGGTTTGTTGCAGGGTCAACAGCGCGTGTCCTGGTTCAACGTTGAGCGCTTTAGAGCGTTCTTTATTAGCGGTATCAGCTGAGATAATCTGCTGACTTTTACCGATAGTATAGCCATTGTCCACCATGGTTTGAAAAAAATGGTTGGTTACTTCTTCTTTTTTAAACTGGCGGATCAGGCGCTCTGGGATACTGGTGATCTCGTAGACAACAGGGATATGGTCTGCATAGCGTACTCTTTCCATACGAATGATGTAAGAATTCCCTGCTAATCCGAGGTGGCGAATTTCTTGATCATTGGGATAGGTCCTCTGATAGGAGATAAGCTGGCTTGAGGGCGTCTTTCCCTGAGATTTGATAATTTCGGTGAAGCTTGTCGTGCCTCGCATCTTTTCTTGGACACGCTGACTGGCTACGTAAGTTCCGCTGCCGACACGACGTTCTAATATTCCTTCTTGGACTAAGAGAGTAATGGCTTGGCGCAGGGTCATGCGGCTGACTTGAAATTGCTCGGACAAGGCTCTTTCACTTGGCAGTCTGCTCCCAATCTTCCAAAGTCCTCGGCTGATATCTTCCTTGATGCTATTATGAATTTTAATATAAGCTGGCAGCATAATTTCCCCTCCTGTCTATACCAATAGTCTACCATATTCTTCTTGTAAATTTAACCAGAATTCTACTGCACTTGGGTTTAAAGTGTGCTAAAATAGTTCTAATAATCTGTCAGGTGTCTGACAAAAATGGAAAGGGTTAGCGATGACTGAATTTAACGATTTAGAGAAGATTATCGTCTTGGATTATGGGAGTCAGTACAATCAGCTGATTGCACGGCGTATCCGTGAGATGGGAGTCTTTTCAGAATTAAAGAGCCACAAGATCACAGCTGCTGAAGTCAAGGAATTAAATCCCATTGGAATTGTCCTGTCGGGTGGACCAAACTCCGTCTATGCTGAGGATTCTTTCGGCATTGACGAGGAGATCTTTAACTTGGGGATTCCGATTTTAGGGATCTGTTATGGTATGCAACTGTTGACAGATCGCCTTGGGGGTAAGGTTGTCCCTGCAGATGAGACCGGTAGTTCTGAATACGGACAGTCAGAGTTACGTTTGCGTACTGCTTCTCCTTTATTTGCAGGAACGCCTGACCAGCAAGTAGTGCTCATGAGTCATGGAGACGCTGTAACAGAGATCCCTGAAGGCTTCCAACTAGTCGGTGATTCAGAAGATTGTCCTTACGCTGCGATTGAAGACACGGAGCGTCATATCTATGGTATCCAGTTTCATCCAGAAGTAAGACATTCCATTTATGGTAATGACATTCTTAAAAATTTCGCTATCGAGATTTGCGGTGCTAAGGCAGATTGGTCTATGGACAACTTTATCGATCTTGAGATTGCTAAAATTCGTCAGACAGTTGGAGATCGAAAAGTCCTCTTAGGGTTATCTGGCGGAGTCGATTCTTCTGTCGTTGGTGTCCTTCTGCAACGTGCTATCGGCGATCAACTGACCTGTATCTTTGTCGATCATGGTCTGCTCCGTAAGGGAGAGGGCGATCAGGTCATGGAGATGCTGGGTGGCAAATTTGGTCTCAACATTATCCGTGTCGATGCTTCTAAGCGATTTTTGGATCTCTTGGCTGGTGTTGATGATCCTGAGAAAAAACGTAAGATTATTGGGAATGAGTTTGTCTATGTCTTTGATGATGAAGCCAGCAAACTAAAAGGGGTAGATTTCCTAGCTCAAGGAACTCTCTATACCGATATTATTGAATCTGGAACGGAAACAGCTCAAACGATCAAATCCCACCACAATGTCGGAGGCCTGCCTGAAGATATGCAGTTTGAGCTCATTGAACCTCTCAATACTCTATTTAAAGATGAAGTCCGTGCCTTGGGAACTGCTCTTGGTATGCCAGATGACATCGTTTGGCGCCAGCCCTTCCCTGGACCTGGTTTAGCTATCCGTGTCATGGGAGATATTACTGCCGAAAAGCTGGAAACTGTCCGTGAATCAGATGCTATCCTTCGTGAGGAAATCGCTAAGGCTGGACTTGAACGTGATGTTTGGCAATACTTTACGGTGAATACTGGTGTCCGCTCAGTCGGTGTTATGGGAGATGGTCGGACTTACGACTATACGATAGCCATTCGTGCTATCACTTCTATTGACGGGATGACTGCCGATTTTGCCAAGCTGCCTTGGGACGTCCTTCAAAAAATCTCAACCCGTATCGTTAACGAAGTCGATCATGTCAACCGCATTGTCTACGATATTACCAGCAAACCGCCAGCAACAGTTGAGTGGGAATAAATGATATTGTATAATAAAAAGGCTTAAAAATCAGTGTTTCAGAGCCTTTAATAAAATAATCGTAAACAGGAGAAAAATATGGTCTATGACCTTGAAAAACTCGTGAATGATGAATTTAAAAAACTTGAGGGAACCGATTTACTTACTGTTGATACCGAAAAAGTTACCGAAGATTTTTTCAGTATGCTCAGTAAAATTAGTGACCAAGATTTTGTAAATATTTTAATCACATCAGGATACATTCCTGATTTGTATGGAGCAGATTCTAGAGAAGAAACTCTTTTTACAAAACTATGTGAGGTACTTGAAGTAAATTGGGCTATTCGAATGGGTTTTGAGGCAAGATCTGTAACTCAAAAATCATCTTATGAAGATGTTGTAATAAAAATCAATAACAAAACAATTGTTTCAGATACAAAATCATTTAGACTGGGGAGGTCTCAACAGGCTCCCAATGTAAAAGATTTTGTTAAGCCAGAAGATTATTCAAAATGGGCTGCAAGACATTTTGGAGAAAGATTAGGAGGGCTGGTAGTATATCCCCAATTACATGAGTGGACTAGAAAAAGTGATGCTCATGTATACTGTTCAGATAAAAAGAATCCGATATTAATGCTTCCGTTTCACTATTTGGCATATTTTTTAGAAAGAAAAGGTACTTTTGATTCCAATAATTTGGAAAAGTTATGGAATTACGACCAAATATTTCCTGAAAAAGCTAGTGGTCGAAATGACTATTGGAAAAAAATTAACGGAGTAATTTTACAAATTACAGGGGATAGTGAGTCACACTTCAGAGAATTCTTGGAATTGTCTGAAGAAAAGATATTTAATTTTGTATTAAGTAAGATAATGTTTTTAGAAGAACAAAAACAATTAAAAATAAAAGATATTGAATCTGAAATAAATGAAATTCCTGACGAATTTCTTAGAGAAGCTTTTTTAAATTATAGGCAAGAAATTGAAACGCAAGACATTATAGCATTCAAAGAACGTATTGAAAAATTTAGACTTGCAAAAGATAAAAAATCAACAGCATACTTTAAATTTATCGAATCTGGATTTTGAAAAACTAATAATCAAGAACTTTATAATGTAGCAAAAATAGCCGTGAAATGTAGATTTTACGGCTATTTTTTAATATATTTAAACCAATGTATTTAAGCGATTCAACGAATTACTGTAATATTCTTCATTTATCTCAAATCCTAAATAATGTCTATTTAACTCCTTTGCAGCAACCAAAGTAGTGCCACTTCCGGCAAAGGGATCAAGAATTAATTGATTTTCTTGAGTTGTTAATTCAATAAGTGCCTTCATAAGTGCTAATGGTTTTTGAGTTGGATGTAATCCACGATCGGTTGATAAATTAGGAATTTCAATATAGTTGTTACCTTTGGTTGAAAACATTTGCCATTTTTCTAGATTGTATCCTCCAACGCCGTGTATTAACATATTATCAGCAATTGTACCACCTTGTTTATAGGGTTTGGTAAACCATAGAATAGGCTCAAAAACAGGTCTTAAATTTCCTACTCTCCATTCTGATAATTTTTCAGCATTCTCAAAATCACTTCTGCGTTCATAAACCTTTGAGATTCTTTGAGCTTTCAGGGTGGCTTTACTTCTATTCCAACCGATCATATCTCGAAATGTAAAGCCTGAATTTTCCAAACCTACAATCGCTCTATGTGCATATCGTCTACCTGCAAAAATCAAACAACTTGCTCCAGGCTTTAAGACTCGAAACCATTCTTTTGCCCAGCTTTCAACCCAATTTTGATATTCAATAGGTATTTTCCTATCAGCCTCGCTCCAACCATTAATGGGTTTTCCTCTCATTTTAAATCCACTACCTGTTTTATGCTGTGCTGGACTCGAACCGCCTAAAGCAGAATTAGTATTCTCATGTAAAATATCCCAATCTGCAAAGCTTATACCGTAGGGAATATCAGATAGAATTAGGTGAATGCTTTCTGTTTTAATATTTTTTATTAATTCTGTACTGTCTCCATTATATATAGTATCAATTTCCAATATTTTACCCTCAATCTAGCTAATTTCATTATTTCATTATACCATGGAATATCGAAATTAAATATTCTTTTCGGACTACAATCCTCTCAAACCGTTTTTCAATAGTTAGGTATTTGTCATTCGTACGATTATCTAGCGACTGTTTCTATTTTATTTAACACACTTACTATTTCTCTAAATAAAGGATCCTTGTTCTTCTTACAGTTTCTTCTGAATTTAAAGCTGATCTAATCATTATTCTTCATTCTCCGTTTATTTTATATGTCGTAAATATCCTACGGAACTATTATAAGATAAAGTGTCGTGTTTTGTCAACACATAAAATTAAAATAAAAAATAGGCCCTAAACCTAAATTTCTCCATGTCTCAATAGTAAAGAACCTCTTACTATCATTCTAATAACAAATGAAGTAGTTACATAATTGGTTTCTGTGTATTGGGGTAAAATATTTTTTAATTCAGCAATTCCATCAATAGTAGTCTGATTCACTTGTAAATCAGTTCGTGTTTTTGGTGCATTTCGTTCCTCAACTTGAGAACCAAATTTTAATACTTTGTCCCATTTTTGTTTAGCAGTAATTTTTTTAGAATCTAAATAGGCTTGATTTACGACAAAGCCGTTAGTAAGATGGAGATTATCAAATTCTCCAGTTGCTTTTATTTCTTTTTTAAGAGTATCAATACTATGCTTTGTTTCTATTGCAAGTCTAACAGCTAATCTCACTATATTCACCACCTAATTTATTGCTACTACTATTATACAAAAAAAGTTGTGTTTTTCTACTGTCCCATCATTGGGGTGCAGTGCCGAGAAGGTCATAGGATTTTTAATTTTAACAGGCAAGCTCACTAGCTCTGCTTCTTTTTAGACTTGGTATTGAAAATGATATTGAGTAGGATTGAGCTAAGTGTAGCCATGACGATACCGTTGGTAAAGAACATTTGGACTGTTGTGGGGGCGCTGGCAAAGAGATTGGTATTGTTAAACCCTAATCCAGCGGCAATAGAAACAGCTGCGATAATGAAATTGTGCTCTTCATTTTTGAAGTCGACGGTATTGAGCATCTGAATACCTTGAAGCGCTACCATACCAAAGAGGACTAGCATAGCACCACCTAGGACGGGATTGGGGATCAACTGTGCTAGGGCACCAAACTTAGGAACGAGCCCCAGTATGATTAGAAAGACAGCGGTGTAATAAATTGGGCGACGATTCTTGATTCCTGAGAGCTGGACAAGTCCGACGTTTTGCGAGAAGCCAGTATAAGGGAAGGTATTGAAAATCCCGCCAAGAAGGACAGCCAATCCTTCTGCACGATAACCATTACGCAGACGCTTGCTGTCCAATCTATCCTTGGTCAAGTCAGACAAGGCTAAGTAAACACCAGTCGATTCGACCATAGAGACGGTTGCAATGATACACATCATAATGATCGAGGTTAATTCAAACTTAGGCTGGCCAAAATAAAATGGTTGGGGGACATGGACCAGTGGTGCTTGGGAAACAGCAGAGAAATCAACCTGACCCATGAAGCTGGCAAGAAGAGTACCACCAACTAGTCCAATCAAAATAGCAATGGACTTGATGAAGCCCTTAGCAACTATTTGAACTAAAAGAACGATGGCAATGGTTGCCAGAGATAGAAATAATGATTCAAGACTTGGCTTATCCGCATTATCTCCCATATTGCCCATAGCTACTGAAATCAGACTAAGACCGATAACAGTGATAACAGAGCCTGTCACGATCGGCGGAAAAAATCGAGCAATTTTAGAAAAGATACCAGCCACTAAAATAACGTAGATCCCCGAGGCAATCAAGGCACCAAACATATAGCCAGATCCTTGACTCTGTCCGATCATGATCAAAGGGGCAACCGACTGAAAGGCACAGCCGAGTACGACCGGCAGACCAATGCCAAAGTATTGATTGAGCTGAAGCTGCAAAAAGGTTGCTACCCCACACATAAAAATATCAGTTGCAATCAGATACGTCAGCTGGGTCGCAGAGTAGTTTAGACTGCTGGCGATCATGATGGGTACTAGAATAGATCCTGCATACATGGATAAGAGATGCTGCAGTCCTAAAATAGCTGATTGGGTATGACTTTCCTTGTTCATTAAGCGTCTGCCTCCTTGAAGTTTACTTGATTGTTACTAAAGCTAGCTACACGTGCTAAAGAGGTTACTTTCAGTCCCATATCCTGCAGGAGCTGACGTCCTGTCTGAAATGATTTTTCGATGGCGATACCGATCCCCACCACTTCTGCTCCTGCTTGCTGGATAATTTCAATCAAGCCCTTGGCAGCTTGTCCATTGGCTAAAAAATCATCAATGATCAAGACCCTGTCATCTTTGGAGAGAAACTTTTCAGCAATAGAAACGGTACTAGTCACCTGCTTGGTAAAAGAATAAACTTCTGCTGTCAAAATTCCTTGAGTCATGGTGATATTTTTATGTTTTTTGGCAAAAATCATGGGGATCCCTAATGCTTGGGCGGTATAGACAGCAGGTACAATGCCAGAAGCTTCAATAGTGACAATTTTTGTAATCCCTGCCTTCTTGTAAACTTCCGCCCATACTTGTCCCATTTCCTGCATGAGTTGATAGTCCACCTGATGGGTCAAGAAACTATCTACCTTGAGAATGTTCTCTCCCAAAACCTGACCATCTTTGCGAATACGATCTTCCAGTGCTTTCACATTTTCCTCCTCAATCAACAGAAAAAAATAATAACTTGAATAGGGACTAGTCTTTCTTAATTGCCTCTAATTGGTTTTAAAATAGCATAAAAAATGAGTATCCACTGTGTCAGATACTCATTTTTAACACTAGCTTTTGAAGGCTTTTGATACACAAAAAGCACTTTGAAGTTAGTTCTTGTCTGCCATACTTATTGAAAGACATTTACGGTGTCTTGTAGAGACGCTGTGCCCTATTCACAGTTTAAATAAGTTTCTGATAGATTATTTTATTGTATGATCGAAAAATCGATTGCTCTAATCATACCACGCAGTATTGAAATTGTAAATCCTGATTTAGCTTGCTTTTCTTTAAGCCCGCCAGTCTAACCTATGGTCAGCCAGAAAGCTTGTTTTGAAGTTCTCTATAGGATGAAAATGGCTTTTGCCAAACTCATCAATCAAGCCGTGAAATTCTTGGGCATCCTGATAAGTAAAGGGCTCTGGCAGTCTTGAGAGCTGACGGTTCAAACTTTGGTAGTTGGTCAACCCTTCGACACCTAGGAGACTAAAAAGCGTACGAGCATACTTATCTGCTACAAATTGTGGCTGGTCAAATATATAAGTTAGCAGGACATCAGCCGTCTCAGGTCCGACACCATGCAGCTTAAGTAGGGTGTCACGAAGGGTGTCACCGTACTGTGCTACAGTAGCCTTGGGATCCTGGTTGTGAGCTAGGTACCACTGGGTCAGTGTCTTAATCGCCTTACTCTTATTTTTCATAAAGCCAGCTGGCCGAACGAGCTCTTCCAACTCTTCCAGAGTTAGTTGCTGAATGCGCTGAAAATCATAGTCAGTCTGCGCTTTAATCAGCTGCGATGCACGAACAGCATTGCCTTCTGTTGTATTCTGAATCAAGATAGCTTCAATGATGATCTGCTGCTTGCTGTCAGCCGGCCACCAGTTGGTTGGTCCCATGTGAGCCAGCATCTTTTGATAGAGATCGTATAGAGATAAATTCATTTTATGTCACAACTCCAATAACCTTGTGGGGCAGGTAGGTTTCATCTAAATAATACCTGCATCTGTCTGCTGCGCCTAATCTTATATACGTCATGCTAATAATCTCCTCTAGGAATTTCATCTCCATTTTACACCTTGGTATCCGCTATCAGTCAAGTTAAAACTTTAAAACAGGCGATTATTTCTAACAGAGTTTGAAATAATCAGACTTGATAGCAGGGAAAATAAAAGACTGGGAGTTATTGTCCCAGTCTTAGGTTTATAAGAGTGATCTTTTATTTGACGGCTTTGAAGATCACGGTCATCTTGGTTCCCTTACCTTCTTGGCTGTCAATTTGGATCTGAGCACCATGGAGTTGAACAGCATGTTTCACAATAGAGAGCCCAAGACCTGTGCCTCCAACTTTCTTAGAATGACTCTTATCAATACGGTAGAAGCGCTCAAAGATGCGCTGTTGCTCATCTTTAGGTATTCCGATTCCAGTATCTTCTACTTCCAGCTGAACAGAGTCAGAGCTAGACTGGATACGCACGAAGACCTGACCGCCTTCTTTATTATAGCGGATGGCATTGTCGCAGAGATTATAGACGATCGATTCGATCAAGGCTGGATTAGCCATAATAAGGGCTTTTTGTCCGGTTAGATCGAGGGTGATATGACTATCTTTTGCCTTTGCTTGCAAGGATGAGACGATCTGCTCGCTGATTTGATTTAGGTCAAGGAGCTCCATCTCTATCTGATCAGATTCATCCAGATGGGATAGATTGATGACATCCTCTACGAGTTGGATCATACGCTGGGATTCTCGATAAATCTTCTGCGCAAATTTAGGAATGTCATCTTCACTAACGAGCTGACCGCTAAGCATCTCGGAGTAGCCTGCGATGACATGCAGGGGTGTTTTTAGTTCATGAGAGACATTAGCTGTAAACTCACGGCGCATCTGCTCAATTTGAAGCTGATCGGTAATATCAAAAAGTAAGAGGACAAGTCCTGTTATCTGGTCCCCCTCTTTGACAGGACGTCCCAAGACACGATAGGTAGCTTGATCAAATTCTAGATAGCCTTCACCTTTTTTGCCATCTAGTCCTTTGTCGATTAATTGATTGAGATTGTAATCACGTGAGATTTCGATCATATCCTTGGTGATGGCTGTTTCATCCGTATTGAAGAGTTTCTGGGCAGATGGGTTGATACTGATGATATGACGATTGTTATTGAGTAGGATCATCCCCTCCTTGATTCGGGAAATGATGGTATCAAACTCTTGTTGGTGTTGTGCCAGCAGGGTTTCTCTATGGCTGATCTCCCTTTGATGACGGTCGATCCGACGCAGCAAGGGAGACAGTTCTTCATAGGTGTCATTTTCCATGGGCGCTTCAAGGTTGAGTCTATTAATGGGCTCAACTAGGCGATTGGCTGTATAGCGAGCAAGCATAATAGAGAGCAGAAAAGCGACTACTACTACTAAGAAAATCGTCTGTGCCATTCGTATCAAGAGTAAGAGGACAGTGTGTTGGGTGACCGACAATCTTACGACAGTTCCATCCTTTAAGCGTTTAGCGGTGTAGAGTGAGCGTTGGGTCATTGTCGATGAGTAGCGTGAACTCTCTCCTACTCCGCTTCTTAAAGCCTCTTTGACCTCTTTACGATTAGCATGATTGGCCATCTTGGCAGGATCCTTATCACTGTCATAGATCACAGTTCCTGTATCATCGATCCAAGTCACTCGAATACTAGACGTATCCAGCTGGTCAAAATAACGTGAACCGCCCAGGTCTATCCCTTGGGCAACCAAACTGGTCTCTGTACGCAGTTGAGCCATTTGGTTGTCGGTAAAGTAGCGATAAAGCACCCCTAAAATCATGACTAAGGAAGCTATAAGTACCCCTAAGGTTGCTAAGAGTGTTGACTTAAAAATCTTACGGGTCATCGGTTACCTCCATTCGATAGCCTACCCCACGAACAGTTTGGATATAATGGCTGTAAGAGCCGAGCTTGGTTCGTAGTGTGCCGATGTGGACATCAACTGTCCGTGTCTCTAAAACGGCTTGTTCTCCCCACACCGTGTCTAAAAGCTCCTGACGGGTGAAGACCCGCTTGGGATGGCTCATCATGAGTTCCAGCAGATCAAACTCTTTTCGGGTGACCTCTAGTCTTTTGTGATTAAGCATAATGAGATGAGCATCGCTGTCCAAAGATAGGGCTCCCATTTCCAGGAAATTAGTCTTGGTTTGAGAACGACGCAGAACAGCCTTGACTCTAGAAATCATCTCCATCATACCAAAAGGTTTGACGAGGTAGTCATCTGCTCCGAGATCCAGACCCTTGACCTTGTCAAATTCAGTTCCCTTGGCTGTTGTCATTATGACAGGTATATCTTTGGTCCCTAGGCTGTTCTTGAGCCGTTTGAGAATTGTCAGACCATCTTCATTTGGCAGCATAATATCCAATAAGATGAGTTCTGGTTGTTCTTGGTCAAACATCTCCCAAAAAAGAGTACTGTCTTCAAAACCTTTGGCTTTGAATCCAGAAGTCTCTAAAGTGTATAAAATGAGCTCACGAATATCATCATCATCTTCGACACAATAAATCATGCAGTATCTCCATCTAACTGTCCTGTAATTGAATAAAGCACCCACTTAGCAATATTAACCGTATGATCTCCGATACGTTCTACATATTTAGCGACCATCAAGAGATCTATTGCATATTCCCCATCCGCTTCTGGCTGAGCAAAGTAGGCAATCAGTTTTTCTTTTATTGTATCAAATTGTTGGTTGACTTGCTCATCATGTTCGATGACTTCTTGAGCTTTCGTCCTATCTTCATCCACGAAAGCATCGATACTTCTAGTTACCATCTTAGCTACAAGCTTGGTCATCTCTTCTAAAAGCTCGACTTCTGGACCTGAGATGATATGCTTTTGTGCAATGATAGCTGCCATTTCACCAGACTGAGCTCCCACGCGCTTCATATCATAGACCATCTTAAGAGCAGCTGAGATACGGCGCAAATCTCTGGCAACTGGCTGCTGGCGTAAAAGGAGCTTGAGGCACTGAGCTTCGATGTCTCTTTCTAATCGATCAATGTGGCGAGCGGTCTCTGTCACTTGGTCAGCTAGGTGAAATTCATCTTCCTTTAAAATTTCTAAGGATAGGATGATAGCTTCCTCACAGAGAGAACCCATAAGGGTTAAATCCTTATTGAGGTCATTGAGTTGGTGATCAAACTTAGAACGCATTAGCCAAACCTCCCTGTAATATAATCTTCTGTTCGTTTGTCTTGTGGCACTGAGAAGAGTTGACTGGTCCTATCAAACTCGACCAACTCACCAGATAGGAAGAAAGCTGTTTTATCAGACACCCGGACAGCTTGCTGCATGTTGTGGGTGACCATGATAATGGTATAGTTCTTTTTCAGTTCCATGACTAATTCTTCGATCTTAGCGGTGGAAACTGGGTCTAGGGCACTAGTTGGCTCGTCCATGAGCAGAATTTCAGGCTCAATAGCTAGGGCACGCGCAATGCACAATCGCTGCTGCTGTCCTCCTGATAGTCCTAGGGCTGATTTGTTGAGTCGGTCCTTCACTTCGTCCCAGATGGCAGCTCTGCGCAGAGAATGCTCGACAATTTCATCGAGCTTGGCCTTGTTGTGAATCCCGTGTGAGCGCGGTCCAAAGGCAACATTATCATAGATGCTTTTAGGAAAGGGATTGGGCTTCTGAAAGACCATACCGACTTTTTTGCGCAGGATATTTGTATCGACATCCTTGTAGATATCTTTGCCATCCAAGGCTACTAGTCCTTGGATATGGCAGTTTCTAACTAAATCATTCATGCGATTGAGGCTTTTAAGCAGAGTTGATTTTCCACAACCCGAAGGGCCGATAAAGGCAGTGATTTCTTTTTCAGCAATGTCTAGCTTGATATCCTTGAGCGCATGATGGTCACCATAGTAGAGATTTAATTGGTCGATTACTAATTTATTCACCATTGATCCTTCTTTCTAATTTTTTAGCAACCCATTCTGAAAAGAGGTTGATGACGATAACTAAGACTAGCAAGATAACCGCTGTAGCGTAGGTTTGGTTGATATAGAGTCCTTCTCCTGAAATAGCATACATATGAACAGCCAAGGTACGGCTGGAACTAAAGACACTCTTAGCCACTTCTGCTACGGTTCCCGCTGTAAAGATCAGGGCAGCAGACTCACCGACAATTCGACCAATGGCTAGGATAATCCCAGAAAAGATTCCAGGCAGGGCGCTCGGCAAAACAATTTGAAAAATGGTGCGCAATTTTCCAACACCCAGAGCGAAGCTCCCTTCACGATAGCCATCTGGAACTGATAGAAGAGCTTCTTCTGTCGTGCGCATCACTAAAGGAAGGACCATAACCGCTAAGGTCACTGCTCCAGATAGGAGCGAGAGACCCATATGGGCATATTTAACGAAAAAGAGGGCACCAAACAAACCATAGATAATGGATGGGATACCTGCCAGAGTCTCAGTTGCAATACGGATCACCGTTACAAAGGGATTGTCTCGTCTTGCATATTCTGTCAAATAGATAGAAGCTCCGATGGCAACTGGAACTGCAAACAAGAGCGCTAGTATCGTTATAAAAACAGTATTGATGAGAGCAGGCATGAGGGACACATTTTGTGTGGTGTAAGTCATTTCAAAGAGACTGGACTTAATATTGGGAATACCCTTGATCATTATGTAGCCCACAAGCGTTAGGATCGATAAAGCGGTTAAGACAATCCCTATATGCACCAGTAGGTTTAAACATAAGGATAGAGGATCATTTTTATAGGCTAACCACTTTTCTTGCCAGTGGCTTGATTTTTTGATTTTCATCTTTACTCCTCTTTACGTATCAGCGAGAAGCTGACATTGATGATTAGTACAAAGACAAACAAGACGACTGCCGTCCCGATTAGGGCTTGACGATGAAGGCCAGTTGAGTAGCCCATCTCCATCACAATATTGGTGGTTAAGGTCCGGACACCAGAGGTGATCGATGTCGGGATGACGGCTTGATTTCCTGCGACCATAATAACAGCCATAGTCTCACCGATAGCACGTCCTAATCCTAAAATCACGGCAGCTAAGATACTGCGTTTGGCAGCGGGGACAACAATGAAAAAGATACTGCGCTCATGGGAGGTACCGAGAGCTAGCCCTCCTTCATAGTAACTATCAGGGACTGCTCGGATAGCCGTCTCTGAGACGGTAATGATGGTTGGAAGAATCATCAACCCCAAAAGTAGGGAGGCTGTCAGAACCCCAGTACCAAGACTCAGTGTCTGTTCTCGGATAAAGGGTACCAAGACTACCAAGCCAAAGAAACCATAGACAACCGATGGAATCCCCGCCATGAGATTAATGGCCATCTTGAGTGGCTTATAGATCTTATCTGGACAAAATTTAGCCATGTAAATGGCACTGAGAATTCCGACAGGAACCCCGACTACCAAGGAACCCGCCGTCACATAGATAGATCCGATGATCATAGGAAAGATTCCATAGCTATTATTAGCTGGCTGCCATATCTTGCCAAAGATAAAGTCACCGAGTCCAATCTTTGTGATAGCTGGAATTCCATTTGAAAAGATAAAGAGACAGATAAGTAGAACTGATAATACAGAAATACAAGCAGTCAGGAAGAAGACTGCCTGCATGATTTTTTCCTTTGTCTGGGCCATCTAAGACTCCTTATTTGTCAAGTTCAGCCCAAGTGCTTGTCTTACCAGTATAAATGGCTTTGACTTGATCACTTGTAATAGTGTTTACTTTGTTATTCTTATTGACGATAATGGCGATACCATCTAGTGCAATGGCTTGTGATTTAACGCCCTTATCTGTTTCAGACTGTTCCAGTTCACGAGAAGCCATACCGATGTCACATGTTCCATCAATCGCACTGGTTACCCCTGTTGTGGAATCGCTTTGCTGAATCTCGATCGTTACATCTGGATTTTCCTTGATGTAGGCTTCTTTGAGTTTTTCCATAACTGGAGTCACTGAGCTTGAGCCTGCGATAACGATCTTTCCGCTCTTGTTTTGAGACTTGTAGGCACCTGTATTGGAATCTGAGATATAGCCATTGTCTTCGACAATCTTTTGCCCATCTTTACTTTGAATATACTGAATGAAATCTTTTGTTTGGCTATTAAGATTGTCCTTGGTTACGATATTGAAAGGACGTGAAATCTTATAACTACCGTCTTTCACTGCCTCGGCGCTAGCCTTGGTTCCATCGACTTTTAGTACCTTAACGGTGTCATTGACAGATCCCAGCGACGCATAACCAATCGCACTTTCATCACCAGCCACTGTCGTCAGCATGACGGCTGTTGAATTAGTAACAGTTGCTTGTTGAGTTGTCTTATCAACTTTTTTACCATCACTGTTTTTCTCTTCGACGCCAAAGAGTTCGATAAAGGCACCGCGTGTGCCAGAGCCATCTTCACGAGTGATGATATTGATAGGTTGGTTGCTAGATCCTGATTTTGAACCACCACAAGCCGTTAAGAGACTTAGGCCAGCCAATCCGGCTAAGGCGATTAGTGAGAAACGTGTCATTTTTTTCATGAGTAAGGGTCTCCTTAGTTTTAATTTTTACACGTCTTATTTTACCGATCAACTATCAAATTTATTCCTATAGTTTTGTAAAGTTTTTGTAAAATCTGAGAATCGATTGATTTTGCATGGATTTTACATGATGCTGATGGTTTCTTTGAAAAGACTTGTTACAATGAGCCCATCACTTTTGAAAGGATTTTGATATGTTTACACTTAATCGTCAGGAAAAACGTCTACTGACCATTGTCTATGGTAGTTCTATCCTACTGCTCATCTTGGCCAGTTTTTTTGATCAATCTATTTCCCAACAGTTGGGGAGCCAAGACTCTATCTTTGGGACCGTCTTTCAGGACTTTGGGATGTTTCCCGAACCTCTGGTACTCTTTGTCTCTGCCAATATTCTTGGGTTTGTAGCCTATAAGCGCAGCCAGGTTCCTCTGCTTAAGTTGATTCTAACCGGAGCTGCTCTGCTGTTATCTTTTTGGGCTATTCTTCATATGGTGGATGACTGGCTTTACTATGGCTATAGTAGTGCAGACAATATCGCCAAAGGACTTCCTATTGCCACGGCTAATAACGATACGGGAACTGCCATCAGCTACCCTATGAGCTTGAAATACAGCATGAGTATAGCTATATGGGCTGTGGGCAGTATCATACAGTTTAGATGGCTCTCAAAAAAAGAGCCCAGAGCTCTTAATTATCTTATCTCTGTTGCTATTTTAGGGATCGCCTTTTACTTCTTATCTGAAAACATCATCGATACAATGAAGGAAACCTGGGGGCGCTTTCGTCCTTACGAAGTCTTTGGTCATGTCGATGGGGCTCATTTTACGAATTGGTGGCAGATCAATGGGGAAAACGGTCATCGTTCCTTCCCATCTGGGCATACGCTAGCTGGGATGAGTGCCATGTTCTACCCTTTTCTCATCAGTCGCGACCACGTCAAGGGGCAAACTCGCATGACTTATATCTGCTTAGCTTACGGCTTTCTCATGGCAATCTCACGTGTGCGGGTACAGGCGCATTTCTTATCTGATGTCGCAGTCAGCGCTATGATTACCTTCTTTGTTATCTTTGCCTTGGCAAAGGTTGCTGGTTATCGCTTTATTGAGGACGATTAAAAAAGAGTTGATTAGATCGGGCTTTACAGCTTGGTCTAATCAACTCTTTTATTGTTATCTTAGGTTCTTGACTTAGTCAGCCAAGACTTGATAGCTAGCAACTTTTCTTGTCACGTGTTTGCGGACTTCTTGTACCTCTGGTTTTTGATGTCTCTGTGCATGTTCTGGGCGGCTGAGCCAGGCTTCAAAATCAGCCTTGTCTGTCCATTTAGATACTAAGACAAAGTCGATTTTACCGTCTTCTTCACCTGCTTGCCATGCTTCTGCTGAGACATTTCCAGGCCAAGAATGCAGAGAATTGAGGTCATTTTTTATCTTTTCTCCAAAAGCTGCTTGGTAATCGGCGTCTACAGTAAATACAGCGGTTTGTACATGTGTCATAAGAAAGTCCTCCCTAACGTTATTAGCATCAGGCTGCATTGAAACTTTAGGACATTACTCCTATTTCCCAACAACCTTTTGTGCTCTTAGTGTAGCAAAATCAGTTATAGCCAGCAAATGATTCGTTTGAAAGTTGGATCACATATAAGAACGCTTCTCCTCCTAGCTCCGTCACAAGACTATCGGAGAGGTTACGATCTATTTATCATTTTTTGAGATTAGTTATCTTTTCAAGGCTCTTCTGGTATAATAGGGGGGAATAAAGTGAGGTGTTTAGCGATGAAATTAACAGCAATTACCAAAGACAATCAGGAGCAGGTCCTGATGGAATGGCAGGGCTACTGGATCAATGTCAGTCAACTATTGGCAGATACTAAGTCCAAACAGAGTGATCTATTAGAATTTATCCAATCGGGAGAGGCCCAGCAAGCGCTGGAAGGTATAGACTTTTCTGCCTATCTTGTTAAAGATATTTTTGGCTACGACCGTGCTCCTATTCTCCCTAATCCTTCAAAAATTTTAGCGGTAGGGTTGAATTATAGGGATCATCAATCTGAGACTGATTTTTTTATCAAATCTGACTTTCCTGAGATTTTTACCAAGCTCCCTAATACCTTGAATCATCATAATGCTACGATTTATGGGACAGATGTTGCCCACCATTATGACTATGAGGGGGAGTTGGTCATAGTCGTGGGCCAAACTGTCAAAAATGCCAATCTGGATCAGGCAGAGAAAGCCATTTTTGGCTATACGATCGGCAATGACTTTACTGCACGTGTCCCGCAGTTCCAGACCAGTCAATGGACTTTAGGAAAGTCTATGGACGGCTTTGCCCCAGTTGGCCCCTTCTTAGTGACTAGGGAAGACTTTGACTTTGAAGAGGCAGAACTGATCACCCGTGTTAATGGAGAGATTCGTCAGCAAGAGCAAGTGCGGCAAATGATTCATAAGCCCCATGAAATTGTCTCTTACCTCTCCAACTATATGACCCTTCTACCGGGTGACTTGATCTTTACAGGAACCCCGAGTGGTGTTATCTTGGGCCAAGATGAAGAGCAACAATCTTGGCTATCAGACGGCGATACGATTGATATCTCTATCACAGGTATTGGAACGCTGATCAACACTTTCAAGCTGCGGATATAGATATAAAATGAGTTGAGCAATAGCTTAACTCATTTTAATATCTTATAGCTCTGCTACTTTTTAAGCTGTTTGTGATATTCTTTAATCCCTAGTCCTGTCCATCTTCTAAAGGCTCTCAGAAAGCTGGAGCTATCTGAGAAACCTAGCAGAAAAGCAATATCGTCTGTTGTTAAGCCCATAGCTAAATAGCTAAGGGCAAAGGCTTTTTGAATGGCAGCTAGCTCTAGCTTGAAGCTTGTATTTTGTCGCGCCAGTTGGCGCTGTAAAGTCCGTGGACTGATATGGAGCTGCTGAGATATAGCTCTTAAGGAGGCATCCCCCTTGATGATAGCTTCGATGAGCTGCCTTTGCAGCATTTGTTTTTGCTTAGTTAAGTGTAATTGTTGCTCAAGATAGGGTTTTAAGATCAGCCACAGGGTATGGTTTGCCTTAGAAAAAGGTAGCTCTAGATCTGCTTTCTGAAAGACTATAGTATTGTTAGTTGCTTTCTCAGTAGGAAGACCTAATGCCTGCTCTAAGAGCGAACCATAGCGATAAGGTCCAGAAACTTTGATAGGATTGATCTGTTTAGCCGTTCCTGCTCTTAGAAGATTCAGCAATAATAATTGCTCTTGAAGCAAAACAGTACGTGGTAAATACGGAAATTGATAGTCAAAGGATAGACTGATGGTCTCACCAAGATCCTGAATGTTCAGTTGCAGAGGCCCTATTAGCGATTTATAGCGTTTGATTTTCTCATAGGCTACTAATCCATTGGAGCTGGATAAGGCTACAAAAAATACTGGAACAAAGTGCTGGATATTCTCTATTTTACTTAGTTCCAGTATGGCTTGATCAGAGATTAGGGGATCAGCAGTCATCATGAATTGGTGGTAGTCGCTATTGCTGTAGCGAAGTGTATGGTGCGTCAGTTGATTAGATAAGTGAGCACTCTCTATAATGGCTTGGATATCTATGCCAATAGTGTGTAAAAAGTTTTGAAATGCAGGGGTTAATACTATTTTCACAGTCGTTTTTCCTTGGCTACTATTTAGGTTAAAGATTTGATGACAAGGCGGTCAAACCATTTGGCTGGTAGGATAGCGTGTAAAAAGATGAGTCCCCTACTTCCTTTTCCTACAAGGTAGCGTGCCTTGGTATGTTTTTTCTGACAGACCTTGACAATGGTTTTTGCAACTGATTCTGGCTCTAAGAAGAGAGCGCTTTGGTACAGTTTAGGCAGTCGCTTGATCATTTTTTGAGCTTGACTACTATAGACGGTTTTCTTACTACTATCAGCTAGATGCTGTTGCATAATTGTATTCCAAGGGGTTCGGACACTGCCAGGTTCGATGAGGACTATTGTGATTCCAAAAGCTCTGGTCTCCATACGCAGTCCGTCTGATAAGGCTTCAAGAGCATATTTGCTGGCATGATACCATCCACCCATCAGGGTTGTCAAGCGTCCGCCAACCGATGATAGATTGATAATACGCCCCTGCCCTTGCTTCCTCATTATTGGAAGGACTAATTGGGTCAGCCGTGCTAAGCCAAATAAGTTGACTTCAAATTGTTGACGGGCGTCAGTTATGGCCGTCGTTTCAATAGGACCAAATTGACCGTAGCCAGCATTATTGATTAAGATATCGATCCGTCCTTCATTGTCAAGAATTTTCTCCAGTGCTTGCTCGATAGAGCTAGTATCTGTCAGGTCCATAGTGATCGGCTGGATATGAGGGTGATTTAGAGCAGTAATCACAGATGAATGTCTGGCTGCTCCATAAACTTTGTAGCCTTTATGCGCTAGCAGCTTAGCTGTTGCTAGACCAATACCAGATGATGCTCCTGTCAGTAAAACAACCTTTGTCATAACTAATAGTCCTCCACTCTTCTTAGCTTTCTTTTCATTATAGAGAACTATCACTGGCTAAGGAAGGACAAAAGGCGACAAGCTATCTATGGACAGATAATTTCACAATGTTAAGCTCTTAATTGTGAAACTCTTTGTCGTCGTCAGTTAAAAATGGCACTAAAAAAACCGCCCCCCTAAGGAACGGTTTCTATGATAATTGGACTCTATTATTTAAGAGTTACAGAAGCACCAGCTTCTTCCAATTTAGCTTTCATTTCTTCTGCTTCGGCAGCAGCTACACCTTCTTTAAGAACTGATGGTGCGTTATCAACAAGACCTTTAGCTTCTTTAAGACCTTCACCTGTGATTTCACGAACCACTTTGATAACGGCAACTTTCTTGTCTCCGCCTGAAGTCAATTCAACGTCGAATGAATCTTTAGCAGCACCAGCGTCTTCGCCGCCAGCAGCAGCGACAGCTACAGGAGCAGCTGCAGATACACCAAATTCTTCTTCGATAGCTTTTACAAGGTCGTTCAATTCAAGGATTGAAGCTTCTTTAATTTCAGCAATAATGTTTTCAATGTTCAATGCCATTGTCATTTTCCTCCAAATGTTTTTTTATTTTAATAAATGGGTTGTAGCCTTAGGCTACCTGTAATGATAATCTGCTTAGGCAGCACCGTCTTCTTTGCTGTCGGCAACAGCGTTGATTGCGTAAGCAACGTTGCGGACAGGCGCTTGAAGTACTGAAAGGAGCATAGAGAGCATGCCTTCTTTGTTTGGAAGAGCTGCCAATGCTTGGATGTCTTCTTTTGAAGATACTGCGCCTTCGATGGCACCACCCTTAATTTCAAGTGCTTCAGCTTCTTTTGAAAAGTCGTTGATGATTTTCGCTGGCGCTACAACATCTTCGTTTGAAAATGCTACAGCAGATGGTCCAACGAAAATATCTTTTAAGTCGTCAAGACCAGCTTTTTCAGCTGCGCGTGACAAGATTGAGTTTTTGATAACTTTCAACTCAACGCCGCTTTCACGAAGATTGCGACGAAGGTTGGTATCTTGCTCAACAGTCAAACCACGTGAGTCTACAACCACGATAGCTGCAGCAGCTTTCATTTTCTCAGCAATTGCATCGACCAGTTCAGCTTTTTTAGCAATAATAGCTTCACTCATGATTAAGATTTACCTCCGTAATTATTTTGTCTGAATACGAAAAAATCGCATCCAAACCCAGACACGAAAGTACAAATACGCTATAGTAACCAGATCAAGCTGGTATTGTGACGTTTTTGTGCCTCGGCAGGATTCTTATGAGTCAAGCTCCCCTGCTGTCTTAGGTCAGTTTTTTTCAAAACCTTAATTATAGTATCATGGCTTTTTATCACTGTCAACACTTACAGCCCAATAATTAATAAAAAAATGGGAAATGCCTAAAAATAAGGATGAAATGTCTCTTGAGATTTGATATGATGATCCTGAATTTAAAATTGAGGTATAAAACTATGCGATTAAAAAGATTCTGGATTGTTTTGGGACTGATCATGCTAGGGGTTGTCATGCGCTCGCCCTTTACGACGATTTCGACTATCCTGCCTGATATTGCTCGGGATCTGAGAGTCTCTTTGAGCTCTTTGGGAGCTTTGACTTCTATTCCTCTGCTGATGTTTGCAGGCTTTTCATCATTGGCTCCCCAATTATCCCAGCGCTTTGGCTTAGAACGATTGATAACACTGGCACTTTTGATCATGGCTGTAGGCTCTGCGGTGCGCATCATTTCTCTGCCCACTCTCTATCTAGGGACGGTCCTCGTGGGTGCTAGTATCGCTTGTGTCAATGTATTATTGCCAAGTATTGTGGCTACTCATTTTCCTCATAAAATCGGTCTGTACACAAGTCTATACACCAGCATTATGGGCTTGTCATCGACCGTCCTGACTTTACTGGCTTCACCTATCTCTACTGTTATCAGCTGGCGGGGCTTTATCCTATTACTATCTAGTCTTGTATTAATCGGTTTTCTGATTTGGCTCCCCAATGCTAAATCTACCACTCAGCAAGCTAGCAGGGCTCAAGCCGGGTCTAGGCAGCCAGTTTCTCGAAGTCTCTGGAGGAATCCTGCTGCTCTGTCTATGCTCATTTTTGGAGGTCTACAATCCTTGCTGTTTTATACTGAGCTGACCTGGCTGCCGACGGTTTCTCAGGCGGCAGGATTTTCGGCCAATCAAGCAGGCTCCCTTCTGGGCTTGTTCAATCTGGTCAGTCTCCCTATGTCTTTACTTATCCCTGGCTTAGTAAGTCAGCAGTCCCGTCAGGCTAGAGTTTGGACTATGCTGGGTTTTTCCAGTCTAAGTCTCGTTGGTCTAGCCCTGATTCTTTTAGGACCAGCGAATTATATGGTTTGGGCTACTGCTCATCTCAGCCTAGGTTTATCAGTAGCAGCTCTTTTTCCTTATATGCTGGTTAGCTTTAATCTTAAGACGAGAACTGCACAAGAGACCGCCCGGCTTTCTGGTATGGTACAGACAGGCGGTTATCTGCTGGCAGCTATCGGGCCTATCCTTCTCGGTTATAGCCAACAGCTCTTTGGTTCTTGGAATGCTCTCGTTTGGATTTTAGCACTGGTCACTCTCATAATGGCTCTAGCCCTAATCTCCTTTGAAAGAGCTGATAGCATTATTTAATAAAAAACGACCTTGGTACTGCCCGAAACAAGTTAGATTGTTGTAAGGCAGGCCACTTAGGGTCGTTTTTATTAGCGTAATTGACTGGATAAGACTGCGATATCCTGCGGTCGGGTACGGCAGCAGCCACCGACCACCTTGGCACCTAGTTCATGCCAGCTTTGAGTATTTTCTAAAAGGCTGTGCGAGTGATCAGCGGCTTGTGTCCAGGTTTGACTAGCGCCATCATAGACTTCGCCAGAATTGGGATAGGTCACAAAGGGTTTGTCTGTACAGCGTCTCAGCTGGGTTAAGAAATTGTGATAAACACTAGGTGAGCTGCAGTTGAGACCCAGTGCTAGGATCTGCTCAGAACTATTGATGAGCTCTGCTACAATCTCGATGCTAGTCCCATCTGAGATAGTCTTGCCATCTTGCGATGTGAAGCTCATATAGGCTTCAGCCTGAGGAAATTCTTGGGCTAATAGCTCAACAAGCGCTTGCGCTTCAAGAAAGTTGGGCATGGTTTCAAGGGCTAGGAGATCGACGCCGTTATCCAAAAGAATCTGAATGCGGGGGCGATGAAAATCCTTGAGCATTTCCTTGGTCACGTCACCATAGCGACCGGTATATTCGGAGCCGTCAGCTAGATAGGCTGCGTATGGGCCGACATCCCCACTGATCAAAGGAAAGGGACGCTGAGCTTTTTCCTGATCAGATAGCTCTTGCCAAACCTTTTCTCGTGCCTGCTTGGCCAGATCGACTGTCAGGGCGATCAAGGCCCTAGCTTGGGACTCGGAGACACCATAATCAAGGAGACCCGGTAGGGTTGCCTGATAACTCGACGTCGTGACCAGATCACTGCCAGACCTTAGGTAGGTTTCGTGGATGTCTTGGATGAGTTTTGGATTTTCTAAGAGGTACCTAGCTGACCAGAGCTTACCTGAGACATCATGTCCCTGATATTCAAGCTCAGTCCCCAAGGCACCGTGCAAAATGATATAATCTTGCGATTGCAGTAATGAATGAAATGCTCCCATGACTGCTCCTTTCTACCACTTTTTAAAGCGGATAAAATGATAAATGTAGCAAAGAATGACAAAGGGAACCCCAAAATAAAGTCCGGCTCTCTGGGAGGGGTCCCAGGCGATTCCGATGATAGAAATGATCAGAAGAATGATCGTGAGGTAAGGCAGTGCTGGACTGTGCGGTGTCTTGTAGTCTAATTCTTCAAGGCTATGGTCTTTGAGCCAACGCTTACGAAAATTGATCTGGGCGATCGGGATGGACAGCCAAACCACGACAACCGCAAAACCTGCGATCGATACTAGGGCCAAGAAAATAGTCTTTTCGTAATAGACACTTGCTACCAAGGCAATCACAACACCGATCATTGAGAGAATCATGGCACGCATGGGCACACCGTTTTCATTAATACGAACGACATTCTTACTGATCATACCTTCATTAGCCAGTGACCAGAGCATGCGCCCAGAGGCATAGAGCCCAGAGTTAGCCGCAGATAAAATAGCCGTCAGGATAACAAAGTTCATCAGATCAGCGGCAAAGGGAATACCAATCTTGTCGAAGACTACGACAAAAGGAGCTTCTACGACACCCGCCTGACTGGCTGGCATCAAGGCAGCGAGCACTGCTATGGTCATACAAAAGAGAAGCACCAAGCGCCCAATAGTCGATTTGATGGCAAAAGGAATCTCTTTTTTAGGATTGTCAGTCTCTCCTGCTGCCACTCCGATCAACTCAATCCCTGAAAAGGCGTAGTTGACCGATAGGATAACAGTGATGACTCCTAGCAGTCCTTTGGGAAAGAGCCCATCTTTAACGAAATTAGTCAAGAGCGGCGCCTGATGACTTCCCTCATAGGGAAGCACTCCCAAAATCGCCAGCCCTCCTAATAGGATAAAGAGAATAATAGCGTAGACTTTTATACTAGAAAAGTAATACTCAGTCTCAGCAAACCATTTGACATTTAAGCTATTGACCAAAAAGACCAAGGCTGCAAAACCAGTCGCAAAAATCCAGACGGGCACGCCAGGGAACCAGCGCAGCATGAGGTTGGCAGCTCCGATGAACTGAGATGCCAGAGCAACTGTCCAGCAAAGCCAGTAAGACCAAGCAACTGTAAAGCCAGTCCCTGGACTAATGAACTTGGTCGCATAGGTATGAAAAGAGCCTGTAACTGGCATAGCTACTGCTAGCTCTCCTAGAGAAAACATGATCAGATAGACCATGACAGAGCCAAAGATATAGGATAAGACCGCACCGAGCGGCCCTGCCTGAGCAATCGCATAGCCCGAACTCAGGAAGAGACCAGTACCGATGATCCCACCGATCGACAGCATCTGCAGATGTCGACTGGTCATCTTTCGCTGGAATTGGCCTTCATTTTCAAAGTTATGATTTTCCATAACGCCTCCAAATAGTTTTGTCCCTTAATCATACCATAGATTTAGAGAACTACGACCATTGCCTTTTTTTATCAAGTGGTATAAGGATAGGCTATAGAAAAGCAGCAAAGCCTCCCCGTTTTTCGAGTTGGCTTTACTGCTCTTGCTCATTATATGGCATCTACACGATCAGCCCTTTTTTCTAGGTGGTCATATAGTCTAGAGATAAGCTCTTACGGGAGCTAGGCTAAGGGAAAAACAATTAGAATGGTGCGAGACCTAAGGCATGCTGGGCAGCGAGATTGAGCAGGCTCCACTGGCGATCAAAGCCTGGTTGGAAGAAGAAATCAGCCTGAGCTAGATCTTCTAGTGTCATCTTATGCCCAATCGCTAGGGCTAGGACGTTGCCTTGGGCGGTCACGTCGTAAGTCGATAAGACAGCTCCTCCTAAAATCTGATGGGTCAAAGGATGGTAGGTGAGGCTGACATAAACCTGAGGGTTGTTATCATCAGGGATATAGGCAGGACGTAAGCGATCCTGATACAGGCTGGTCTGGTAGGTAAGACCAGCTTGCTCGGCTGTAAAGGTGTTAAGACCGCTAGAGGCGAAATGCAGATTAAAGACACTGAGGGCGGAAGATCCGACTACTCCTGCGAAGGCTCGACTAGGCTTAGCTTCAAAGAGGTGTTTGACGACATACTGGGCTTCACGCCGAGCAGTCGTCGCTAGGGCTATAGGCATTGGCTTGCCAGCAGGAATGGAGAGCGGTAAGACCGCATCACCGATGGCATAAACATCTGGAAGATTGGTACGGAAATATTCATCGACCTTGATAAATCCACGTGGCTCTAAATCAACAATTCCCTGCAACCAGTCAGTATTGGGTTTGACACCTGCTGCAAGGATCACTAGGTCAGCCTGAATGTCTCCCTTATCAGTGATGACTGCTTGGACCTTATCATCACCTTGGAAACGCTCTACTTTGGTATTCATGTATAGGCCGACATTATGGTGCTCAAGCTCTTTGGCTACTAGATCTGCCAACTCAGGATTGAGGTAGGTACCTAGCGGGCGGTCAATAACATCAACCAAGCTGACCTTTTTACCACGGCTGGCAAAAACCTCAACAGCTTCTAATCCAATATAGCCTCCACCGATGACGACAACATTTTGAATGGTCGGTGATTCCAAGGCAGCCTTGATCTTAGTCGCCCAGTCATAGCCACGCATGAGATAGATATTGTCAAGGTCAGATCCCTCAACTGGTAGTGTCACGGGACGAACACCAGAACTTAAAATCAGCTTGTCGTAGGCGACTTCCTCGGTCTGATTTGATTTCGTATCTTTGACAGTCACTGTCTTTTGATCGGCGTTGATCGCAGTGACTTGGTGGTTGTTAAAAATCTTACCGCCCTTGGCTTCTAAGTCTGCTGGTGCAAAGTTGCGGACATCATCTTTAGCAGTGACCTCATCTTTTAGGTAGAGCTCCATCCCGCAGGACATGAAGGAGACAAAATCACCTGCCTCATAAATAGTAACGTCTAGCCCCTGATACTGGTCTAGCAGCTCAATAGCGGACTCATGACCACCGTGGGACGCACCGATGATAACAACTTTTTGCTTCTCCATAGGTATACCTCCTGATAAGCTATAAATATCATTAAGACGACGTGAGATGGTGGCATCTCACTCATCAGATTTGCGATCTTGCGCAGTGAAAAGTAACCGCTTTCCACTACACCCTCATTCTACTGCTCTTGGCATAGGATTTCAACTGATGACCCTATAAATTTAAAAAATATAAAAGCACCAGCATTGGTTGCCGGTGCTTGGTATTGCTCTATTGATTATTCTCATCAAGTTCAGCTAGCATATCCTCCCAGCTCATTGGCTCATAACCTGCTTTGAGATCATTTAGGTACTCTTGATAGGCTGACTCGCCAATGCGTGCATCGTATTCATCCTCTAGAGCTTCTAAAGTTTTGTTGCGGATCATTTCAGACAGGGAGACCCCTTCAAACTTTGCCATGGCTTGCATAAATGTCTTATCTGCTTCAGAGACTTTCAATGTAATAATTGCCATAACTTCCTCCTATTCTCTAGGTAATACCATTGTATTACCTAGATTTGATAAAAGTCAATTTCCAAAGATACGAGATGATGCATTATAAACGACTGATACCTGCATTCAAATTATAACTCCACCCCCTTTAAAAACGCATCCAGCTCGGCTTGGGCTTCTGGGGTTATCCTTTTAGAAGAGACGTTGACTCATTCTGCATTGAAATAGTTTTACGTGTTATGTTTTGTTTAGTAGTGCTTTCCAGTTTTCTGGAAATCCGATTAAAGTAAGATCAATGTACTCTTTATATTTATCAATAATACTTTCTAACCTTTCTAAGCTAAATACCCATTGTTCTTCAAATTGTGACAACTCTTTCAATAATAAGAAATAAGCGAATAGCCTATTAGTATTAACAGATAATTTATGATGCTTTTCAAATTTAGGAATATATCTGTTAGTCGTCCCATAAAGCCTCATATTATGGGCAAGATTATTTCTTAAAATCCTTATGTTTTCAATCCAATTATCTAAGGTTTTAGGAGACAAATCTAGTTCTCTACTAATAGCTTTCCTTAATTGATTTGGCAAATTTTTATAAAGGTATTTTAAGTTTCCCATCGTAAAAAGTTCGACAGCCACCCAAATCGGAAATTCACTACCATAGTGGTTAATATGGTGTTTAACAAACGGCCGTTCTCTATTGCTATTAACAGTCTTTTTAAAATTTTCTATAAAGGTGTCAAACTCATGCTCACTTTTGAAAAAATTTTTGTCAGCATAAATACACGGATTTTCAGGATAAGCTATGGCTATCTGGTAAGCAACTCTTGCCTTTAATAGCTGTTCTGCTTCTGTAGTCAAAGAGATTAAAAGATTTCTCATTTCACTATCAAATTGATAGAGCTTTACGACTAATTCTAAAGAGGTATTTTTGCGATATTGATTTTCCTCTTTAAAAAGATACAGGTACCCTGTTAAGGTATAGTAATTGATATTTTGCAATACTTTATAAGCACACTCTTGATCGTTAATCAATAGACCCCTACTTTTTAATATATCAAGTTGTTCAGCTATCGTTTTTGCCTGTTTCATACAATTCCCCATAAAAAAACGACCTAGCACTGGTACGCATTACGAAAGTAAGAGGCGACGCTAAGTCTCTATCATTGTTATTATAATACCAGATTTTGATAGTTTATCAAGCTTTTTTAACGATTATTGTCATCTTATAGGATACAAAAATCAATACAATACTGTATCCAGATTACAGTTTCAACCCTTTCAAAAAGGCATCCAGCTCGGCTTGGGCTTCTGGGGTGGTGCCTCGCAGGTCCTTGAGGAGGTTTTCCAGCTGGGCGGATTTTTCAGCGATGGTTTGGTTGGTCTTGCTTATGTCAGCCATGATGTCTGGCAGCGGGGCGACTGCTTCTTCCTCAAAGGTATCGACATAGCGGGGAATATTGAGGTTGTAATCATTCTCCACAATCTCCTCAAAGCTGGCTAGATGGGCAAACTTGTCTATATCACGGCGCTGGGTATAAGCGTCCAGAATCTTCTCGAT
This sequence comes from Streptococcus sp. ALY_208, assembly GCF_058314295.1. Lineage (NCBI taxonomy): Bacteria > Bacillati > Bacillota > Bacilli > Lactobacillales > Streptococcaceae > Streptococcus > Streptococcus sp. ALY_208. Next base: position 75,674 of record NZ_JBZFUI010000005.1, on the reverse strand, counting down.
ATGGCTATCGGTCATGATGTTCTGATTCTTGCCCTTGTCAAACTCTTTTGAGGCATCGATAAAGTAGACATCACGATTGGTACGGTCTTTTTTAAGAATAATGACCGTGGTCGGAATGCTAGTATTAAAGAAGATATTGGCCGGCAGACCGATCACCGTATCGATAGCCCCTTCCTCTAGGAGGTGCTGGCGAATCTGTCCTTCGGCATTGCCACGGAAGAGAACCCCATGGGGTAAGACGATAGCCATGACCCCGCCGTCCTGCTTGAGATGGTAATAACCGTGCAGGAGAAAAGCAAAGTCAGCCTTAGACTTGGGTGCTAGCTTACCATAAGGTGAAAAGCGGGGATCTTCTAGAAAACCAGAATCCGCAGACCACTTGGCTGAGTAAGGAGGATTCATAAGGACGCCGTCAAAATTAGTCGGCTCCTCATCAGGCCAGTCAGCATCCAGCGTGTCACCGTTGTTGAGGTGCTGGTTTTCAACAGGGACATCGTGCAGAATCATGTTCATACGTGCCAGGTTGTAGGTCGAGGTATTGAGCTCTTGACCATAGTAGGTCACTGTGTTTGGCTGGCGGCTGTACTTCTTGGCATTGAGCAGCAAGGAGCCAGAACCCATAGTAGGGTCATAGAGGCTAAAACCCTGCCTGTCTTCACGCCCTTGCAGGGCAATGCGAGTCATGAGCTTGGCTACAGGCTGAGGCGTGTAAAACTCGCCGGCTTTTTTACCTGAGTCCGAGGCGAACTGGCCAATCAGGTACTCATAAGCATCGCCCAGCATATCACCAGCATGACCGGCAAGATCCAGATCAGCCAGCTCCTTCATGACACTGGCAATGGTCTGGTTCTGCTTCTGAGGCGTTGCTCCCAGCTTTTTGGAATAGAGATCGATATCCTCAAAGAGATTTTCAAAGAGATCATCACTGCGCTCGATATTGCGAAAGCCTTGAGCTAGGGACTCCAGCTGGAAGGTCCCATCATTGATGGCAGTGATCAGAGCCGTAAAGGTCAGATCGGGCTCAATGACATAGGATTGCTGATCCATGAGGACAAAGATCAGATCCTCATGAGTCTCCTCATCCGCATAATACTTGCGGTAGAGCTCAAGCGCCTGCTCCAAATCATCGGTCGGCTGCTCCATGGTCTTAGCGACTTCAAAAAGCATCTTGTCTGAGAGATACTTGTAAAAGACTAGGCCTAAGAGATAGGACTTATACTCATTAGCATCCATCTTGGAGCGCAGCAAATCCGCCGAATTCCAAAGCGCCTGATAGAGGTCTTGTGAGGTAGGGGTTTCTGACATAAGTTTTTTCACTTTCTAAAAACAATTTTCGTATTATATATATGAGCCATATTTGAAAAAGCTAAGGGATAATGATATACTTGTGTATACGAGATCAAAACATCTGGAGGTGCTCACATGGCTACCATAAAAGCAAGAAAAGTAGGAAATTCCGTAACTGTAACGCTTCCTAAAGATTTGCAGGTTGAAACTGGGCAGGAATTCATCATTGAAAGAGGGCGAAATGGCGTTATTCTCCTAGCTCCAAAAATTAAGAATCCCTTTGATGGCAATGATGATTTACGGATGGAAGATGACTTTGCGGACCTGAGGTTACTTGATAATGAATTCTAGTTACATTCCCCAAAGGCAAGATATTGTCTGGATTGACTTTGACCCTTCTGCTGGTAAAGAAATCCAAAAACGCCGACCAGCTCTGGTCGTCTCCAATGAAAACTACAGCAGACGTACAGGATTTGTGGCTGTCTGCCCCATTACACACGGCCAAGCTAAGTTAAGAGAAAAAGGATTATTAGTTCCTGTTCATTCAAAAAAGGTGGACGGTGCTGTCAATCCTTTTCAGCTGCATACCTTCGACTTCAGGGCAAGACAGATTGAAAAGATTGCCGAACTGGCCGATCAAGAATTTGTCATCGTTAAGCAACTGATCCAATTTATCTTTTAAAGCTCTTTACGTTACTGGACAGAAATTCGTCCAGTCTTTTTTGTTATAGCTTGATGTCTCATCATGCTGTGTCACCATAAAAATATCTCGCAATCCGCTCACAAAAATGAGCGGATTTTAAGCGGATTATGAGCGGATTTTTTAGTGAGGGGGTGGCAGCTTATAATGCCTGTCACGTGTCGATCCTTCTACTATCAGTAAATCCTTTTGGACGAACAAGGATAGATAGCGACGGGTACTGGCTTGGCTTAGTCCAATCGCGTCTTGTGCCAAGGAAGTGGTAATGACACCATGTTCAAGGAGGTAGGTTCTGATTTTTTGCCAGATGGCTTCTTCTTTAGGTTTTAACGTTGCGGAGGCAGTAGGTTGATCTGTCGTTTGGTATTCCTGCAAGGTCTCTAAGATTGCATCCAGCATGAACTCGATGAAGACAGTTGAGTCATTTGCTTGATTGCTGAGGGTGAGGGCATCGTAGTAGCCTTGCTGGTGGTGGTAAATCACCGACTCAACAGGCAGCCACTCAAAGATGGGATTGGACTGACTGAGAATCAGACTCTGCCAGAGTCGTCCCATGCGTCCATTGCCATCCTCGAAGGGATGGATAATTTCCAACTCAAAGTGAACCACACAGGATTTGACAAAATCCGACACGCTACTAGCTTTTGCCCATGCAAATAACTCCTCAACTAAAGCAGGCACAAACTGAGGACGAGCGCCGACATGCACTACGTGACCTGTGCTGTCATAGACACCAACATCACCCGTGCGAAACTGACCAGCATGCTTAACCAAATCCTTGGTCAGCAGTCTGTGCGCTTCTAAGAAATCTTCCAGACGGTAAGGATCTAGTCTAAAAGCACGCTCATAAGCTTCATAGGCATTTTCCACCTCATGAATGTCCTTGGGTGGACCAAGCACGCGCTTACCGTCAATCACAGCTGTCACCTGTTCCAAACTCAGACTATTATTTTCAATGGCTAGGGAGGACTGGATCGAGCGAACCCGATTTTCCTTACGCAGGTGCAACTCCCGCCGCTCCAAGGCTAGCTGGGTCGTCAGCTCCGAAATCCGCTGAACCTGATTCAACATCTTTTCAGTAATACGGTATGAGGGCTGCATAGGCGCTCCTTTCTAAGGGGGATAAAGGCTTACTAATGTCTCTTTATTATCTCATAATAATGCTTTTAGCTCATTCATTTTTTAGAAGTAGACTAGCAATTCTCTCATATATTTTTCAAAATCTATCTGTTCCCTGATTTCCTAGGAAAACATATCCTGCAAGAGCTTCTTCTTTAAGGTTTCTAGCTGGTCGATTTTTTCTTGATAAGAGGAAATTAAGTCATCTAGGTTCGTGAAAAAATTACCAATTTCTTGTTGCTCGGGTTGGGATGGCAAAAGTAATGACATTTTCATAAAGTCGTCTGGTTGAATACGTTTCGCTTTCCTAGATCCATTGGCAATAAGTCCTTGATACTCATAGAATGAACGTCTCATAACATATTCTAATAAAAACTTTTTGTCTAAATTTCTCACATCAAAACTTGGCACATCAAGAGTTGATTCAAATTGATCTAATTCATCTGGCACTATACCAAAGGCCTGATTTTGGAAATCTAGTTTGCTATAAATAAACTGACCAGCTAAACGTTTAAAGTATTTGGTGTTTTCGCTACCAGTATATGCTTCATCCTTAGGCACCACTCCTTTTCCCCATAGCTTAACTGTTATTTTTTTTGAATTAGCACCAGTATTGCCTGGGATACGACTCTCTGTCAAATAATTTCCAAACTTATCAAGTTTCCACTCGCCATCAAATCCATCTAAGCGGATTTCAGGGGTGGTCTGTCCTGCCTTTGGAAACATCTTGGACAGCATGGTCGCCTTAAAGGCTTGATAGTTGGCCAAATTATCCTTATAGGCAGACAAGAGCTCATCAAGCGTCTGGAAAAGCGACCCGATAGCGGATTGTTCGGGGAGGGTGGGAACTTTGATTGGCATTTTCATCAAAATATCGGCATTTAGTTTAGCCCTGCTTCCCCCAACAAGATACTTTTCAAAATTAGATTGTTTTAATCTATTCTTGAAAAATGTATTATCAAGTTTATCTTTTTTACCAGATAAAACATGGGCATGATTATTAACCCAAATCTGTCCTTCAACATAGTGAACAGGATAATCTTTTAAATCATTTGCTCCATCTTCTGCAATTAGAACAAATTCCCCATCATGTGTAAATCCCTGCACATAATCTTGAATACCATTGGCACCATAGTAGGGTGTATTTCCAGCCTTACGGTCAGATGATGTAATCGGAACTCGTAAATTATCAAACCGATCAGCAATATCTAAAATTTTATAAGTTGTCCACTCATCATCAAAATGTTTAAATCTGAGTTTAGGGGTGTTTTGATTTATCATAAAATTTCCTTTATCTAAGTGATAGATTAGTTATATAAAGAATTCCTCTAATTCAAATTTTTCTATCCCTTTTTTAGAATTTATATACTCTCTCAAATTACTATTTGCCTTTGCATTTCCAAAGCTATCAAAGTTGATATTAATAAGTTGGTTATCATTCTTTAGTTTTTGGTAAATATTTTTACTTAAACCGAGTCTAAGGATTGCTAATTCTTTCTCATCTCTAGTCTTGTATAAAAAATAGTTGAATTGCGTCTCATTGATAATTCCAAATTCTTTTAATCCACTTAGTAAAAGAGTAATTTCATGGCTAATAAAATCTTCATCAATCTGAAGCTTTAAAATAGCTAAATTATATAAATAATCAATGTTATCCTTGTGTTGTTGTAAATCAACATAAACTTTTGCTTGTCCCTTATAAGATTCTGTTTCATAAGCTATCTCTCCAAATTGGGGACCAACATAAATATAATAATTTTTATTAACTGTTTCGTAATTCTTATCATTCAAGATACGTTCCCAATATCTATACAAATTTTCAATTCTCTCATGAAGGGTATTAAATGAAAAGTCAAGGAAAGATTTGTAATAACTAATTGTCTCGTCATACCTTAACCGTTTTGAATTATTGGTGGGAGAAAATAAATCTTCAATAATTTGATTATCATTAGTAATAAAGGGATCGAAAAAAATTCTTTTTATCATATTGAAAATATCATTAAGAATTGCATCACTATCTTGAACTTTCTGAGATTCATTGATAATTTCTTCTAATTTCTGAATGCCTTTATCAGTATAATTAAGAAGTTGTTGTACTCCTGATTTGTTTAATCTGGCAAAGAAATCAGGAGTCGAATAATTTTCGATAATTTGTTTTTCACGATCGATAATTGTCTCAGCACTATCATTATCCTCTGAATTAATTAATAGGGGATTTTTAACCACATCTTTCGGTCTTCCTCTTAAAGATTCGATTTTATTTCTCAAACTCCCATTTTTATATTGAGGGTATTCTTCCGTTTCAATAAAATGAATAGGAATTAGTAATTTTGTTAAAGTAGATTCTCTTTTAAAAATTTCATTCAATCTATTTACTCTACCTATTAAGTTATTGAGGTCACTGGTGTTTTTAAATCCAGCAATATAAAATAAATTATCTATTGGTAAATTCATTCCTGCTAAAACAACAGAATTAGCAACAAAGTTTTGTAGGAACGAAGACTCTCTTATATTTTTTAATAGATAATTTCTAATTAACAATGGCATTCTGCCGTGTAAGTATACTAATCCCTTCGAGAGATATCTGATTAATTTAAATTTCGGGTGTACAGCCATCTCTAATTCGTTTTGTAAGTCCTTAATTTCCAACGGTACTTCTAATTCAGGTAACGCTCTATAAAGTTCTTCTGAATATCTCTCAATCCATTTTGGACGGTATAAAAAATGAAGATTCTTTTTATAATTTTTTGATAATGCTACTATATAACCTAAATGAGTTGAATTTGTCCAATCACTAATCTGTCTGAATTTATTTAGAAATCTGTCATAAATTAACTCAACTTTATTTTTATCTAAAAGATAGATATCTAATACCTTAAGATTTCTATGAATTATGTGGGAGCTTATTGATTCTTGATCCCTCAACATCAGGTTAGAAGAATTTTGTATTGTTGGTGATAAATATACTAATTTAACATTTGGATTGATAACTTGGGATAGTTTTATAAATCTTGCTAGTAATAAACTACGATTTTCTAATTTTCTACCATAGTCAAAATTGAGTAATTCGTGTGCTTCATCGATATAAATTAAATCAAATTTTATTCCTTCCTCAATTAGTCTCAAGGCTCTTTCTTGCGTTACTATAGCCAAAACACTTTTATCCTGCTCAGAATTAAAGTTTTGGTCATGTATAATAATTTTTCTATGTAATTCATTTTTCTTTTTAGCTTCTCGGTAAGTCTGATCAATTAATGATTTTGTTGGAACTATAATAGCTATATAATTCAAATTATTGTTCTTTTCTAAATGCTTAAAAATTAGTTCACTTTTACCATAAGATGTCGGAGCAATAAATGCGATTTGATTATCATCAGTTGACAAAATTTCATTAAAAATATGACTTTGTTCCTGAGTTTTTACTTTATCATCATCAACAAAACTATCAATCGTAACATTCGAGATTAAATGATTAAAAGTAATATTTTTTAATAAATCATCTTCGATAATTTTTCTGGCTATGGGATAATATCCATAGTTAATAGAAAAATCGTATAATGCTTTATAATCATCTATCTTTACACAAGTACGAACGATAATCATGTAAGCATATTCAATCAATAAATACTTCCTAGTTTCTTTTTCCCATTCATCAATCAACGCAAGAGCTACTGAAAATAAAAACTCAGCATCTCTGCTAGTTAGTTCATCCTTTATATATAATAAATCTAAAATTAAATTTGATATATCTTCTTTATTTTTTAGTCTTGTTAACAAGCTTTTACCACCATCAGACTTTTTATTCATTTGCTATTTCCTTCATAATGTTTATAAAAATTTGCTGTTGACGAAGATTTATTTCAACAATATTTTCTTTTTCAGCCAAGTGTTCAGTAATAATTTTATATATTTCTTGTAAATCTTTGCTCTGAACCTCAGTATTTTCATCAATAACGGTTGAACCAAGAATGACATTACATTCTGAAATGGGTTTATATTTTCCATTTGTATAATCAGTACTGTAGCGTTCTAGTATGGAAATTAAATTACCAGATGAATGAACCACATTAGCATGACTTGCGGCATTTTCCCAAGGATCATTATTGGTATTACCATTTAGTTGCTCAGAAATACCTTTATATGCTCTTTTGATTGTAGTTTTATGTGAATTATTGTGTCCTTCGTAAATAGCTTTACTCTCAACAAGCCACAGCTCACCATCTTTTTCATATAAACCGTCAAACCCTTTTTTAGCAGAATTTTCTTCCAAATTTCTAAAACAGAATCTTTGCTTAAATCCATTATCTTTTAAAATACAGATTAAAAAGAATTCTGCAGCAAAACCTGAAATAATTTTTGTATCTTTCAATCTCTCATCTTTAAATAAGCTATTATATATTTTTTTAGCAATTGTTTTTGAATCAAAATTACTTGTGGCTCCCTTAGAAATTTCTACTAAATTCTCTTTTATAAATTCTTTTTCTTTTTGAGATAAACAATTAATTTGTGCAATTGCAACAGCTTTTTCTTTTTCAGAAATTTCAACTGCTAAATTAACAATTTTTGAAAAAGAGTTAAATCTATTATTTAATAATGTCATATAATACCTCTGATAATTTTATTATCTAGACACTTCCTGTTTGTAGATCTATCAGCAAATTATTAAAAATCATTTTAGCTAATTTTTCTTCCCATTAAGTCCAAAAATATTAACTCAAGTAGAACATTATCTATTAATTTTACTGTACTTTTAGATTTCAGCTTATTATTTTATACTTTCTATAAATTCGTCTAAACATTATTATTCTACCACGTTTCATTCTTAAGCTAAAGGCTATTAAATCAGTGTTTTAGCAATGTTTGAGGTAGATAAAAAAATACTAAATTTTTCCTATGTAATAATAGAGAATATATAAAAAGCAGCCTCTGATTTGGGCTGCTTTAACTAATTTATTATTATCTACCAAGATCTAATATCTTAAATAATAGGCCTCTGCCGTATCTTGTTTAACTGAACACGTCCTAAAAGCTCGGGATTTAGATAAGCTTCCTTGTGTGCCAGCACACGGCGTCACCTTCCTAAAATCCTGGTCTCTTTTTACGCCCTTTGTATCTTAATAAACTGAACGCGCCTACGACTCTGTGGAAAAAGATAAAGTCTCCTAGATGCTTAGGGCATCTGCGTCAACTTTCCTATTTTCCTTTGAGTCGCTTAACGGCTCAGTATCTTGTTATTACCGTCTTAGTCGTAAGGGTTCTATGATGTTTTCGATGAGGTTGGTGTAGTCCCTTTTGATGTTCTTTTTGTATAGGAGGGGGTTGAGGGGTTCTGCGACTTGGGCTTTGTAGTCTTGGTAGCGTTGGCTGGCTGCTAGCTGGCTTTCTCCTTCTTGCTTTTTACGGCCTTTTTGGTAGTGGCTGACGAGGTAGCTGAGTTCGTCCTCGCCGATATACCATTTCTTGGCTAAATCTGTGACATGGCCTTGGATGACCTCTGCTACCATCTCATCTAAGACAGCGCTCAAGGATTGCCCACGATAGCTTTGGGGATCGCTCTTGATCTGATGCCAGAGGGTGGACATGACCTGAGCCAGGCTGCTGTTGGTTTTGGCGAGATTGGCAATATAGTCATCGATAGCGGCTAGGTCCTTGTCTGAGAGGTCAGCTGCTTCTTGACCCTCCTGCGGGATCAGGGCTTGGATGAGGGAGAGGATATACTCATAGTTGATCTCATCGACATGGACAGACTCGATCTCGTAGAGATAGTTGATCGGCTCCTCTTCTTCCACCTCTTCTTCACGCCGGTGCTTGAGCTCGGCTAGGACATTTTGATAGACGCCCATATAGGTCTCTAGCTGGTCTGTGCTGAGACCGTACTCAGCATAGATCTCTGCCTCGTTATACTCTTGGTAGACTTGGAGGGAGGCGAGGCACTTATCAAACTCCTGAAAGGCCTTGGCAAAGACTTTGAGCTCTTGGGTTGTAGCTTGCTCTGGATAGATCCCTAGACTGGGTTCGTCAGTCGTTAGCTGGCGAAAGGCTGCCAGCTTGACGTCAAAATTAGCCTTTTCTTCCTCCCAGTCTGGGGCTAGGACGCTGGTCTGACCGCCGTTTGAGTAGAGCTGGAGGGCATTATCGACGGCTGCTTTAAAGCTATTTGGTGCCTGAAAGGTGATGATCTGACCGTGGCGTTTATTCTTATCAAAGATCCGATTGGTCCTGCTAAAGGCCTGAATCAGATCCTGCGGCTGCATAGGCTTGCGGTCGATAAAAAGGGTGGACAGGCAGGGTGCATCAAAGCCAGTCAGGAGACGATTGACCACGATGACCAGATCCAGCTGCTCGGCTCGAAAGAGGTACTTGTCCTTCTTGCGGGCGAGGCGGTTGTTGACGTCGGTATTGTAGCTGCGCAGGTCGGCCATGGTGAAGTGGGTGCCAAACTCTTTATTGTAATCGCTCAAGGATGCTTGCATCTTCTCTTGATTCGAGTGGGAATCCTCTTCATTTTCAGTGACTGAGTAGGTGATGGCGACCTTGGGGAAGTCAGGGAGGACACGCTTGATGGACTCGCTAATCTTGAGGGTCGTTTCCCCCTTTTTGATACGCTGGATAAGGTCGTAGTACTTCTGCGCCATGGGGATAGACTTGACGGTCAAGATGGCATTGTAGGTCTTGCCGACCCCGTTTTTAAAACCGAGCGGCCCCTTGGAGTGGTTGATGATGGTATCGAGGACCTGCAGCATGTGCTCTTCATTTTCATAGGCTTGATCTGGGATAGCCTTTTCATCAGCCCCTTCATCAAGGAGCAGGGTGCTTTTGTAGTCGACTTTGAAGCCTAAGACGGCGCCATCGTGAATGGCCTCCTTGACCGTATACTCGTGGAGCTTGCGGCCGTAGAGTTCTTCGGTAGTTTGCGCCAGATTGCCCAACTGCTGGCGTTTATTTTCGCCAAAGATAGGTGTCCCTGTAAAGCCGTACCAGAGGGCATGGACAAAGAAGCGTGAGATAGCCTGATGGGCTTGGGGTGTGACTGCCCGGTGGCACTCATCGACCACGAAAGCGACCTTGAGCTGCTTGATTTTCTGGGCATCCTTGCTATAGCGACCTTCATCAATCTTGCGCATGAGGGTGGAGAGCTTCTGGATGGTGGTTACCACCACACGCTTATCATTGCCGGTCAGACGCTTGACCAGATCGTGGGTGCTGTCGGTCTCGTCAATATCAATGACATCATTGGCGGCATAGGACAGAAAGCTGGAGGTCGTCTGCTGGTCTAGGTCACGGCGATCCACCACAAAGATGGTCTTTTTGATGGAAGGGATCTGCAGGAGGTTGCGGGCTACCTTGTAGGAGGTCAGGGTCTTTCCAGAACCTGTGGTATGCCAGACATAGCCTGACTCCTGCTTCTTGCTGGCTTCCTGAACCGCCTCGATGGCATGGATCTGATAGGGGCGCAGTAAGATCAAGGCTTTCTTATCATCATCGATGACCGAATACTGCATGACCATCTGGTGGGCACGGGGAATCGAGAGGACCTGCTGGGCGAAGGCAAAGAGCTCTTCGATCGGCTGGTTCTTGTCGTCCACCCACTTGGTGAGAAATTTCCGGTTGAGCTTGTCAGCCTTGGCGGCAGCGATATAGCGGGTATGGGTTTTATTGGAGATGACAAACATCTGAACGCTTGAAAAAATGCCACGGAATTTTCCTTCACGGTCGTATTTCTGGATCTGGTTGAAGGCTTCATCTGTCGAATGACTGGCACTCTTGAGCTCGATATGGATGAGCGGCAGGCCGTTGATCAGCAGGCTGACGTCTGTCCTGCGGTCACGCTCAAGCTCTTTTGAGCGATTGCGGACGACTTGATGGACAACTTCGTAGGACGATCTGCCGCCTGCGACATTGTCACGCCAGATAACCGAAAGACGGGCATTGTCTAAAGCGGCGTCCTCACGCTGGAGATCGACCTTGGCAATCCCATTTTCACCGACCAGCCATTTGGCTGCCTCGTAATAGCTGGTAAAATCCAGCTGTCCCTTGATCTGCTCCTTTTCCTGATCGGTCAGGGGATGGTCGTTGAGAGCAGCTGTATTATTTTGCTCCAGCTTGGCAAAGAAATTATCCCAGAGGTCTTCTTCTGTGCGCAGGTCCTCACGCAGGCTCCACTGGCTCTCACCTGTAATCAATCGCTCAATAAGCTGCTCCTCAATCACCAGTTCATTTGTCACTTTTATTGCCATAGGTATCACTTTCTAACATTGTACTAACCTTATCATTATAGCATAGGGAAGGTTAAGGAAGTCATAAATCACAAGGGATATAAAGATTAAAAGAAGCAGCTAAAAACGCTCCAATCACTAGGATTTGAAGCGTTTTTGTACATGACGTTTGACTAGTCTGTGTAAGATTACTTTTTAATCTGTAGGTCGGCTAGCTGCTCTAAGATACTGTCTGTATCTGCGCCAGCCTGTAAGAGGGCTGCGGCTGTGTAAGCCCCTTCGACGATAGGGACAGAGGCGATATGAATGGTTTTTTCTGAAAAATCAGCGACCATCTCGAGGTTCATCTTGGCACTGCCAAGATCAAAAAAGGCAAAGAGCTCGTCTTTAGGGTTGCTGCTGATGACCTTTTGGACTTGGTCAAAGCTGGTACCGATACCGCCGTCCTCTGTGCCTCCGATAGCAGTGATAGCGACATCGCTGGCGACTTCATCGATGAGATCAAGAAGGCCTTGGGCGATATGTTTTGAATGGGAAACGATAACCACTCCTGCTTTTGCCATACTAGTCACCTACTTCCATCAAAGCTTCAAAAAGGTAGCCAGATGAGCAGGTACCGGGATCGATATGGCCAAGGGAACGCTCACCCAAGTAGGAAGCACGTCCCTTGGTTGCTCTGATGTCGGCAGAAGTCTCTACATACTGGTGGATCTTATCCAGTGTGAGCTGGTTGGCACGCAGGTCTTCTGAGACCTTCGTCCAAATGTCAACCATGGTTTTTTCACCAACTGCTGCTTTCCCACGCTTTTGGATCATGTCCAATCCTGCTGCAACAGCATCGGCCACGGAGTCACTAGTCTGAAAGGACTTGGTAAAGCCCATAAAGGCTGAGCCGTAAAGGGGGCCTGAAGCACCGCCGACCTTGCTGAGTAGCTGCATGGAGACGACTTTAAAGACATCTGCTGGGCTGGCTGGGGCTTGACTTTCTAGATTTTCCATGACTGCCGCCATGCCTCTTGCCATATTGCCTCCGTGATCGCCATCACCGATTGGTGTATCTAGCTGGGATAGGTAATCTTTATTGGCTTGAATCTTGTCATTGAACAATGACATCCATCTAATCGCTTGTTCTGTATTCATATCTGTCTCCTTACCAGGCAATAGTTGTCACAGGTGCTTCTAGGGCATCTAGCCAGGTCTCGTCTTCTAGACGCAGTAAGGTCAGGGACAAGCCTGCCATGTCGATAGAGGTCATCAGATTGCCTAATTTTTTATAAGCGACTGTTATCTTTTCTTCTGCTAGAAGTTTAGCTAGGTCATTAGCAAAGATATAGAGTTCCATCAGGGGTGTTGCGCCCATACCATTGATGAGGACAGCGTATTTTTCACCTGCTTTTGGTTGGAATGAGGCTGCCAGTTTGCTTACCAATTCTTTGGCTAGATCGGCAGATGGCTTCATCTGTTCACGCTTGTAACCCGGCTCTCCGTGGATGCCTATGCCGTATTCGATTTCGTCATCTGCTAGCTCGAAGCCCGGTTGACCAACTTCGGGTACTGTCGCCCCGCTTAGAGCTAGGCCAATCGTGTGAATATTAGGCACCAAGCGGTCAGCAAGGTCTTTGATCTCCTCAAGCTTTTTGCCGCTTTTTGCTGCATGGCCTAGAATTTTATGGACAAGGACAGTTCCAGCGACACCGCGGCGTCCTTGGGTATAGAGACTGTCTTCGACAGCGATGTCATCATCAACGACGACATAGGAGACAGGGATCCCTTCCATTTCAGCCAGTTCTTGTGCCATTTCAAAGTTCATGACATCTCCTGAGTAGTTCTTGATGACCATGAAGACACCTGCTCCCTCATCAGCCTCTTTGATAGCTTCTAGGACTTGATCGGGTGTCGGTGAGGTAAAGACGGGTCCGCAGACAGCTGCTGAGAGCATGCCCTCTCCGACAAAGCCTGCATGAGAAGGCTCATGCCCGCTGCCACCGCCAGAAATAATAGCGACCTGACCTGTCTTGGGGGCATTGCGAGCGATGATGTCAAAGCCATCCACACGGTGAATGAGATCACCACTGGCAAAGACCATACCATCTAGCATTTCAGTGACGACGTCGGTAGGTTGATTGATAATTTTTTTCATAACTCCTAGCTCCTTTGTTCTTTCTTATACTGTCATTATAGTAAAGCGATTACAAAAAAGAAAGGGATAACTGGATCTTTACCCCTTTTCCTTTCATCATAGAAGAGAAGAAAAGCTAGGAATGGGCATCTTCTGCTTCATGACCACGATTGGTGAAAAACTTACAAATTGAAGGAATGTTATAATGTTGCATCATTATATTTCCGCTACAGTTGTTTTTTTGATCATTCGTGGAGCTCGAGTGGCAGACCGTCTGGATCCTTGAAGAAGGTCATCTTCTCACCGGTGAAGCTGTCACAGCGGATGGGCTCGCAGGTGATCCCCATAGCTTCGAGTTCAGCTACACTTTCTTCAATGTTTTGAACACGAAAGGCTAGGTGGCGCAGACCAGCTGCTTCCGACTTGTACTCTGGCTGACCGATACGTTTTGGGGGAGCTTGGTAGGCGGGATCATTTGTCTTATTCCCAAAGATCTCCAGCTCAATGTCGCCGCACTTGAGATCCAGCTTGTAATCGTGACGCTCAGGGCGGTGGTTTTCTCGGATGATTTTAAAGCCTAATTTGTTGACATAAAAATCACGGGACAATTCATAATCCGAGACGATGATAGCGACGTGATGAATAGCGTTTAGTTGCATATTTTTTCTCCTTAGGCTTGGTTTTGAGCCGTTTGCATGTCATAGTAGACACCTTTTTGGCGCATGAGTTCTTCATGGGTGCCTTGCTCAGCAATATCTCCATCAACCATGACTAGGATTAGGTCAGCGGTCTGGATGGTAGAGAGGCGATGGGCGATGATAAAGCTGGTGCGTCCGGTCATCAACTTTTCAAAAGACTCTTGAATTAACTGTTCGGTGCGTGTATCGATGGAGGAGGTAGCCTCGTCCAAGATCAAGATTTTGGGAATAGAAATAAAGATACGGGCGATGGTCAGGAGCTGACGCTGACCTTGGGACAGCGAGCTTCCTGCGTCTGCGAGATAGGTATCATAGCCGTGAGGGAGCTGGCGGATAAAGTAGTCAGCATTGGCAGCTTTAGCAGCTGCTATGACTTGCTCACGACTGGCTTCTGGATGACCAAAAGCGATGTTATCATGAATGGTCGCTTCCTTGAGCCAAGTCTCCTGGAGAACCATACCGATCTGCTGGCGCAGGCTAGCTCTGGTATACGCCCTGATGGAAACACCGTCGAGCTTTATATCACCACTATCAACCTCATAAAAGCGCATGAGCAGATTGATCAGGGTGGATTTTCCTGCTCCAGTTGGTCCGACAATAGCGACTCGACTGGCAGCGGGTATCTGAACCGTGAGATCCTTGATCAACTTTCTATAGGGCGTGTAGCCAAATGAGACATGCTCAAAACTAAAGGCGCCTTGGACGTGATCCTTGTCTAAAATCTCATCACCTGTCTCTTTTAGGCTATCTTGGTCCAAGACCTGATAGAGGCGCTGGGCGCAAGCTAGAGCGCCTTGGAGTTCGGCTAGGACCGATGAAATATCATTAAAAGGCTTAGTGTACTGGGTCACATAGTTTAAAAAGGTTGTTAGCTGACCGATAGAAAAGGCACCGTTCATGATCCGCAAGGCTCCTACTGCTGCTAAGAGGGCATAGATCAAGGCATTGATGAAGCGGGTAGCAGGATTGACCGAAGACGAATAAAATATAGCCTTCTGAGAATAATCCGCATAGGTCTCATTGGTCCTTTGAAATTGAGCGATGAACTGATCTTGCGCATTGAAGCTCTGTATCAAACTTTCCTGATTGAGACTTTCTTCAATCAACTGGGTCTGCTTGCCTCTAGCCTTGGTTTGATCCTGAAAAAAGTTAAAGGATTTGCGAGCGATAAAGCGTGATAAAAAGAGTGATAAGGGGGTCAAAAGCAAGACTAGAACCATCATGATCCAATCGATATCAGCCATGGTCACCAGGGTCACTACGATGGTCAAAAGACCGACAAAAAATTGGTTGAAAACCATCAATAAGCCATTTGTCAGCTGTTCCACATCTGTCGTGACTCGACTGACTAAATCCCCGACCGACTGGCCAAGATAGGACATAGGAAGCTGATGCAGCTTGGTAATCACACGATCTCTCAGACTCTGGCTAAAGCTGTAAACCAGTTTATTGTAAATCAGAGGATTGAGATACTGGACCATTGTATTAAGGACGATGACAAGGAGCATCTGGGCTAAGATGTGCCAGATGAGCTGATGGTTGTTGGGCACCAAAACAACGTCGACTGCTCGACCGATCAAAACGGGCAGATAAATGGTTAAGCCGACCTGACAGATGATTCCTAGCAGTGCCAGAGCTAGGTAGCCTTTTTGCTGCATAAAGTCGCTGATCAGGCGTTGAAGCGTGTGCCCCTTCATACTTGGTCTCCTTTCTGATGTTGTGATCCATGGATGTCTCGGTAGATTGGACAGGTGCCTAAGAGTTCTTTATGGCTACCTAAGCCGACTTGCTGCCCCTTATCCAGTACCAAAATTTTATCAGCCGATTTGAGACTATTGGTGCGTTGAGAAATGAGGATCAGGCTGGTGTTGAGCTCCTGCTTGATGGCACGAAGCAGACGGCTCTCTGTCAGATAGTCGAGTGCCGAAGTGGAATCATCCAGGATCAGCACGGGACGCTCTTGCAATACTGCACGAGCGATCGTCAGGCGCTGACGCTGGCCGCCCGAGAAATTGCGGCCGAAAGCTGATACAGGACTATCCAGCCCTCCTTCTTTTTCCTGAACAAAATCGCTAGCTTGAGCGATCTCTAGTGCCCACCAGAGTCGCTCATCTGTCACTTGTTCGGGGTCTAGGCCCAAGATGAGATTGGAGCGGATTGTTCCCGTAAACAGCTGGGCCTTCTGAGGTACTAGGCTGATCCAAGATCGCCATTGTCTCAGGGTTTCAGGGGAATGGCCTTCTTGATAGAGATGAAGCTGGCCTTCTTGGGGGTGATAGAGACCTAAAAGAAGCTCGACTAGGGTGGATTTACCAGCACCTGTCCCGCCGATGATCCCCAGCGTTTGTCCCTTATTGAGCTCTAGATCAAGCGCTTTTAGCGAAGGCTTGGCCGCTGTCGGGTAGGTAAAGCTCACCCCTTGAATAGAGAGGAGCTGGTTCCTCTCAGCACTGCTCTCTACGCAAAGCAAACCATCTAAATTTTCCTCCTCTTGCTCAAAGACCTCCTGTACTCGACCAGCACTGATAAAGCTCTGGTTGAGATTGGTAATCATGAGTGCTAGCTTGAGCAGTTCATTGAGAATACCCGTCAGGTAGTTGACCAAGGCAATCAGATTTCCCTGACTTAAGCTTGAGTCTGCGATGGCGAGATTTCCCTGCCAGATGAGGATGACTAGGGTTAGATTGACGATTAGAAAGGTCAAGGGAGCGTTTAAACTAGTCAGCCAACTCGCTTTTAGTTGAGAGTTGGTATAGGCTTGGTTAGCGTTTAAAAATTCGGACTTTTGCCTATCTTCCTGGCCAAAGGCTCGGATAACACTCATTCCTTCTAACTGCTGGCGTGTCAAGCTAACTAGCTGGTCAGTCTGCTTGCGGATCAGGCGGTAGATAGGATTTACTAATCTAGCCAAGAGATAGACCATGAAGCTCAGGGCAGCGACTAGGATTAGAAACCAGATAGATAGGCCTAGATCAATGGTACAGGCCATGATAACAGATCCAAAGACAATGATGGGAGCCCGTAAAAAAAGGCGCAAAAACATATTGATCCCTGTCTGTATCTGGTAGGTATCACTGGTTAAGCGTGTCAATAAGCTTGATGTGGTCAAGTAGTCTCGACTCGCCTTGGGCAGGCGCATGATTTTTTGGTAGAGCTCCTTTGTCAGCTGTTTGGTAAAGCCCACTGCTGCCAGGGAGGAGAAATATTGGGCACTCACAGCTACACTGACGCCCAATAGCGCAAAGATAAGAAGGAGGCCGATCATCTGCCAGAGGGAAGTGGTATCTTTTTGGGGGATAGCCTTATCGACAATCTGTGCGATAATCAAGGGAACCAGCAATTCAAAGGCTGCTTCAAGCAATTTAAAAAGGGGACCGAGGACACTTTTGGCCACATACCCCTTGAAATATTTTAATAGTGATTTCATAATTTTAGAGTTTATCGATCAATCGAATTAAAAAGAGGTTGAATTGAACCTGTTTGGCATAATAGTGATTGCCGCCATCCACATAAAGCTTACCGCCTCCATAAAGGATGGAGACGATATTGTAGTAATGATAGGTATCCCCACTGCTATTACCTAGGCTAGGCGCAACAACGTCTCTCGAGTAGCGCTTAGCAAGCTCGATCGTATTTTTACCACCGTGCTTTGCAACATAGGGGATATAAGCCTGTCCAAAATTATAGGCTTGGATGGCTGTCCAGCTGTCCGTGTGATGGTCTTGGGCTTCTTGCAGATTTTGATCCAGGACCTTGGTTCCTTGTTTGATGCTTTTGCGATTGTCACTGATGGTATCTGTTTGGCCAGTCGAGCTTTCACTGGACTGCATGACATCGCTTGAGCGCCCCTTGGTCTCAGTATAGATCACTGCTAGGACTAGATCTTCATTGGTCGTATTGTCATCCTCGTCTAAGACCTCTTCGACCAGAGGACGATAGGCTAGGACATTTTTGACCGCTCGATAGACGCTGATCCCTTTGGCAATCAGCAGGATCACTATTATGATATAGATGATACGTCTGATTTTTTTAAACATAGTTATTTATTTTGAATATCCTGAATATTTTTAATGAGGATGGAGTAGGTACCGTCATTATTCTGGATGAACTCGACGGAGTCGGCATCCTGATAGACTTGGTTAGGCACAATGAGCTCAATCCCATTGGAAAGCGAAAGTTTTTGATTTTCCAGTTTTTTGGACTGGCGTGAATAGTCAACATCAGCCACTGGCACTGGCTCTGGCATACGGTCTTTTAGCTCGTCGACAAAGGTTAAGCGAGCTGTTAGATTGTCGTCAAAGAGCTGGTTGGCCAATTTTTCTGGAGAGAGTTCTTGATCTTCTTCAAGGTTTTGAAAAATTGCTGATTTGACCTTGGATTGGAATTGAAAATCATCTTGATTAAAGTTGTCAGCCACTTTTTTGGCCGTTTTTTCCAGGAGATTGATAGACTTTTTGACCGACTGATCGGGGCTAACCTTGAGCAGATTTTCTGAAAAATAATTAGCAAAGCTGCCGTTGTGCTTGATGCGCTTTTCAATCAGGTAATAGGCATTGGTCTGACGGTTGATGACCAGTGCTTCATCTGGTGTCTGAGCTGCTGAAGGTAAATTATTTTGCGTCAGTTTAAAGGGTTGTTCAGCATCTCCTTGGATATGAGCTAGGCTGTCTTTTAAGACTAAGCGCAAAAAGGCAAAGTGCTCAACGCCTTCCTTATCAAACTGAATAAAGACCAAGTCATTGGTCTTTTGGTCTTCGCTGAGGACGAACTCCTCCTTCCAGAGCTGGGCGACTGTGCGGGCAGCGTCTGTAAAGTCGGTATCGAGGTTAGCCATAAAGTCATTTTCAGGCTCAAAGCTTCCTCGCTTGGCATCAGCGGTAAAAACCTTGCTTAGCTTTTTGCGGAAATACTCATCTAAGTGGGGTGTTAGCGTCAGCGGTTTATCAGCAAAGCGCAGCTCAGTATCATCAGGACTGAACTGATGGATGATTATTTTTTTTAAGTATAAATCTAGCATATTAATAAAGGGGGAAACTATCGGTCAAAAGTTGGATATCTTGGCGAATACGTTCCAAGGTTGCGGCATCATCGTGATTTTCTAAGGCTTGGATCATCAGTTCAGCAATCTTGGTACTCTCGGCGATTCCCATGCCACGACTGGTGATGGCTGGTGTCCCAATGCGGATACCAGATGTTTTGAACGGAGAGAGTTTTTCATAAGGAATAGCATTTTTGTTGAGAGTAATGTTGACTGACTCTAAAATTTCTTGGGCCACCTTGCCGTTTTCTACGACCTGGGTCACATCAACCAAAAAGACATGATTATCTGTTCCACCAGAGATGACACGGAAATTAGGATGGGCTGAAAAGACGTCTACCATGGCTTTGGCGTTTTTGACAACCTGCTCGCCGTAGTCCTTGAAAGCTGGATCCAAGGCTTCCTTAAAGGCAACTGCTTTAGCTGCAATCACATGCTCAAGAGGCCCTCCTTGGAGTCCTGGAAAGACAGCTGAGTTAATCTTTTTAGCGATTTCTTCATCATTGGTCAAGATCAAGCCACCACGAGGACCACGAAGGGTTTTATGGGTTGTCGAGGTGACCACATGAGCGTAAGGGACAGGATTGGGATGGTGACCAGAGGCGACCAAGCCAGCGATATGAGCCATATCGACAACTAAGTAAGCTCCAACCTCGTCTGCAATCTCACGAAATTTAGCAAAATCAATAATCCGAGAATAGGCTGAAGCTCCAGCCATGATGAGCTTAGGGGAGTGCTCCAGCGCCTGACGGCGAATATCCTGATAATCTAACTCTTCTGTGTCTTGTCTAACATTGTAAGAGACAAAATGATAGGTCTTACCTGAAAAGCTGACGGGTGAGCCGTGGGTGAGGTGGCCGCCAGCTGAGAGATCCATTCCCATGACGGTATCTCCGGGTTGGATCATGGCCATATAGGCTGCGGCATTGGCTTGGCTGCCTGAGTGGGGCTGGACATTAGCAAACTTGGCCCCAAAGAGTTCCTTGGCTCGCTCAATGGCAAGATTTTCAGCTACATCAACGCAGTCAGTACCGCCGTAGTAACGCTTTCCTGGGTAGCCTTCGGCGTATTTATTGGTCAAAACAGAACCTTGGGCAGCCATGACTGCTTTTGAGACCACATTTTCAGATGCGATCAATTCGATATTGTTTTGCTGTCGAACTTCTTCTGCTTGAATAGCCTGCCAGAGTTCTGGGTCGTAGGCCTTGTAATCATCTTTATCAAAAATCATAAAATTACCTCATTTTTTGGTAGACTGAACAGCTGATGTGTCTATAAAACTAAAGTTTTCACCATCAGCTCCTACTCCTTTAAAAATTTAATTCGGGCACCGCTTCCAGCAAGGCTTCCTTGCTGATGGTCCCTTGGCGAAGAATGGTCGCCCTATCGCCTGATAGGTCTAAGATCGTAGAATCCAAACCTTGAATGGCTGGATCATCTGCTATTCCTATCACCTGATGGTCTAACTGCTCGACAATGTCCTCGAAGACCGTGCCAGACGCTCGACCGGACAGATTGGCGGAGGGGCCGATCAAGGGACCGTAGGCCCTAATGAGCTCCTGCGTTAGAGGATGGTTAGGGAGGCGAAAACCGACCGTTGACAGACCCGAGTTGACCCAGCTTGGAACCTTATCATTAGCCTTGAGGATAATGGTTAGCGGACCAGGCAGGAAGGCTTGGTAGAGCTTAGCTAGATAGGCTGGCTGATCCTTACTGTAGGCTAAAATATCTTCCAGGCTAGCAACATTGAGGTTCATAGCCTTGTCGATCGGACGCTGCTTTAACTCATAGACACGCTCAACGGCTTGCTGGTCTAAGGCCTTGGCAAAAAGGCCATAAACGGTTTCAGTCGGAAGGACAACTGCTCCTCCTGCAGCTAAAATTTTAGCAACTGCTGCTTTATCAGCCATTATCAACCACCACCATTCTATCTTGACCAAATTGGTCGGGTAAAACTCTCACCCGCTTATCTGGAAAGGCAGCTTTAAACATCTGTGAGACTGCCTGCCCTTGCTTATAGCCGATTTCGAGATAAATTTTACCATTAGGATTGAGATGGGCTTTGGCTTTATCAGCAATTCTGCGGTAGATAGCCAGTCCTTGCTCCTTGGCAAAAAGAGCTAGATGGGGCTCAGAAATCTTGACATTGAGCCCCACTTCATCCATATCAGCCTGGGCAATATAGGGCGGGTTGCTGACGATAATATCAAAAGCTCCCTCAATCTGGTCAAAGACATCGGATTGCACAAAGTTTATCGAAACCTTATTAGTGTGCGCATTTTCTTCTGCCAAGGTCAAAGCATCTTGAGAAATATCAGAAGCTGCCACCTGCCAGTCAGGACGGCTGTGTGCTAAAGATACAGCGATAGCACCGCTGCCAGTCCCAAGATCAAGCAAGCTCAGACTCCTATCTGTATTCTCCTCTAAAACCAAATCAACCAATTCAGCTGTTTCAGGGCGGGGTATCAGCACCCGCTTATCTACCTTGAAGTTTAGGTCGTGAAAGGTTTCATAGCCAATAATATATTGGGCAGGCTCATGGGCAAGCAGACGCTTGGCAATCTGATCGATCAGAACCTGATCCGCCTCGCTTACTTTTCGGCGTAAGAGCAAGACAAATTCCGTCATATTAAGCCCTTTGAGATGTCTAAACGTAAAGGTTAGGCTCTCTGGTTCTTCCTGCGCTGCTAGCAGCTCAGACTCATAGGCTGCAAAGACTTGGGCATAGGTCATTTATTCAGCTCTTCTAGTTTCTGGGTTTGATCGTAGAGTACCAAGGCATCGATGACATCGTCCAATTTTCCGGACAGGATGCTGTCCAGCTTTTGCAGGGTGAGGCCGATGCGGTGGTCTGTCACTCGATTTTGCGGGAAATTATAGGTACGGATCCGTTCAGAACGATCACCGGTCCCAATAGTGGACTTACGTTCGGCATCCTGCTCATCCTGAGCAATCTGGGCAAAGTGATCAGCTACCCGTGCACGGATGATTTTCATAGCCTTGTCACGGTTCTTCTGCTGGGTTCGCTCTTCTTGCATTTCAACCTTGATACCGGTTGGGATGTGGACCATGCGGACGGCTGTCGCTACCTTATTGACGTTTTGTCCACCGGCACCGGAAGCGTGGTAGATATCTACCCGTAGGTCTTTAGGATCAATATCATACTCCACTTCTTCTACTTCTGGCATGACCAAAACGGTTGCTGTTGAGGTATGAACCCGTCCTTGACTCTCAGTCACTGGAACCCGCTGCACACGGTGGGCACCGGATTCGTATTTGAGTTTGGAGTAGACGGATTGGCCCGATACCATGGCGACGACCTCTTTGATCCCTCCGACACCGTTGTAAGAGGCTTCCATGACCTCAAAGCGCCAGCCCTGGTTTTCTGCATATTTTTGGTACATTTGCAGAAGGTCACCGGCAAACAGTTGAGCTTCGTCACCTCCAGCTGCACCACGGATTTCCAAGATAATATTCTTGTCATCATTAGGATCTTTGGGCAGCAGCAAGATTTTCAGGCGCTCTTCGTACTCTTCCTTAGAGGCCTTGGCGTCCTTGAGTTCTTCCTTGGCCATCTCTTCGAGTTCAGGGTCACCTCCGGCATCCTTAATCATGTCTTCGGCATCGTCGATCGTTTGTAAAACCTGTTTGTATTCTCGGTAAACTGTCACGGTTTCACGTGTACTGGCTTCTTCACGTGACAGCTCCATGAAACGCTTGGTGTCAGAAACGACATCTGGGTCACTGAGCAGTTCACCCAATTCTTCATAGCGGTCTTCTACCGATTGCAGTTGGTCGTAGATATTCATAGAGATTGTTTTATATCCTTTCTTAGTCAATTTCGGGATGATAATAGTGCTTTCGACAGACTGAGATATAGGTCTCGTGTCCGCCAATTTGAACTTGTTCACCTTCATATACTGGCTTGCCATCCTTGACTCTAAGGACCATGATGGCTTTTTTGCTGCAGTATTGGCAGATGGTCTTAATTTCTTCTATCTTGTCAGCTAAGAGTAAAAGTTCTCTGGATCCCTCAAAGAGGTGATTGCGAAAATCATTTTTGAGGCCAAAACACATGACAGGGACATCTAGCTCATCAACTACTCGGGCTAAATCAAAGACATTGCCCTTGGTTAAAAACTGAGCCTCATCTACTAGAACACAAAATGGTTTAGTGGGCAGGCTTTCGATATAGCCATAGATATCCGTATCTTTGGAGATTGGTACAGCCTTTCGCTTGAGCCCGATACGACTAGCGACCCAGCCATAGCCTTCACGTGTATCTAAGGCGCTGGTCATAAGGACAATGGGCTTGCCCTGCTCCTCATAGTTGTAGGCAACTTTGAGAATCTCGATTGACTTGCCCGAATTCATAGTACCATAGCGAAAAAATAACTGTGCCAAAATCCTATCTTCCAATCTAAAAGGTTATCGCTTTATTTTACCACAATTCACTCTAATGTTCAGCAGAAATCCAGAAACTAACTTGTCTCCCAGATCGCCTACTTTTTCTTATTTCTGATGATATTTTTCTCTCACTATAGGTTAATTCGTGGTACAATGGTGGAAATATTATTAAGAACTTTTAGGAGGACGATAATGCCATTTGTTAAAATCGATTTATTTGAAGGGCGCAGTCAAGCGCAAAAAGATCAGCTGGCTCGTGAAGTTACTGAGGTTGTCTCACGTGTTGCCAAGGCGCCAAAGGAAGCTATCCATGTCTTTATCAACGATCTACCAGAAGGCACCTATTATCCACAAGGTGAGATGAAGAAAAAGAATTAAGAAACGCAAAAAGACACATGAACCGATGAACGTTTATGTGTCTTTTTTTGCTTGTCTCATATTCTATTGGTCATGGGCTAGAAAAATTCTACAAAAAAATCTTTGGCTAAAAACTCGATGATCTGCTGGACATCGAAGGCTGCTGACAAGTTAGTCACACCCGATAGGTGGCTGACTTCAATCTCTTTAGTCTGATAATGAAACACTACTTGAAAAGCAAACTGACCGTAGCCTTGGAAAGGGGATGGCGATTCAAAGAGATAGCACTTATACGAACGCCTGCTACTGCTTGCCTCGGCTAGCTCATAGCGCAAGGAACGTAACTCCAAATCCGTCATAAAACTGAGCAGGGGTAAAAGCTCATCGCTGATCTCGCTCATGAAACGCTCGATGTTGCTATCTTCAAATTTTTCCTTGATAAAGGCCATAGTTACCTCCTTAGAAGCTGTTAAAACTTAGGCTATCTTACCATTTTTACCACAAATCTGCTGACATTAGGATTTCAGCTTATAAGGAACACCGGATAGGAGCGATTCGATATGCAAGGGAGTCTATCTAGACTATCTTTACCAACTTGAACTGACTGGATCTGGATTGAGAGTCCTTGCTATCTTATTGTATTTTATAGCTTCTTACTCAAGACCTTATTTTTCTAATTGCCATATCTCCTCGGCATACTCTTTAATAGTATCATCAGAGGTGAATTTATGAGACTTAGCAATATTGGTTAAGCTCATTTGCATCCAAGATTTTTTATCCCGATAGAGGGTGTCAATGCGTTCTTGAGCTTGGCTATAGGAAGCGAAATCTTCCAGTAAAAAGTACTCATCGTTATAAGTGATCAAGGCTTCATAGATCTCAGAACCTTGAGCCTGTGCATTAGGGATAGTACCATTGATTAAAGTATCTAGCAGGCGCTTGATTGTGGGATTGGTTTCATAGATTTTGCGTGAATCGTAATCATGGTTAGCATAATGGCGATAAACCTCATCTTTATTCATTCCAAAGATAATGATATTATCATCGCCAACTTCATCTTTGATTTCAATATTGGCACCATCCAGGGTCGCCAGAGTCACCGCTCCTGTCATCATGAATTTCATATTTGAAGTTCCAGAAGCCTCTTTGGAAGCTAGAGAAATCTGTTCGGAAACATCAGCCGCTGGTATGATGAGTTCTGCTAGGCTAACATTATAGTTTTCAAGAAAAACAAGTTTTAATTTCCCTTGAATGCTTTCATCGTTGTTGATAAGATTAGCTAATTCATTGATGAGTTTGATAACAGATTTAGCAAAATGATAACCTGGAGCAGCCTTGGCACCGAAGATATAGACATGAGGAACGACGTCAAGGTCTGGATTATCTTTGAGGTCTAAATAGCGTTTAACAATATGTAAAACATTTAGAAGCTGACGCTTATAGGCATGAAGACGCTTGACTTGGACATCAAAAATCGCATCTGTTGAAACTTCTACACCTGTAGACTTCTTGATATAGGCTGCAAGACGGGCTTTAGCCGCCTTTTTGACTCGGTAGAATTTATCCAAAACGTCCTCATCGTTAACAAAGGCTGATAAAGTCTCTAGCTGGTGAATATCCTTGCGCCACGCTTTACCAATGGTTTCATCAATAGCTTGTGACAGTTCTGGAGCAGCAATCTGTGTCCATCGACGTGGGACGATTCCATTTGTCTTATTGTTGAATTTTTCTGGATAGAGTGTATAGAAGTCATGCAAGGTATCTTCTTTTAGTAACTCAGTATGTAATTTGGCAACACCGTTGACTGAGTGACCACCGATAATCGCTAGGTGGGCCATATGAATCTGGCCGTCTTTCACAATGCGGGTCCGTTCGATCAATCCAGCATCTCTATTATCATTTACCAAATCTGAAACAAAGCGATTATCAATTTCTAAGACTAGTTGATAAACACGTGGCAGCACTTCTTTGAAAAGATTGGCATCCCATTTTTCTAGAGCTTCTGACAGAATCGTATGATTGGTGTAGCTCATCGTTTTGACCGTCGTCTCCCAAGCTGCATTCCATCCAAGACCATAATCATCCACAAGGATACGCATGAACTCAGCAGGGGCTACCGCTGGATGGGTGTCGTTGATATGGACTGAAACTTTTTCATGGATCTTATCCAGAGGAAGACCTTGTTTAAGATAATTCTTGATAATCGTTTGAAGCCCTGCACTGGTCATGAAGTATTCTTGAATCAAGCGCAAGCGCTTCCCTTCATAATTACTATCATCAGGGTATAGTATGGCTGTTATATCCTGAACTTTGCGACGATCTTCCAAGGTTGGGTATTGCAATTCATATTCTTCAGGGATTTCAACATCCCAGAGACGCAAGTTATTGATCACTTGATTTTCAAAACCGATCTGAGGAATATCATAAGGAACTGCCCGTAAGATTTGTGCATTATGATAAATTGGGATGAGACGACCTTCCTCATTAGATTCAAGGTAGACATCCCCAAACAACTTGATATCCACGACATCGTGATCTTTGCGATATTCCCAGACATTACCAATAGATCCAAACCAAGAGTCAGGTATTTCCACCTGATGGCCATCGACAATACGCTGTTTGAAGAGACCATACTTGTATCTCAGCCCATTACCAAATCCAGGGTAGCCTGTAGTTGCTAGAGAATCCATAAAGGCAGCGGCCAAGCGGCCCAAGCCTCCATTTCCCAAAGCCATATCATGCTCAGCTTCCACAATGTCTCTAAAGTCAATGTCTAGATCTGTGAAGGCCTCCTTGACCAGGTCTAAAATGCCTAAATTCAGTAAATTGGTTTCTAGCATACGACCTGGGAGAAACTCGATCGAAAAATAGTAAGCTACTTTTTGTTTTTTCTCTGATAGCAACTGATTCCTGGAAATCCAAGTGTCTGCATAGTATTTTCGAATGAGTTTAGCTAAGCTGGTAAAGATTTCTGAAGCCGTCGCATCTGGAACTTTTATCAGCTGCTCCTCATGTAAGGTATCCTTAAAATCACGAATAAATTGATCTTTTGTTAAATTTTCTAATTGCATTGTTCATCCTTTCGCCTACATACTCAGGCATAAAATAAGAGTGGGAGGTGCTTTCTGTGCACTTTTTATTATCACTTCCCCCACACTCTTATTTTCATATTTTACTGGGGTCACAGTCACTGTCATCTTGCAGATCTATCAACGCCTATGACCAGTTTCGTTACACTATCAGGAAAGTTGTTCATACAAAGTCACATACTCTGAACTAGCACTATCCCAAGAAAAATCAGATGACATGGCATTTTTTTGTAATTGTCTGTAATCTTCTGGAGCGTTCCAGTACACATCGAGAGCTGCTTGAATGGTGCGGGTCATCCAATAAGATGAAAATTCTCCGAAGCTAAATCCCGTTCCTGTTTTATCATAGCGATTATAGGGAATAACCGTGTCTTTCAATCCCCCTACTTCCGATACAATCGGTAAACTACCATAGCGCATAGCCATCATTTGAGAAAGGCCACAAGGCTCAAAGGCTGACGGCATCAGGAAAAAGTCACAGGAGGCATAGATTTGCTGAGCTAAGGTCAAGTTGAAAGTAATATTAGCTGATAGCTTATCAGGAAATGCACTCGCAAACCAAGATAAGCTAGCTTCATAATGGGGATAACCAGTGCCAAGTAAAACAATCTGTAAATCGTTTTGAAGAATATGGTGGAGCTCCTCAATCACTAAATCAAATCCCTTTTGATCTGTTAAACGAGATACCAAGCCTATCATAGGGACATCTGGGCGAACAGGGAGTCCTAGTTGTTCTTGAAGGGCTGCTTTATTTTGAACCTTACCAGATAAATCTGTCATTGAGAAATGATGAGGGATTAGGGGATCTGTTTCTGGATCAAACAAGTCAGTGTCAATTCCATTGACAATTCCTGATAGCTTGCCGGACTCCATAATCATAATCTGACTCAGTCCCTTACCAAACTCTGGTGTCTGGATCTCTCTTGCATAGCTAGGAGAGACAGTTGTCACACGATCTGCATAGAGGACGGCTGCTTTCATCCAGTTGAGGCAATCATTCCACCGCAAGGTTCCATCCAAATAGCGCTCATCACCTACACCAAACAAGTCTCCAAGCATACCTGGATCGAACTGCCCTTGAAATTCAATATTATGAATGGTAAAGACTGTCTTAATGTCTTGGTAAGCCTGAATCCAATGATATTTTTCCTTGAGCAAAAAAGGAATCATGGCCGTATGATAATCATGGACATGGACAATATCAGGAATCTCACCGATCTTCTCAATAGCTTCTATTGCCGCTAATTGGAAGTAAGCAAAGCGCTCTCCATCATCCCACTGGCCATAGACAGCGCCACGGTAAAAATATTGCTGATTATCAATAAAGTAAAACGACACGCCATCACGGACGATTTTTTTTAGACCAACATACTGGCGACGCCAGCCAACATTGGTATAAAAATATAAGAGATCTTCTATTTCACTATCAAATTTAGCAGCAACCGAATCATAATAGGGAAGAATGACAGAAACGGTATGCCCCTTTTTTGCAAGCGATTTAGGCAAAGCTCCTATGACATCACCTAAGCCCCCCGTTTTGGCAAAAGGTGCTCCCTCTGCCGCAATAAACAGTAGTTTCATACAATAATGTCTCCCGTAATTTCTTGATTTTTACCGATAACCACTGGATTTTCTATCGTTCCTTTTACTGTCACACCAGCGGGAACAATGACGTTCTTATCTATGATAGCATGCTCGACTACTGCAGCTGCTTCAATTTTTACCTTAGGAAAGACAATGCTGTCTGTCACCTTGGAGCCAGTCTCAACACGGCAGGAACGTGAAATGATAGAGTGTTTAACATCTCCTTTTATAATGGATCCAGAAGCAAACTGTGAGTTGCTGACATTCGAATCCGTATCAAAATAAGTAGCTTCCTCATTTTTTACTTTGGTATAGACTTTTTGGTTGCCATAAAATAGGGTGTAGAACTTTTGAGGATCCAACATATCCATATTGGCATCATAATAAGATTTTATCGAATGAATATTGGCTAGATAGCCTGTGTGCTCAAAGGCCAAAGCACCTGATTCAACAATTAGGTCACGCAACAAAAAGCGGATCTTCCTAGGATGATCTTTTTTAGCCTCTTCTCCCATTTTTTCGATAAGGTAAGGTGTATTAATAACATAAATATCTGCAGACATTGGAGCTGTTTCTTGCTTGTGATCATGATCCAACTTTCCAATAACTGTATCAGAGGTATCGATGTCTAGGATTTCATTATCTTTAGAGATAGCCTCTTGAGGCATCTTTTTGTAGACAACACTCATCTGACGATCCATTACATTATGGACATGGAGAACTTGTTTTAGATTTATATTAGCCAATAAGTCGCAGGACATGTAGACGGTCTGATCGGAATCTGATCGTTTGAGATAGGTCAAAATCTGTCCATAGTAATCTGCATCAGCGACATTGGTGTTTTCCTCGGTATTATAAAATCCAAGAAAATAGTGGCTCAATAAAGTATTCAAACCCCACTCACGTCCTGAGCGTACATGATCGAAAACTGAGCGAATATTTTGGCCTCTAAAAATCCCATAGACGCTACGAATCCCAGCATTTGCAATACTGGACAGTTGAAAATCAAGCAGGCGATATTTTCCATCAAACGGTAAACTAGCCAAGGGACGATTAGTTGTCAGCTCTCCCATGTCCGGATAACCGATCGTATTTCCTAAAATTGCTGTATACTTATCAATCTTCATTTGGACCTCCAATGACCTCATTATAACCAACGACTTCTACTTCTTGGCTGCCATCAATGATAACATTCTCACCGATGACAGCATTTTCACCAACGATGGCTCGAGTAATCCTTGCACCGGCTTTGATAGTAGCACCACTCATAATAAAACTATCTTTGATGACAGCACCTTCTTCCACTTTAACATTTGTAGAGAGAATGGAGTGATCAACCTGTCCAGCTACATAGCAGCCATCTACAACCAGACTATCATTCACCTCAGCCATCTCAGTGATGAAATTAGGCGGTGCAATGAGATTCTTAGAATAAATTTTCCAAGAGCGATTACGGCTATCCAGCTTGTTATCTTCCCCAATATATTCCATATTGGCTTCCCAGAGTGACTCGATGGTACCGACATCCTTCCAATAACCAGAAAAGTCGTAGGTATAGACAGGTTCTCCTTGCTCCAGATAAGCTGGAATGACGTGCTTACCAAAGTCTGACATCTCTATATCATTCTTTTGGGCATCGAGTAGCATTTTCCTCAGTTCTTGCCAATTAAAGATATAAATCCCCATAGAAGCTTTGGTGGATTTGGGATGTTCAGGTTTTTCTTCAAATTCTACAATCCGATTATTAACATCCGTATTCATAATACCAAAGCGACTAGCTTCTTTGAGGGGAACATCGATGACAGCTACTGTCAAACTGGCCTGATTATCCTTGTGCGTTTGGAGCATATCGTCATAATCCATTTTATAGATATGGTCTCCCGACAGGATTAGAACGTATTCGGGGTCTATGCTATCAATATAATCAATATTTTGGTAGATAGCATGACTGGTCCCTAAAAACCAACGATTCCCTTCTGTAGCTGAATAGGGCTGCAAGATGCTAACACCACTGTCAATACCATCCAGCCCCCAAGAAGAGCCATTACCAATATGACTGTTCAAAACTAAGGGCTGATACTGGGTAATAACTCCGACATTATCAATTCCCGAATTTGCACAGTTGGATAAGGCAAAATCGATAATACGATAACGCCCACCAAATTGCACAGCTGGTTTAGCAATGCTTTGCGTTAATTTTCCCAAACGTGTTCCTTGTCCACCTGCAAGGATCAGTGCCAACATTTCATTTTTCATACCTTACTCCTCTTAATAATGATTAGATTATTGTTTTTGACGACGTTTAATTTTCCAAATACTTGCTCCCATTGCTGGGAGTGTAAAACTGAGTGTTTGCTGGTAATTCTTCCATTGGTTAGGCTGGGTTTTAGTGTTGGGATTATGCTCTTTCCATACACCACCGAAGGCTTCCATCTCTGTGTTAAAGATCTCCTGATAGAGTCCAGGGATGGGGACTCCTATCGTAAAATGACGATATTCTACTGGTGTTGTATTAAAAATGCAGACCAAACTATCCCCCTTACTGTCCTTACGGATAAAAGAGAGGACTGACTGGTCTTTATTGTCAGCATCTATAATCTCCAGTCCCTCATAATTCTCATCATTTTCCCACAAGGGGCGCTGTTTTTTGTAAAAAGCGTTCAAATCACTGGTAAACTGTTGCATTTTTACATTGAGCAGATCCTCCTCAGCAAGATTTGACCACTCCAATCCTTGGTCATACTTCCACTCTAAAAACTGGCCGAACTCTGACCCCATAAAAAGTAATTTCTTACCAGGATGGCAGTACTGATAAGTGTATAGCAAGCGTAAACCAGCAAACTGGTTATAGCGATCTCCCCACATTTTATGCATGAGAGACTTCTTTCCATGAACCACTTCATCATGAGAAAAGGGGAGGATAAAGCGCTCGCTGAAGCAGTAAACAAAGCTAAAGGTCAAGAGATTAAAATCATATTTACGATAAATAGGATCCGTCGAGAAAAATTGTAAGGTATCATTCATCCAGCCTAGGTTCCACTTGTAGTCAAAACCAAGACCTCCCTCTTCAATACTTCCCGTAATGGGCGTATCAGCCGTTGATTCCTCTGCTATCATCATAACGTCTGGATGATAGTCTTTTACAATAGCGTTCAGCCTTCTCAAAAAATCATAACCTTCGATGTTACGATTTCCTCCAAATTGATTGAGCGTCCAAGGGCCATCATCATAGTCTCTGTAGATCATGTTAGAGACTGCATCTACACGAATGCCATCAATATGATAATGCTCCAGCCAAAACAAGGCAGATGATATTAGAAAGGATTGGACTTGTTTTTTACCGAGATCAAAGTTTAGGGCGCCCCATCGACTATTGTTGGCACGATCAGGATCCTGATACTCAAAGGTTGGTGTCCCATCAAAATAAGCCAAGGCATCATCATTGCGTGTAAAATGGCCAGGAACCCAATCTACTATAACGCCAATGTTATTCTGGTGGCAGGTATCTACAAAATCTTGGAACTCTTCAGGAGTTCCATAACTATGTTCGAAGGCAAAATACCCCATCAGTTGATAACCCCACGACATTCCCAGAGGATGGGCCATCACTGGCATAAATTCAACGTGGGTATAGTTCATCTCTACAAGATAGGGGATCAACTCGTTCTTTAATTCCTTAAAAGTCCTCCCATCTCTCCAAGAAGAAGCATGCACTTCATAAATAGCTACAGGCCTTTTTCTAAACCCATGACGTCGTCTTCTAGCCAACCAATGCCCGTCATGCCAATGATGCTGAGCGAAAGGTCGCAAATAGGCTGCCGTCCCTGGTCTCTTTTCCAAATAATAGGCGAATGGATCTAACTTTTCGACCACTTCTCCATTAGCACGTGTGATCAAATATTTATAAAGTTGTCCCGTCTGTGCTAAATTGGTTTTAAGCTCCCAAATTCCTGATTCATGGCGAACCATTTCCAAGGGATTTTCCCGCCATTGTGTGAAATCACCAATAACAGAAACATTTTGGGCGTTAGGCGCATACACCCTAAACACATAACCTTCTTTTCCTCTTTCATCACAAGGATGAGCACCTAAAAATTCATAGGCATGGAAGCTCTCACCTCTGCCCCAGTTGTAAAAATTTTCTGAATCATCAGACATTGATACTCCACCTCGCTTTCCTCCAAGCATGCACCGTAGATGTGTTAGCGCTTTCATCTGTCCTTTAAAATAAAACTAGAAACAATCTCTTGATTATCTCTAGTTTTTCAAAGAACGTTCGTTTTACCTTAATAAAAAGTAAAACTTCCTACGTCTAAATTCTACCATTCTTCCCATCATTTGTCAGCATTATTTCGTAGTTTTTTCTATTGGCATCAAAAATCATATACGATTGGTCATCCTTAAATGTGATCATTACTTTACCACTTCCTGCCTGAGCACTGGTGATCAAAACAGCCTCTCTCACTCTCTGGTAAGACTGATAGGAAAGATGGGGATTCGTTTTTTTAAGATGGATCACATCACGAACATCCTGGACGATATCCTCATTTAATGTTCTCAATTTCCAGTCGATCTGATTGACCTCATCGGGGGCATTGTAGGAATTCATGGCACGCGCTTTATCTGCCTGTGTCAATTCGCCTTTTGGACCTGTGGGATAGCGTTTGCTTCTCAAAAACTCCTGCCCTAACTGCATAAAACAGATTCCTTGCATGGTCAGGTTGATAACGGTGGCTAATCGCACACGCTTACGGTGGTGATCCAGTTCATCAGAAGGATGAAGCTCCCATAAAAGATCATTGAGATTGTAGTTATCATGAGCTTCGACATAGTTAAGGACTTGGCTAGGCGTCTGATAAGGGTTGAGCTCATCGCTGCCTAAAAACCCTTTAGCAAGGATTTCTTCTGTGGGTTCGCCTGATACAAAACCCTTTTCTAGATGCCCATAAACTTCTGCGCCTTTTATAGCATTTCTAATGGTATCATTAAAAAATCCAATCCGTGGGAGCAGGGAAGCATTCTCCTTTTTAGCTTTATCTTGAGGGGCTAAACCGACTCCCATGTCCCATCCTTCGCCATAGAGGAGGATGTTAGGATCAATGGCATCGACAGCCTGCCGGATTGCTCTCATGGTATCGATATCATGTAAGCCCATCAGATCAAATCGAAAGCCATCAATACCGTATTCTTCAATCCAATAAGTCACAGAATCTATCATATATTTTCGAAACATTTCTTTTTCAGAAGCTGTTTCATTGCCACATCCTGAGCCATCCTGAAAGCTCCCATTAGGGTTCATGCGATAATAATAATCCGGCACAGTCAACTGAAAGGGAGAATTTTCTGTTGAATAGGTGTGATTGTAGACAACATCCATAATAATACCAATTCCTGCATCATGGTAGGCTTGGATGAGTTCTTTAAGCTCGATAATTCGTGTCACTGGCTCATTTGGATTGGTCGAAAAACTAGCTTCAGGAACATTGTAATTTTCTGGGTCATATCCCCAATTATAGGCATAACTGCCATCATCAAGGATCGTTTGGTGGTGATCAAAGATAGGTTGAAGTTGAACATAGCTATAACCCATCTCCTTGATATAGTCCAATCCGGTCTTATCTCCGTATGGATTTTGACTTCCTCTATAATAAGCTCCCTTAAACGTACCACGATAATTCTCAGGGATACCGGATGTTTCCGACTGGGTAAAGTCTCTGATATGCAGTTCACAAATAACGGCTTGGTTAGGGTTAGTGAGGCGCCAGGGAGCCATGTCGCCATAAGTAACAGTAAAATCCTTAGGTTGTCTATCTTTTTTAGAAATGACAACTGATCTTAAACCATCTGCTGTAGCCGCTATGCTGTAGGGATCG
Organism: Streptococcus sp. ALY_208; assembly: GCF_058314295.1. NCBI lineage: Bacteria > Bacillati > Bacillota > Bacilli > Lactobacillales > Streptococcaceae > Streptococcus > Streptococcus sp. ALY_208. Next base: position 41,187 of record NZ_JBZFUI010000005.1, on the reverse strand, counting down.
CGACTGTCTCTGAAAATCCGTTTTTTATAGTGAATGCGGTAAGCGTAAGCATGGTAATTGAGATCTTCGTGAACGGTTAGAAACCATACCCCACAGGTATTGAGCCTATGGTTATCTGGCTGGAAATTTTCTCCTCTTGCCATAGGGATGACCTTTTTGACACTGGACTCAGGGTTGGTGGAACTATAGAGGATTACTTCCACTAGTTGGGCAGTGGGAGCCCACAGTCGAAACTGGGTCTGCTCTTTTTGATAGTGGTAACCTAGCCAGCCAGAAAACCCCCATTTTTTATCAAAGGTTTTGCTATTGATGGCCATGTCAAAAGCTTTAGGTCTAGGGTGATTATAGTGGTGGCTGGTAATAGCAGCTTGATGGGAATAATAAACTTCTGGATCGCCATCTATTATCCAAATTTCCGTTTTGCTTTGGCCTTGATGAAGGTTTACATGATAGTCCTGTGTTTTGAAGGACCAGTCCCTATTTTTTACGAGGACTCCAATTTGTTTGACTTCCTGATTACTGTTATAAGTCAGCGTCGCTCTGGCTCCAAAACTGTCAAATAGCGAAAAGTGGCACTCTGATCCTAGAACACTCTCTCGCCACTGCCATAAACTCAAATCATAATACGCCCTATATTTACTATGAAAATGCAGTACCATAACAGTTTCTTTCATAGATTTTCCGTGCTCCCATCAACTCATTATTTCGCCCAGCATCCTCGTCACAAGCTCACCTATTGTACTGTATTAACAAGTATTTTTCAAGAAATACTGCACTGAAACCATTACCAAGTTAAAAGAGCCTGAGACAATTTGCCCAGACTGCTTGGTCTTATTCTTGATTATCAGATTGATACAGTTATTGGCCTTTTGTGACAGCTTCTTTAAGAAATCGTTATTAGGATTAACCGATAGATCCTTCCATTTCAAAGGCGATCAAGCGATTGAGCTCAATAGCGTACTCCATAGGGAGCTCCTTTGCAAATGGTTCAATGAAGCCCATGACAATTTTTTCAGTGGCTTCTTGCTCAGTTAGACCACGGCTCATGAGATAAAAGAGCTGCTCTTCTGAAATCTTTGATACTTTGGCTTCATGCTCAAGGCTAACCGTGGAGTTATGGATTTCATTATAAGGTACGGTATCTGATGAGGAGAGGTCATCCATAAGGATGGTATCACACTCGATATGGCTGAGAGATTTGCTGGCCTGCTGAGCAAAGGTCACTTGACCGCGGTAGTCGACCTTACCGCCTGCCCGTGCAATAGACTTTGAAATGATGGAAGACCTTGTATGCGGGGCATTGTGGATCATCTTGGCACCTGTATCCTGATCCTGACCTTTATTGGCAAAGGCTATGGTCAGCATGGTGCCTGTTGCGCCCTCACCATCCAGATAGATAGCTGGGTATTTCATGGTTGTCTTGGAGCCTAGGTTACCATCGATCCATTCAACTGTTGCATTTTTCTTGGCAGTCGCTCGTTTGGTTACTAAGTTATAGACATTATCTGACCAGTTTTGAATGGTGCTGTAGCGGATATGAGCCCCTTCTAGGGCAAAGACTTCAACCACAGCTGCGTGCAGGCTATTAGTTGTATAGGTTGGTGCTGTGCAGCCTTCGACATAATGCATGCTAGCATTTTTATCCACTACAATCAGAGTCCGTTCAAACTGACCGGTGTTTTCATTATTGATACGCAGATAAAGCTGCAGGGGAACCTCGACGTGAACCCCTTCGGGAATGTAGATAAAGGTTCCTCCCGACCAGACAGCAGAATTTAAGGCAGCTAGCTTATTATCCGTCGGTGGTACTAATTTCCCAAAATACTGGCGAAAAAGCTCTGGATAGCCTTGGAGGGCTGAGTCGATATCTGTAAAAATCACGCCCTTTTCTTCCAAATCTGTCTTCATATTGCGATAGACTGCTTCTGATTCATACTGGGCAACCGTTCCTGCTAGGTAGGCCTGCTCAGCCTCTGGGACTCCCAAGCGCTCAAAGGTTTCCTTGACCTTGTCAGGAACTTCATCCCAGTCACGGGCTGGTGTATCGGAGACTTTTTGGTAGTAGACAATCTCATCGAAATTGACCTCAGATAGGTCTGGACCCCAGCTAGGCATGGGCATGCTTTCAAAAGCCTTAAGCGCTTTTAGACGAAAGTCTAGCATCCAAGCGGGTTCTTGCTTCTTTTCTGAAATCTGGCGAACAACTGCTTCGTTTACGCCCTTCCCCGTTGAAAATACTGGAGTCATGTCAACATGGAAATTGTAGTCCTCTTGATTGACGCTGAGGTCTTCTTGGTTTGGTTTAGTCATAAGCACCTCCTTTTGCACTACATTATAATATTTCTCCTGAAAAATTTCACCAGAAATTTTTCGTATCATGTTCTCTAGCAAGCAGATTATTTGCCTTTCCTTTTGAGAGGTTCTATGATAAGTAAGTATTTCATTAGAATTGAGGAATTATTTTGACTATTTTAAGTATGGTATTGGCTGTTCTTGTTGCTTTGGAGTTCTTTTATATCTTATATTTGGAAACATTTGCGACTGCATCTGCTGCGACTGCACGTGTTTTTGGCATGACTCAAGAAGAGCTGGCTAGCCCTTCCTTAAATACGCTTTTTAAAAATCAAGGGGTCTACAATGGCTTAATTGGACTCGGTATTTTCTACGCTCTGATTTGGAATCCATCTATGCTCATGCCCATCATGATTTATATTATTCTGGTCGCTGCTTATGGGGCTGTGACCTCTCATCCTAAAATCATCTTAACACAAGGTGGACTGGCTATTTTAACACTCTTATCCTTGTGTTTGGCTTAGTGAGTAACTGACCTTATGTTAAAAGACCTATCACTTGTCAGTGATAGGTCTTTTAGTCGTTTAGATAGCTCTTCAATTTCTGTCAGTGGCAGGTGATGAGCTATCTTTTATAATTTCAGCTAATAGGTATTAGTGTTGCGGGCGTAATTCTCAAAGTCTTTAATATCTCTGTGATATTGTTTGATGACCTTATCAGCCTTACTTGGGCTTAATTTTTTGAATTTGAGGGTCATCACTTTTTTGCCAGATGTTTTAGCGATGTGAACAGTGACTTGATCACCTGATTTTTCGTAGCTTATCACGTGTTTAGGTTGTTTACCGCTAATATTTTTAAAGGGATCAACATAGGTCTCTGCTTCATTCTGGCGCTCTGCCTTGGTCATGTCAGGAAACAGTTTTTTTTAGGTCCCTGAGAATGCTAGCTTGGTAGGCTGCTGGGGTTTGACTAGCTATGATCTTGTGGTGCCATTGATCGACCTTTAAAGGTGTTTTAAAGTAAGAGGCGATGTCAATGCTGGGATAATCGCTGTGAATGTCATCGCTGACATCATCAACTTCATCGACGACTTGATCAAAGAGCTGAATCTCTTTATGGGCATCGACTGTTGCATAGATGCGGCTTGAGTTTTCAGACAGCTTTTCAAAATTTTCGACATCATTTGTCTCATATTCCTTGGTATAGACGACCTCATAAGTCCCTTCTAAATTGGCAGAAGTATAGCGATATGTGCTGTAACCACCTAGACCTAGAAAGAGTGCCAAAAGGATAAGTCCTAGAACTAAAAACCAGGTCATCTTTTTAGTTTTTCTAGGGGGGTGGAGCAAGGACGTTCTCTGGCTATTATTCAATAAGGCTGGTTGAACAGACTGAGTTGATAAGGAAGCGGCATCCAGGGAAGCTGATCCACTTTGGTCGGGTTCTTGTACTTCTTCTACAAATTCTCCGTTTTGAAGGGCTTGGTCAATTTCTTCTGGACTTGGCTGACGACTATTGATCTGGCTGAAATAGTCTAGCCATTGGGACTTATTCATAGGATCTCCTTACTCTTTGTTTTTTTAATTATAGCACAGAAATTGCGCCCTCCCTTTGCTAGCCCAGGGCTTTTTGGGGTTAGGTATTAGGATTAGACGATGGGAAAGTCAACGTTAAAGGTGATGGTATCATCCTTGTAGCTGACAAAAATGCGTCCCTTAAAGAGCTTGACCATGCTTTGCGCCATGGACAGGCCGATCCCGTAGCCTGATTTATGCTTATGGCTATGGGACTCATCCTCACGGTAGAAGCGCTCGAAGAACTTGCTATAATCCACATTTTTTCCTTCTTTAAAGGTATTGGATACTGCTAGACGGGCACGCTTGCGCCTGCGGCCACGTTGGCTGAGGACTAATTGAACCGCTCCTTCTGGGTCACAATATTTATTGGCATTGTCTACCAGAATAGTAACCAACTCGAAAATCGACTTTTCTTCAGCTCTGATCTTGATATTGGGTTCTATCTGCATATTAAATGACTTACCATCTTTGATCACGGGACCTTTGAAGTCCTCGGCAGCATCTTGGACAAGGTTTGAAAAATCGATTTGAGATAGAACGAGATCTGGCTGTTCTTCCAGCCTAGCTAGAGCGACCATGGAATTAATCAAGCTGGTCAGGCGAGTGATTTGATCCTTGGTAGACTGGGACCATTCTGTCTCTCCAGTCATGAGCTCCTGCAATTCTGTATTAGCCTGAATAATGGCTAGAGGGGTCTTTAGCTCATGTCCTGCATTGGTAACAAAGCGCCGCTGCTTTTCCATATTTCGGATAAAAGGATGAATGATACGGCCAGAAAAGAGAGTGAAGATAGCTAGAAAGACGACGAAACTGATCACAGACATCAAATAGGTCAGCCTGGTTAAGCGCCTGGTCGTGTCATAAAACTGGCTACTATCCAGAACGACAAAGGTTTTGTTACCATCATCAGCAGGGGTTTCTTGATAGGAAAAATTCCCCTCACCTAACTGGATCATACCCTTGTCTGTATTTCGCTCCAACATCTCTTCAACCAAATCTATCTGATCTGTTTGACTAATGGATTGGATATTGTCTGTGGACGAGGAGATGATTTTCCCTTGCTTATCAACCGTTACACTAAAATAACGGTATTGATAAAGGTCGTCTGGTGAGTGAAATCCGAGGCGCTCTGAAGTCTTTGAATTATAGGTCAGTTGCCCATCATTAGCTACCAAGAGGCGTAAAACATTGTCGACCTGCTGATTATTGGTGAGCCTATAAGAGCTGGTTAATACACTGGAAAATAGTCCTAGGGCTAAGGCTAGGGCTACTGATGCGATAAGGATGATACGAAGACGTAATTTATCATACATGGCTATCACCTGTTTGAACGAGTTCGAAGCCACTATCTTGATCGCCGATGATCTGGAGATCAGACTGAATGGCCTGCAACTTTTGACGCAGATAAGAAATATAGACATAGACGTAGTCCGGGGTCACCTCTGGATTATCATCTTTAGCCCAGACTTGCTGGAAGATCTCTTGGGTTCCAAGATGTTTACCTTTATTTAGCATCAGGATTTCCATCAGGCGTGTTTCCTTGCTGGAGAGACGGATGCTGTTGGTTGCGCTCAATTCTTGCTCCATGACATTTAGCTTGACTGAACCGACTTCTAAGACCTTATCTGTATAGGTATCTAAGCGCCTTTCCATAGAGCGCAATCGGGCTAGGAGTTCCTTTAGGGATATGGGTTTATTGAGGTATTCATCAGCTCCAGCATCCAGTCCAGTCACTCGGTCATCAATCTCACTCATGGCGGTTAGCATAATGATATGGGTCTTATCACCAGAAGCACGGAGCTCCCTCAGAGCATCTAAACCAGTCTTTACCGGCATCATAATGTCAAGAATGATCACATCATAAGTGTGTGCATTGGCTAAGTCCAGGGCCACCTGACCATTCTGGGCGCGATCAACCTGATAGCCTTCATGCTCTAAAGCAGCCTGATAGACACGTGAGAGCTGCTCTTCATCTTCTGCTAGTAAAATTTTCATAGCACTAATCCCCACTTTCTTGTATAAGATTGCGAATCGTCTGCATGGATAGATCACTAGAAGCTAGCTCATCAGCACAACGCTTGAGTTCTCGGGTGATCATCTCTTGATTTTTAACATGATGCTTATACTTCATCTGGTGTTCTAAGCTGGCCCAGGAGTCCTGGGCGATGGTACGGAGCTGGATCTCAGCAAAATAACGGCCTGGCATATTGCCATCCACATCCGCCTGCTCACTCTCTACTTCTAAAATCAAGTGATAGGAGCGATAACCATTGGGTTTAGCCTGCTTGATATAGTCTTTTTCAGCATAGACCTGAACATTGGGCAGGGACTTGAGGAGCTGGACAGTTTTGTAAATATCATCCACAAACCCACAGATGACACGAATACCAATGCTGTCATGGATTACTTTCAGGGCAGAATGCGTTGTGGGGCTAAGTCCCTTGCGCTGGCACTTCTCTACCATACTAGCTTCAGTCTTGATGCGTGCCAAGAGATGCTCATAGAGTTTGAAACCAGTACGCTCTTTTTGCTGCCGGCTCTCTTTTTCAATAGCTTGTGTTAGTTGGTTCATCACCTGCCAAAGATGGGGTTCGAACTCTCCGTAAATACCAGTCATATACCTGCTTGTCCTTTGTGCAATAATGGGTTTATTATAACATAATCTCAAAAAGTACTGGCTAACCGGCCATTTCAGACTAACCGAGTACCTAAAAACGAGCCTGGAACAAAAGTTCAGACTCGTTAGTATTATTCTAGATTGACATTGTCTTAGGCACTCGCAAACTGTGAATTGTAGAGATCTGCGTAAAAGCCATTTTGTGTCATGAGGTCATCATGATTTCCCTGCTCAATGATGTTACCTTCCTTCATGACCAAGATAAGGTCAGCATTGCGAATAGTAGATAGACGGTGGGCAATGACAAAGGAAGTGCGCCCTTCCATGAGTTTGTCCATGGCTTTTTGGATCAATTCTTCTGTACGAGTATCTACTGATGAGGTTGCCTCATCTAGGATCAAGAGTGGGGCATCCTTGAGGAGGGCACGTGCGATGGTCATCAGTTGCTTTTGACCTACAGACAAGGTTACCGAATCATCAAGAACAGTATCATAGCCATTTGGCAGGGTCTTGATATAGTGGTGGACACCGACTGCTTTGGCAGCTGCTATGACTTGCTCATCTGTGATGTGTTCTTGATTGTAGATCAAGTTTTCCTTGACTGTCCCTTCAAACAACCAGGTATCTTGGAGAACCATAGAAAAGGCATCATGAACCTCAGCTCGTGTCATATCATGAACATTGACACCATCGATAGCGATACGGCCACTATTAATTTCATAGAAGCGCATCAGCAGGTTGACGATGGTCGTTTTACCAGCACCTGTCGGACCGACAATAGCAATCTTTTGTCCAGCCTTGGCATGGGCAGAAAAATTGTGGATAATCGTCTTATCAGGCAGATAACCAAAGGATACATTATCAAAGCTGACATCTCCCTTGATTGTATCAAGTTGTTTGGTCTTAGCTTCTTCGACTTCCATTTCTTCCTCATCTAAGAACTCAAAGACACGACCCATGGCAGCGTTAGCGGATTGTAATTGGGTGATGCCTTGAGCCATTTGTGTGATAGGCTGAGTAAAGATACGGACATAGGTCATAAAGGCAACGATAGTCCCCATGGTAATGTCACCGTCGAGTGCTAGTTTAGCCCCTACTAAACAGACCATGACATAGCCAAAGTTCCCGACAAAGTTCATCATAGGAAACATGATCCCTGAGAAAAACTGGGACTTCCACATACTTGTATAGAGTTCCTGATTGAGCTCATCAAAGCGTTCCTTACTCTCATCACGGGCACTGTAAGACGTTACTACATTGTGACCGGTATAGATTTCTTCGACATAACCTGAAACATCGGCTAGATTTTTTTGCTGACGCTTAAAGAGGGGCTGACTCTTACCGATAATAATCCCCGTCAGGGCAAAACCGGCAAAGACAGAGATGATGGCTGTAGCTGCCAGAACTCCGTTAGTCTTGATCATCATGACAATGGATCCAATCAAAAGGATGATGGATGACAGCATTTGTACCAAGCTTTGGTTGAAGGATTGGGTCAAAAGGTCAACATCATTGGTCACTCGTGACAGTGTATCCCCTTGTGAATGGCTATCATAATACATCAGAGGGATACGGTTGATCTTGTCTGAAATAGCGTCGCGCAGGCGTTGGGCGAAGCGCTGAATCATGGTAGCTACAATAAAGCTAGCCAGATAGGAAACGATGGCACCGATAGCATAGAGGATAGCCAGGGTCATTCCTATCTGGGTGATTTTATCCATATCGATTTCACCGGTCAGCCCCTTGGTGATGGTATCTGTCATCTCCTTGAGACGATCCGGTCCAATCACGGTAATGGTACTTGAGACGATCGTAAAAATAATGGCTAAAACAAAGACGGCACGATATCCCTTAAGAAAAGGAGTCATTTTACGAATCACAGATTGTTTTTTGTTTTTCATTTTTCTAACTCCTCCTTAGATAGTTGTGAATAGGCGATTTCTTGATAAACAGAATTATTGGCAAGAAGCTCTTTATGGGTACCTTGTCCGACGACTTTACCTTCATCGAGGACCAAGATTTGATCGGCATCCATAATGGTTGAAATCCGTTGGGCAACAATCAGTTTGGTCAGATCCTTAGTTTGCTTATTGAGCTCCTCACGTAGGATGCGGTCTGTCTTATAGTCCAGAGCTGAGAAAGAATCGTCAAAGATCAGAATTTCTGGCTTACGGGCTAGGGCACGAGCGATAGCTAAACGCTGGCGCTGACCTCCTGAGAAGTTGGTACCACCTTGAGCCACCTCAGTATCCAGTCCCTTTTCTTTTCCTTGGACAAAATCTTTGGCTTGAGCCAGTTCTAAAGCCTCCCAGATCTCTTGATCGCTGAGATCTCCCTGGGCACTCTTACCAAACTGAATATTTGAACGGATGGTACCTGTGAAGAGGACAGCTTTTTGAGGAATATAGCCGACCTTGTTGTTTAGATCTTCGTGGGTATAATCTCGCACGTCCACGCCATCAATCTTGATCCAGCCACCCGTAGCATCGTAAAAACGGGCAATCAGATTGACCAAGGTCGATTTACCAGAACCAGTCGATCCTATAAAGGCGATCGTTTGCCCTTTATTAGCCTTGAAGCTGACATGTTCAATCACATCAGCAGAGTTTTTGCTATAACGGAAGGACAGATCGTGAACTTCAACTTCTCCTACTTGCCCGTTGGTTTCTTTAGACTTTTCTTTAAAGCTGACAGATGGTTCCAGGGCTAGAACTTCATTGATACGCTTAGCGGACACTAGTGCACGTGGCAGGATAATAAAGATAGCTGCCATCATGAGGAAACCAAAGACTGCCTGCATGGCATAGGATGAAAAGACAACCATGTCACTAAAGATGCTGACACGATCATCGATGGCCTCTTTTGCTGCTTTGATCATCTGCATGACCATAGGACTTGTCTTATCGATCTTAGGCAGTGAGACATCATCGATTAAGTTAGCCCCAATCCAGTAGATAGACAGAGTCAAACCACTTGAAACCATGGTCATGACTGGGTTCATCAAGGACATGAGGCGGTAGACAAACAGATTTAGCTTAGTCAGATTGGCGTTTTCATCTTTGAATTTTTTATCTTGGTAGTCCTCTGCATTATAGGCACGGACCACACGGATACCGGTCAATGACTCTCGGGTCGTTGCATTGAGGGCATCTGTCCAGGATTGGACCTTGCGTTGACGTGGAAAGGCAACTAACATCAAGATCGCTAGCATGATCACAACGACCAGAATAGCCACACCTACTGCACCAGTCCACTCACCACTCTTACCCCAGATTTTAGATAGAGCCCATACCGCCATGATAGGACCACGAGTCACCACCTGCATCCCTATGGTGACCATGATTTGTAACTGGGTCAAATCATTAGTGGTACGTGTCAAGAGACTTGGCACTGAAAATTGTTTGATCTCAGCTTGTGAATAATCAGCTACTTGATTGAAAATATCCGAGCGCAAACGGGTGGTGAAACCAGCAGCTGTACGGGCAGCTAGAAACCCAACACAGACAGCCATGACAAAACTACCAAATGAAAACAGCAGCATCTTGGAACCTGGTTCCATGATATCTGATGTCTTTGTCCCTTTTTCCTGCAGCAGACGGGTGATATCAGAGACATACTCTGGTGTTTTTAAATCCATCCATACTGCCAAGCAGACGAATACCGTACTGAGCCCAATCATGCTCCATTCCTTGGCGCTGAGACGTTTGAAAATTTTAAACATCTTCTACTCCTTAATTTCTAGATTTTCTTTAATTTTTTGAAAAACTTTTTGAGAAACTTCAACATCCTTCTCATCAATCCCTTTCAGCAATTTGGCATTGAGGGTCCTGTGAAAGGCCTGGATATCTATAGCTTTTTGCCGACCATGCTCTGTCAGGACCACTTGCTTATAGCGCTTATCTGTCTTTGAGGGGATCACTTGGATAAACTGATTTTTCTCCATGCGTTTGATCAGGTTGCTGGCAACAGATTTTGAGATATTGAGTTTGGTCTCGATGTCCTTGATAAAAATCTCTTGCTCCTGATGATCCAGCAGATAGGCCACTGTATAGCCTTGAGGACCCGCCAAGTGCTCAACACCATATTGCTTAGCCAGATCTTGGACGGCAGATTCCATAGTATTGATGAAGTTTCTGAAAGTATCAAAAGGATCTTTCATGAAAACACCTCACATTTTCTTGAAAACAACTAGTTCTCATGAGAATCATACTACTCCTTCCTCCAATCAAAGTCAAGAATAATGTTTCCATGAGAACTAATTTAAGAATACAAAAAGAGAGGCCTAAAATGCCTCTCAGCTTGAAGAAAAAGTATTGTTTGCTACCATCCTTAAGTGCTGCCGGACGCTAGCAACCTCCTTCGCAGTTTCATAGCTCAATTTTGAGCCCTAAGGCTCAAAATTCCCGAGTGTTAGAAAGGTTTATATAATAGCGTTTCTAATACTTTTAGTAGGGCGGAGGTGGCTGGATTATGCTCGCCTTACTCGCAAAGATCTGAAGATGGATCTGCTGGTATAGCGTTCTGTCCCTTAGACGATTCCTTGAGCTGACATAGCTTCAGCAACTTTGAGGAAACCGGCGATATTAGCACCAACAACCAAGTTACCTTCTTGCCCAAACTCTTTAGCTGCTGCTGCAGCATTTTCGTAAATGCCTTTCATGATATCGTAGAGCTTGCTGTCCACTTCTTCAAAGCTCCATGATGTGCGCCCGCTGTTTTGAGCCATTTCAAGAGCTGATACCGCTACACCGCCGGCATTGGCAGCCTTGGCAGGTCCAAATGATACCCCATTTTTAAGGAAAACATCGATGGCACCCAGCGTCGATGGCATATTTGCCCCTTCAGAAACGGCTATCACACCATTTTTTACAAGTGTTTCAGCGTCTGTTTCGCTCAGTTCATTTTGAGTGGCACATGGGAAGGCTAGATCTGCCTTAATAGACCAGATTGTCGTTTCTCCACCTGCTGGAGTGAAGCTTGCACTTGGACGTGCATCAGCGTAAGCTGTAATACGTGCACGATCCACTTCTTTGACTTGTTTGAGCAGGTCCACATCAATCCCTTCTGGATCATAAACGTAACCAGATGAATCAGATACTGCTACAACCTTAGCACCGAGGCTCTGCAATTTTTGCGTTGCGTAGATGGCAACATTACCAGAACCAGAAACGATGGCTGTCTTATTGTTGAAGTTTTCACCACGAGCATTGAGCATTTGCTCTGCAAAATAAACAGCTCCATAACCAGTAGCTTCTGTACGAGCCAGTGATCCACCCCAGGTCAAGCCTTTACCTGTCAATACACCAGTGTATTCGTTGCGGAGGCGTTTGTACTGACCATAGAGATAGCCGATCTCACGTCCTCCAACACCGATATCACCGGCAGGAACATCTGTGTCTGCACCGATATGTTTGCTGAGCTCAGTCATGAAGCTTTGGCAAAACCGCATGATTTCATTATCTGACTTGCCTTTAGGATCAAAGTTAGATCCACCCTTACCGCCTCCGATAGGTTGACCAGTTAGTGAATTTTTAAAGATTTGTTCAAATCCTAGGAATTTGATGATGGATTGGTTAACCGAAGGGTGGAAACGAAGTCCTCCTTTGTAAGGACCGATGGCAGATGAGAACTGCACACGGAAACCACGGTTAACTTGAACCTTTCCTTGGTCGTCGACCCATGGGACACGGAAAGAGACGATGCGCTCTGGCTCAACCAAGCGTTCTAAGAGATTTTCCTCGATGTATTTAGGGTATTTATCAAAGACTGGTACCAAAGACTGGAATACTTCCTCTACTGCTTGCAAGAATTCTGGTTCATGGCTGTTTAATTTTTTAACCTTTTCAAAGACACTGTCCACATATGTTTGTCCATTTGTCATAGCACTTACCTCCGATATATTGAATTGTAATTTTTATTACGGATCATATTATATAAATATTCAGAATATTTTGTCAAGATTTTTCCAATGTCTGGTGGCCATCATTCGGATATTCTGCTCTTTTGATGACAAAGACTTATCTACAAAGGCAGCTACCGATTGTTTAGGAGATTTTCTGCTATTGTTTGCTATTGGGCAGAATTTATATAGTAGACTCCTAACAAAAATTAATCTTATAGTTAATACTGCTTATCTGCTACCAACTTAATAGTTTTCGGTCTTCTTTAGGAAATCACGCTTGGTTTGGTATCTTGATTCTTCCAACTCATCCTCCATATAACGAAGCTGGCTCATAAACTCTTGAACCTTATCATTGACTTCATGCCAGTAATGATTTAAAGAAGAAGTTGGACTTAAGCGTTGCAACTCATCAAGATGTCCATAATGATCATCCATCAAGTTCTGTCCTTCTATTTTCAAGTCATGCAAATCCCATTCCATTTCATTAAATTCCCGTAACTTAGCCCAGTAGGCCTCTTCTAACCGCTCTTTTTCTTTTTGATCCATCTATTTCTCCTCAAGTCCTTATCGGATTATCGAACTGAGGCTTGGTAAGAGAAGAAGCCTGATCTGTAGCGGCATTAGCGGCCAACCCCTCAAAAGATGGCAAGATACCTACTTTTAGTTTTGTGCTGGCAACCTGCTTTAGTTCTGATGCTATCTTATCAAGCTCAGATTCTAGCTCCGCTCCTTTCTCTGAAGCTCTATCTTTAGCCGTCTGAACAATAGCTTTAATCAAGGCTCTTTCTTGAGCTTTTCTCAATTCTTTGAGTCTTTCTTTAAACTTATCTAGATCTCTGGTATCAATCATATTATCCTCCTTATAGTAGTTTCAGGGCATCTGATTTGAAATTATAAATATCTTGAGAGGACTCTTGGTCACTGCTTTCAATAGCTTCACCAGCCTTCATGATTTGCTCAACTAAGTCTTCAACCTTCTGGGCAAAGTTTTTTGCTTGTGCAAGATTGTCTTGTTCTATGCCTTCATCCCATACCTGATCAAACTCAATTTCTGCTAACAAAGCTTCAACCTCACTGTCAGAGAGCTCAGTCGCTATACTGTATGCCTTTGCCCGGCTAGAGTCCACAATTTCTCTCACCTCATCTTTGATCTGGTCGGTCGTGTGGCTAAGCTTATGCAAAAGATCATCCACTTGACTGGTCGCTTGACTCACACTAGCAAAAAGGAGTAATTTTTTTAGCATAATACGCTCACCACCACTAGAACCACCGAAACGCTGAAGCAGATCCTTCAGTCCCGCATATTTCCCCTGCTTGAGGTAGGATACTTCTAGGGTATCCAAAGAAGTGGATGTATTCTCACTGTCTTTGGTTCTATCTTTACTCGAAAAATTACCATAAACAGCCAAATAATCCGCCACATAAACTGCAGCCATGCTCAGATCGCCATTGGCTTTATGGACAGCTATTGCTAATACTTGTTGATAGGTCATGCCTGAGGCAAATTGATTCTTTTTGACATAGTAGGCTACGTTCAAATCATTTCCCTTTATCCTAGCTCCAGAGGGATCGTGATTGTATCCTTCGTACTCTTTAACCTTGCCATAAGGAATATTTCCTAGCCCACCGTCAAACATGGTGATTTTATTTTTACTGTCACTGTAGATTGTTGCATGTTTATCCAGATATTCTTTCTCCTCTGGTGTAATCCCTCTTGGATTGACAGTATCTTCCATGGCTGCCTCACCGCCCCAGTCATTGAAGTTGGTCACTTTAATCGCTTTATCATCAGACAAGCCATTTTCAGCAGCAATTTTTGCCACGGCAGGGCCTGATTGACTAAAACCAGACATGTTGGAGATTGTTCCGCCTTCGTTCTCCACTTTCTTGTCAGTCTCAGAATAGAATTTTCTAACCTCCTCAGTTTGTGGTGTAATAATTTCTCTCGCGGCAGCTGCATTTGCGGTTGATTCATTGAAGCCAGGATCTGTACCGGCAACCGTGATGGTGGTTTCATCATAGTTGGGATTGTCACCCTTTTTATTATCTACTGGAACATAGGCGATAGCCTCCGTCGTGTCGCCTGCATTGGTTTTATTGACGATTTGGTAGTACTGTTTCTTGCCATTTTCTAACTCAACTTCAGTAACATAACCTTCCTCTTGTTTTATGTTTTCTTTCCTCTGTTTTTGTAACCCTTGGATTTCTTCATCTGTTAACGCCATTTGTCTGCACTCCTTTCATCTAGGTCAAAATGATATACCAACTCTGTGTTATACCGGATTTTTGCATTTGGACTACCCTCTTCAGTCTTAAGAATATCTTTTAGTTGGTTATCTTCAATCAGCAATTCTATATTCTCATCAATCTTATCTGATTTTTTTAATTTAGCCCTATCCGGCAAATGGGCATGTCCACTCACATCTACATCATTTTGTAGGTAGATTACTTCTTTTCCTTGATAGTCAAAATCCATAGCATAGATACCACTCTTAAAACCATAGGGAGCTGGACCAAAATTTCCTATAGTTTTGCCTAAATAGGCCTTGTTACCATGTTTATCATAGATAACAGGTACAACTTTCTCACTTTTTCCTTCAATGCCGTTTCCATCTATAAAGATTGGTGAAAACTCAATTTTACTGACACCTGAATAGTGGTCCTTGATATAGACGGCTGTTTGTTGTTCTAACATGAGAAAGGCGTGTTTATAAAGCTGGGATTGCTTGTGTTTGTGGTAAAAATGACGACCAACTAGCCCTCCAATTACAAGAACAATAATAAGCAGGTAGAGCCATTTTTTACGAGATTTAGCCTTCGATACTTTGTGAACGTCTTCATCTGTTAATGCCATTTAGTTGCACTCCTTTCATCTAGATCAAAATGATACAGCAATCTTTTATTGGTTATTTTTGAGATGACTGAGAAATGTGATGTGAGCATGTAGCTGAGTAACATCAAGCATGCCACTGGTATACTCGATTAGACAGCCATTTTCGTAGAAGACATTGTCAGGTAGAGGCGCAGTCGGTGGGACAGCTGTGGCTACCATGACAATACAAAAAATGCCACCATTTCCTGAGTTTTCCCAACTATTGGCTGTAAACATATAAGTGTAAGCTAGGAAGGACTCTCCTGAAAATTGCCCCGAGATGACATTGAGGACTTTCTTTCCAAATCCTCTGCCAAAAGGATAGTGCCTGAAGCTAGCATAACGCTGTACAAAAACATTGGTACCCAAATCTTTGTTAAAGCCACCTTTACTTTTGGCAACGCCATATTGGACATAAGAACCAGAATACTGTGCCTTGTCAAAGGCGTAGCCATGGCTAGCCGCAAATGTTTTGTAAACATTATTCTTGCGACGGGCAAAATAGATAGCAATCATTGCACCAGCTATCCCAAGTAAAGCCGGTAGAATAATGGCTAAAATTGTTATGATCATCATTTATTTTTTCTCCTTTTAACGCTATAAATGCACCTAGTCTATCGATCACTTACCAGAACTGATGAGGCTATGCAGAAGCGATCACTCATAACCAGTCGTTTCTTAATTATAGCATAAAATCCCGCTTGCTTTGAGCGGGATTTTAACTAATCTTGATCAGCAAACTGACTCATGTAGAGGTCATAATAGAATCCGTGAGCGGCAAGGAGACTCTCGTGGTTGCCTTGCTCGATGATCTGCCCTTCTTTGAGGACTAGAATCTTATCGGCTTCTTGAATAGTCGACAGGCGGTGAGCAATGACAAAGCTGGTACGTCCTTTCATGAGATGGCTCATGGCTTTTTGGATCAAAAGCTCCAGGCGGGTGTCAACGGATGACGTTGCTTCATCTAAAATGAGAATCTTAGGATCTGCCAGCAGGGCTCTCGCAATCGTCAGCAGCTGCTTTTGGCCTTGTGAAATATTGCTGGACTCTTGATTCATCTCCATGTTATAGCCACCTGGTAGCGTACGGATAAAATGGTCGACATTGGCAGCTTTGGCCGCTGCGATAATGTCCTCATCGGTCGCATCTAACTTGGCAAATCTCAGATTGTCCTTGATGGTTTCTTCATAGAGCCAGGCATCTTGAAGTACCATACCGAACTGTTGGCGATAGGCTTGTCGAGATAGATGACGGATATCATGACCATCTACTGTGATGGCACCCTTGGTCACATCATAAAATCGCATGAGTAGATTGATCAAGGTCGTCTTACCAGCACCGGTAGGACCTACAATGGCAATCATCTGACCGGGCTCTACGTCAAGATTGAAGTCCTTGATCAATGGTCTTTCCTCTACATATTGGAAATCCACATGCTTAAAGGAAACCTGTCCTGTTAAATCATGCGAAAGGTGCTCAGTCACATCAGATACTTCATTTTCTTCATCCAGAACGGCGAAAATCCGCTCTAGGGAGGATCGGGCCGACTGGAGCATACCAGCCAGCTGAGTCAGCGTCTGGATGGGCTGACCAATCTGCCAGAGGTACTGGACAAAGGCTTGGAGGTTACCAACCGTCAGCTTGCCTGCAATGACCTTGAGCCCACCCCAGACTGCTATGATCAGATAGGCACTGTCTGAGATGGCATTGAGAACAGGCATCATGAGCCCCGAGCGAAAGCTAGCCTTGAAGCCGACTTCTTGGATCTCATCTAAGAGGCTAGCAAATTCTTGAGCAGAGCGCTCTTCACGCCCATAGAGCTTGATAATATTAAAACCAGATAGATTTTCTTGCACAAAGCCATTCATATCCCCTAGGGCGTCAGCCTGACGTTTAAAGTAAGGCTGGGACTTGTTCAGCATATATTTAGCCAAAAAATAAGTCAATGGTATGCTGAGGATAACGACAATAGCCAGCTGAATATTGAGATAGAGAACCATGGCAATGACCATGATCAGGGTCAAAACAGCATTGATAACCTGCAAAAAGGACTGCTGCAGGGCATTTGAGACTGTTTCAACATCATTGGTAAAACGCCCTAGCATATCGCCGAATTGATGCTTATCAAAGTAAGAAACGGGAATATGATTGATCTTATGGCTAAGATCATAGCGTAAATCGTGAATGGCGTTTTGGACCGTTCGTGTCATGAAGTAATTGGAGCCATAACTACCGATTTCAGACAGCAGCCCACGAATACCATAAACGAGTAGTAACAAGGCAATTTTTTGACCATTGATGGCAAGACCGTTGACTAGACTATGAGTCAGCTCTGTCACAGCCAAACCAAGGATAAAGGGCTCTAAGACACTAGCAATGGTCGCTAAGATTTTCAAAAAGATAGCCAGGTAGAGGGTGACTCGATAGCGTTTGAGATAGGTCCACAGGCGGGCAAAGACAGAATGATTAGTCATGTACAGTCTCTCCTTTCTCAGTTAGGCGCTCACGATTGAGCTGGGAGTTGGCAATAGCACGGTAGATGTCATTACTAGCCATCAACTCGTCGTGGGTGCCACGGCCGACAATCTCGCCTTCATCGAGAACGATGATCTGGTCGGCATCCATGATCGTGCCGACACGCTGAGCCACGATAAGGACTGTGGCATCCTTGGTGACACTCTTTAGTTCCTGACGAAGCTGGGCATCTGTACGGTAATCCAAAGCCGAAAAAGAATCATCAAAAATATAGACATCTGGTTTTTTGACGATAGCTCGAGCGATCGCTAAACGCTGCTTCTGACCACCTGAAAGGTTGCTGCCACCCTCTGCTAGATGCGTTGCTAATCCTTCCTCCGTGTTCTCTATAAATTCCTGGGCCTGGGCGACACGCACAGCTTCTTCCAAATCAGTTTGCGTCGCATGAGGATTTCCGTATCTGAGATTATCTTCGATGGTCCCTGTAAATAACAGCGCCTTTTGCGGAACCGCACCAATCTTCTGACGAAGGGCTGTGAGATTATAATCCCTGATATCGATACCGTCGATTAGTATTTTTCCCAGGGTAACGTCGTAAAAACGAGGAATCAAATTGACCAAAGAAGATTTACCAGAGCCGGTCGATCCGATAAAGGCTGTTGTTTGACCGGGTTTGGCTGTAAAGGAAATGTCGTGCAAGACGGGACTCTCAGTCTCACCAGGATAGGCAAAGGTAACATGATCAAATACCACATAACCGTGAGTATCTGTCTCTTTTATACCGTCAGGATTCTCAGAAATCGAGATGGTCATGTCCATGACCTCCTGAATCCGATGACTGGACACTACCATGCGTGGGTACATGGTGAAGAGATTCGCAAAGATAAGGAAAGAAAACAGGGCATGGAAACTATATTCCAGAAAGGCCACTAGATCCCCAATCTGCATACTACTCTCACGCAGGGGCTTGAGCGAGAACCAGACAATGGCAATGATCATAGCCACAATGATCTGGATAAACATGGGCTCTGTTAGACCAGTCAGGGTAAAGAGGCGCGTGGAGGTCTCTGCATAGCGCTTATTTTTCTCGTCAAATCGCTCTTCTTGGAAGGGCTCACGGGCAAAGGCACGTATCACTCTCA
Organism: Streptococcus sp. ALY_208; assembly: GCF_058314295.1. Classification (NCBI taxonomy): domain Bacteria; kingdom Bacillati; phylum Bacillota; class Bacilli; order Lactobacillales; family Streptococcaceae; genus Streptococcus; species Streptococcus sp. ALY_208. The sequence goes on along the minus strand of NZ_JBZFUI010000005.1, from coordinate 22,310 downwards.
ATCCAGTGAGATTTTCACGGACATACTGGTTGATCTTGTCCAGGGTTTGCTGCTGCTTTTCCGACAGAGGACGAGTCTTTATGGCCACATAAGCAATGGTTATTATCAAAAACGGGATGAAAAAGGCAACGACCCAAGCTAGGGAGGCACTCGTGATCAGAATCATCACAACGGAAGAAATCATCATGAGTGGGGTAACTAGACCGATCCGAAGACTCTGCTCGGCAAACTGCATAAGGACAAAGGCATCTGTTGTCATCCTTGTGACCAGGGAAGAGACCCCAATATGCTCGTACTCCTCATGAGAGTACTGCTGCAGCTTTTGATACATGTCTTTGCGCAGGTCTTTAACCATATGGGTCGCTAAATTACTAGTTCCATAAGCCAATGTCACACGTCCAATCACACCTGCAAGGACAACAAGAAACATAATCCCAGCCCAGAAATATAGAGCATGGGTGTCTTTTTGATTAATCCCTTGGTCAATCATACGGGCCAAAACCGTGGGCATGCCCAAATTGACCACTACGAATAAGAAGGCTCCGATAAGGTTCCCCATCAGCCATTTGGGGTATGTCTTTAAGTAAGACCAGATAAGCTTCATAACATCCCTCCCTTTCATTTTATAATTTCAGTAAACAGATATAGTATTAGACTATTTATTTTGTAATCGTATCTTTATTTCTGCTCTCTATAACCTATATTTTAAGCGAGTATTTTAACACTATTATTCTAATTCACTCAAGTACTCATAGCGCTCATATTTTTCTAGCAGTTGGTCGTTTAGACTATCTAGCTCTTTTTGAAGGTCGCTCAGTTTGGTAAAGTCACTGCCTTGATGCTGCATTTCTTCTTCGATTTGTGCAATTCCTTCCTCGAGCTCAGCAATGGCATCTTCAATCCTTGCCCACTCCTGCTTTTCTTGATAAGACATGCGCTTCTTATCGGACTTGGGCTGGGAAGTTTTAGGGGCTTTTTGAGCTTTTTGCGCCTGATCAGCCACTTGTTTCAGGAACTCCTGCTCATCTAAATAGTCTGTATAATTGCCGTAAAATTCTCGAATACTGCTATCTTCAAAGGCTAAAATTTTATTAGCTACTTTGTCCAGAAAATAGCGGTCATGGCTAACAGTAATGACGGCGCCAGAAAAATCCTGTAAAAATTGTTCCAGAACAGTCAAGGTTGCAATATCGAGATCATTGGTCGGTTCATCCAATAAGAGAACATTAGGCTTTTCAATCAAAATTTTAAGCAGATAGAGACGCTTTTTCTCTCCTCCTGAGAGCTTGGCAATCTGGGTGCCGTGGGTGGAACGTGGAAATAAAAACTGCTCAAGCAGCTCTGTGATGCTAGTAGTACCTACAGCCGTTTTGACTTCCTCTGCCACTTCTTGCAGGTAATTAATCACCCGTTTGCTCTCATCCATTCCCTTGATTTGCTGGGAAAAATAGCCAATACGAACCGTTTCACCTCTGTCTAGCTGACCGGCTGTTGGCTCTAGATCCCCATTGATGAGGTTTAGTAGGGTAGACTTTCCAGCACCATTGTCTCCGATAATACCAATACGATCCTTGTTTTGAACTAAGAGATTAAAGTCTTTTAAGATCTCTTTATCTGGGTAGGCAAAGCTGACATGATCGAAGTTAAGAACTTTTTTGCCGATCCGACTGGTCTCAAAATTAATAGCTACTTGGCCTTGTTCACCAGAGGTTGAGCTGATATCCGTCTTGAGATCGTGGAAGCGATTTATCCTGGCCTGTTGCTTGGTTGCCCTAGCTTGGGGTTGAGTTCGCATCCAAGCTAGCTCTTGCTTGTAAAGTTGTTTTTTCTTATGGAGAGAAGCCGCTTCACGCTCATCCTGCTCTGCTTTAAGACGGACATAGTCCTGATAATTTCCCTGATATTCCAGCAAACGGGCACGATCCAACTCAAAAATACGGGTGGCAACATTGTCCAAAAAGTAACGGTCGTGGGTGATAAAAAAGACAGTCTTCTTAGCTGTCTTGAGGTAATTGGTCAGCCAAGCAATGGTCTCAATATCTAGGTGGTTAGTGGGCTCGTCTAACAAGAGCAAATCAGCATCCGCCAAGAGAGTTTGAGCCAGCTGAACACGTCGACGTAAGCCGCCTGAGAGCTGACTTACTGGTCTTGTCAAATCCTTAATCCCTAATTTCGCTAATACCGTTTTAATATCACTCTCAATGGACCAGGCGTCCAGACGATCTAACTCAGCCATCACCTTTTCAAGCTCAAGCTGATCCTCTTCTTTGTAGTTCAGCATCAGCGTTTCATAGCGACGAATCAAGGCAACCTCAGGTCTATCTGAATCCAAAACAGTTTCTAATACGGTCTTAGTCTCTTCAAACTTTGGCTCCTGGGTGAGATAGGCAATCTGATAATCACTGGCCTTATGAAAGGGGGAGACGTCCCCATCAAAGCCAGTCCGATCAGCTATGACATCTAAAAGGGTGGTCTTACCTGTTCCATTGACACCAATCAGACCAACCCGATCCAGATCATGTATCATAAAGGAAATGTCACGAAAAACTGTCTTATCCCCAACGGATTTGGTCAATTTTTCGACAATAAAATCACTCACACTATCATCCTCTCTAATCTACAGTGACTTAGCGTAATCTCTAGCGAAGTCCAAAATAGCTTGTCTGTCATTGTTTAGTTTTCCTTGGACAATGGCGGCTTCGATGGCGGTTAGCAGGTTCCCTAAAATAGGGCCTGGCTTGAGATCTAATGCTTGCATCAGATCACTGCCATTGACCAAAATATCACTCTTATCATGAATAGCCAACTCTTGATCCAACTGCTGGATACGTGCTTCATCTGTCGACAGTCCTTGGAAGGCACGCAAACGTTCTGCTACTTGTGCCAAATCTTTACCGTGATGATAGATACTCTCCTTATCATGCTGGTTTTTGAGGCGCAGCTGATAGATAGCTATGATCTGGCTGACGGTTCGCTGGAGTTGAGTCGAAGTCTTCCATTTTTTGAGAAATTGACCAGCCTGCGTTGTCCCCAGTGCTAAGAGAAGAGCTGCCCAAGCTTGTTCGCTGCTTGCAAAAGTAATATGATCTCCGTAGCTTTCAATAAAGTTAGTCAAGCCCGCCTTAGCGTTTGCTAGCTCTGGTAGATACTGATAAGCCTTGCTTGCTAGCAGAGCCTCGATCCCCTTTTTCCAATAGGGAGCAAGGAGTAGCTTGTCAAACTCAATAAAGATCCGCTCTACCGAAATTTTCTCTAAAAGAGGGGCATGGGAAGCCATAGCAGCAAAAGTCTTGTCCTCAATATCAAAGTCAAGGACAGCTGCAAAACGTAGGCCCCGCATAATCCGCAGGGCATCCTCACTAAAGCGTTCCTCAGCTACTCCTACGGCTCGCAAGACACGCTGATTCAAATCTGCCAGACCATCAAAAAGGTCAATCACCTGAGCATCCTCATCTAGGGCAAAGGCATTGATGGTGAAATCTCGGCGCTTAAGATCTTCCTCTAGGGAACGAACAAAAGAGACACTGGAGGGCCTGCGAAAGTCAACATAGACATCCTCTGTTCGAAAGGTGGTCACTTCATACTCGCCACCGTTTTCAAGCACGAGAACTGTGCCATGCTCGATCCCAATATCTACCGTCCGGTCAAAAATTTTCTTGGTCTCTTGGGGATAAGAGCTGGTTGCGATGTCTACATCATGAATAGGGCGCTCCAGCAAGGCATCACGGACAGAGCCTCCCACATAATAAGCTTCAAAGCCAGCTTTTTTTATCTTCTCTAATACTGGTAAAGCCTCCTGAAACTCAGAAGGCAACTGTTTTAATTTCATAGTAATTGCTCTAACCCGTAAACAAGTTCCTTGCGTTTGACAACTTCTTTGATCCCAAGATTGACACCACTCATGAAAGAGGAGCGGTCATAGGAATCATGGCGCAGGGTCAGACCTTCACCTTGAGCGCCAAAGATAACCTCTTGGTGAGCGACCAATCCTGGTAAGCGCACGGAGTGGATACGCATGCCATCAAACTCTGCTCCACGTGCGCCAGGGAGACTCTCACTCTCATCTGCAGCCCCTTGTGGCTTAGATCCACGAACCTCACGTATCAACTCTGCTGTCTTAATAGCAGTTCCGCTCGGTGCATCTTTTTTCTGATCATGGTGAAGCTCGATGATCTCTAGGTTAGGGAAGTATTTTGCGGCCTTGGCTGCAAACTCCATGAGAAGAATAGCCCCGATTGCGAAGTTAGGCGCAATCAAGCCACCCAAGCCCTTGCTTTGTGAAAGCGCCACGAGCTCAGCGATTTGTTCTTCTGTAAAACCTGTCGTTCCTACTACTGGGGCAAAACCGTTCTCAAGGGCAAAGCGGGTATTTTCATAAGCTACAGCTGGTGTGGTAAAATCTACCCAAACCTGAGCATCCAGTCCTGCCAAATCAGCCTTATCAGTATAGACAGGAACACCGTCAACCTCAGTTTCTGTGGCAAAGGGATCCAGCAATCCTGCCAGTTCGAGCTCACTATCACTCTTGACCATTTCTACAGCTGTCGAGCCCATACGCCCCCTATAACCAGCTACAATAACTTTGATACGCATGCGATTATCCTCCTTCTTGATGATTGGGAACCAGTCACTATTTCTTTGACTAGTGATTGCTTATGGAATCTGTTTTCCCAGCACCTAGTCACGAAAAAAGGGCACTTTTTCGTGACTAAGTCTATCTAAGACAAAGAGATCCACCACTTGCTGGACCTCTGCCAAAAGATATACAGAAAAAAAGAAATGTCCCAATTACTCACTTTATTCTAAAATTCCAGCATGACACCAGGACGGTCCAAGGCAATTTCAGTCACTTCATAAGTCATACGTTGCAAGGTATCCAACAGAGGACCTGCAAGATCTTGAACCTCTTGCTGTGAAAATTCTTTTGGTTCATTGACCAAGCGATTTTGGATGTGGACCAGCTGAGACACGACACCAGAAATGACAAACTCATCACGAACGATACGAAACTGCAAAACAGAAACGATATGAGTCTCTTGTTTTTCAGCATTTTTGTCCACTAGTTGGAAGGTTACCTCAACATTGGTTTTTGGCTCACCATGCTCTTTTTCCCATTCTAAATTGCGGGCATCGTAGTGGTATTGATTGACAAAGACTTGCTCACGTGTTAAATCCATTGTTTTATTACTCTCCTCTTAATGATGAACTTCATCTGAAATATGGCTTTAATTATAGCATATATATGCCAGATCATAAAGCCCCATCTTCTTAGCATGCAGGGCTTATTAAAACTTCTTTTGCGGATGACGCTGGACGATTTCCTGATGTTTGGCTAACATTTTTTGTCCTTGATCAGTCAGTTGGTAGCCTCTTAGGTCATATAATTTTGCTAAGTCCTGCTCCTTGAAACTTGTCTGCATGGCTTGATCCAGCTCACTGCGCTTCATTTTAGAAAGTCCTTTGACTCCTTTAGCTCTTAGAAAATCTTTGAGATCCCCAGCGGATAAAAATCTGAGAGACTCAAAGGCAGACTGAATGCGCACATAGCCTTGCTCAATCAACCACTCCAACTCTTTCTGAGCATCGATACCATAGCTAGTATAAAAATACTTATGATGAGGGTGCTGGGTATGATAAGTACCAAAACCGATCCGCCACAGCATGATGATGTGACCCGGCAGAAGTCCTTCTTCAGTTCTCTCCATATTTCGTTTAGGGATTGGTTTTTTCGTCAACTTCTCTGCAAATTGGGGAGCAATATAGGGCATTTCAGCATGTTGCTGATAGATCTCTTTAATAGTCTTCATAGGTCTAGTATAGCATAGTCTCTCTGTCCTTTCGATAAAAATGTTCCCTACGCCCTGTGCCCCTGCTCATTATATATAAAAAATCCGAGTTCATTATGAGTACTCGGATACTGTATTGATTTCTAATAATCTTTCAGGGTGATATATTTTGATGGAACCTTCTTGTAGATGAGCTGTGAATTTTTTTTGCCTTGGTTATCGAAAGTCTCGATGATCAGATCCCCTTCTTCCAAGCGATACTTGGTTGTTATGACAGTACCGTAGTTATCGATCAATTCATTTATCTTATTATATGCCCCGTCACTGTCTTGCTTTCCAAAATACTCTCTTAGTTCCTTAGCATAGTCTTTAGTGGTATAGCTATTGACAATCTCTCTGGTAAAAGGATTAATACGTTGGTCTTGCTTTAGAGGCTGGGTAGCTGTGTAAGTCTTTTTCTTTTGATCCTTATCATCTTGATCTAGACCATAACGGGTCAAACTGCCATCCTTGATCACGAAAAGGGTATCATCGGAACTGTCGAATTTCTCCCACTTCTCTGTGACATAGTTGTACTCTTTGCCATCAAACTCCTGCCAGTAGCCATTTTCAACACGCCCGCCTAGGAAGCGTAGGGCTATCACAATCGCTAAGACCACTACTCCTAAGGCTATCATGAGTGCACCCAAGACACGATACCTTCTCGCACCTGTGCTTGTCTGTCTCTTTGCCATAAGTCACTCCTCTAATACTTTAATTTGATATCTTTTGTCTGATCAATCTTCTTATAGGTTGTCTTTCCTATAATGGTGCCATCCTGATAGTAGCCGGTCACTGTCAGCTTATCTCCAGAAACCCTATAGACATAGTAAGATTTACGAGAAACGATATCGAACGTCCATGAACTAATCATATCCTCATCTATATCATCACTATACCAGAACGCACTGGCTATCTTGTTGGTAGGAAGATTATTGGTGACTCGATGACTAAAGGCATTGTACCGATCCCCATTTCTTAGTGTCCTCCCAACAGGGTAGTAACCGTCGTCCTGCTCCGCATAGAGGTTGCTGACTTGATTTTTGATCACCATGATCTGTTTATAATCCTTGGTGACTCGATTTTTTTCCCATTTGTTTCTTGCATAGTCGTAGTTTTGTGATGACTGCAACTGCCAGTAACCATCAACCTGACCGCTCATATAGTGATAAGCACTAAAGCCTAAGAAAATAAACCAATATAGAGCAGATAAAACCACAAGAGCCACGACTAAGGGCTTACGCCTATTGGTAGAACTTGCTGGCCTTACTGGTGTTGATAGCTGGGCAGCTACTGCTTGCTGTGCCATACTTGTACCTCCATTGTTACTAGTTAATATTCTATCATAGTTCCACCGAATTCCCCCAGCAAATTTCCAAATTTTACATTTTCCAAATTTGGTTTTTAGATACTTTTATATAGTATTGGGATATTCCTTTGTTCATTAATTGTCCCTTCTCGCTCATTCTTAAGAGAGGACGATGCTAAGTTTAGCTATTGCTCTTTTGACAGATAAGATAAATAGAGGTTGTCTTTTAACAACCTCTATTTCTAATCATTTCAGTCTAGTTCAGTCCCATTGCTGGCTATGACTTGTTTGTACCAATGGAAGGATTTTTTCTTAGAGCGTTTGAGAGTGCCCTGACCCTTGTTATCACGATCGACATAGATAAAGCCATAGCGCTTTTTCATTTCACCTGTACCAGCAGAGACTAGGTCAATGCACCCCCAAGTCGTGTAGCCCCAAAGTTCTACACCGTCTTCGTTGATGGCTTGACCCATAGTTTTAATATGTTCACGCAGATAGTCGATACGATAATCATCTTGGATATAGCCATTTTCATCTGGTGTATCGACTGCTCCGAGACCATTCTCCACAATGAATAAGGGTTTTTGATAACGATCCCAAATGGTATTAAGGGTAATGCGGAGGCCTAGAGGATCGATTTGCCAACCCCACTCTGAAGACTCTAGATAAGGATTTTTTAGGGAAGCAAAGATATTACCTGCTGTCTTGTCTACTAGATTAGGATCAGCAGAGGACACACGGCTTGAATAGTATGAAAATGAGATAAAATCAACCGTATGAGCCTTGAGGAGGTCGAGATCTTCCTGAGTCATCTCAATAGACAGGCCCAGACGCTCAAATTTCTTCTTAGCATAGTTAGGATACTCACCTCGTGCTTGGACATCGATAAAGAAGTAATTTTCACGGTCATCTTGCATGGCTTGCCAGTAATCTTTGGGATTAGCAGTGTTGGGATAGTATTGCCCTGCTGCTAGCATACAGCCAACCTTATTTTCAGGATCGACTTCGTGAGCGATCTTGGTGGCTAGGGCAGATGCAACCAGCTCATGGTGGGCTGCTTGATACTTGACTTGCTCTTCATTTTCGCCTTCCTCAAAGTAAAGTCCCGCTCCCATAAATGGAGCATGAAGAATCATATTGATCTCATTGAAGGTTAGCCAGTACTTGACCAAGCCCTTGTAACGCTTAAAGAGGGTTTGACAGAGACGCTCATAAAAGGTAATCATCTTGCGATTACGCCAACCACCATAGTGCTCGATCAAATACATCGGGCAGTCAAAGTGAGTGATCGTCACCAAGGGTTCAATCCCGTATTTGTGGCATTCCTTGAAAACATTTTCGTAAAATTGAAGCCCTTCCTCATTGGGTTCAAGTTCGTCTCCCTTGGGGAAAATACGACTCCAACCGATAGACATACGAAAAGTCTTGAAGCCCATCTCAGCAAAAAGAGCAATATCTTCCTTATAACAGTGGTAAAAATCAATAGACTCCTTGGCTGGATAGAAATAGCCCTCTTCAAAATCAACCATCTTCTTTTTCCCAGCAATAATAGGGAAGCGATCCTCACCAATCGGTACTACATCAACGTTAGCTAGACCACGCCCACCTTCATTATAGGCCCCTTCACATTGATTGGCTGCTGTCGCACCACCCCACAGAAATCCTTCTGGAAAAGCTTGATACTTTGTCATCTTATACTCCTTCATTAAATTTTTCTACAGTATAACACGATAAACTGCATAAAACTAAGCCTATCCTAGGAAAAACTGATACTATCCCACACTTGTAATAGGCTGAAAGTGAGACAAAAATCAATCATTCAAAAGAATTGATTTCTCTATGCTTGCTTTCTTTTTTGGCTAAGGTGATTTGTTAATTTGTAGAAGGAAGGGCAGTCACTTTCGTCCAGCCATCAGCATAGCAAGCATAAAATGTTGGTGCTGATATATGGTGTGACTTACCAGTGTCATACAGACAGTTACAAACAAAAAATAAGTCCGGAAGATTGTCATGCAGGGTCATGATTTCTCTACTCAGGCGGTTTTTCGCAAACAGACGCTTCATGAGTCGTGCTGACATCCAAGTAGGTAGGCGATAAGGTAGAAGTTCTTGGCGATAATGACTCAAATCTACACCTCTACTCTCTACTATCTTAGATGTCTCACGGATAGCTTTAATAGCTTGGGAGAGTATCTGTGCAGAATGCATCATTGTCTCAGCAGCTCTACTTGGATTTTCATGATTGGCATGGCAGACTGCTACCGAGATGACACCAGCATTGATAGCCATGTGCAGCCAAATCCATTCCAGCATATCATAGGGCTGCTCCAGTTTAATTTGGCAATCCATGAAAATCTGCACTAACTGCTCATAATTAGGAAGGGATGCTTTTTCCTTTCTTTCTAACATGAAATGATCAAAGACACAGGCCGTCAGCTTATTGTCCCTGATATTGCCGCCAGCAACTGGATACCCTAAAATATAAGGACGCCCCTTCACCAGATTGTCAATATAAGCACGGTCTTCCCAAATGCCACAGGCTAGAATTAAGGTGCCAGAAATACCATCTGCCTCTAAACTTTCAAGGATAGAAGCAAGGCCGCCTGACGGAACACTGACAAAGATGAAATCATAGGCCTTATCTGAACAGTGTTCTACCTGATAAACATCACTGCTTTGAACACCATTTTTTTCAACTCGGCCATCTAAGAGTTCAATGTCTAACTCTTGGATACCAGCTCTTCTGCTATTTTTTCTAATAAGATGTTCTACCTCATGGCCTGCTTCTTTAAACAAATAAGCATAGCTTGTCCCAATAACACCTAAACCAACCACTAAAATTTTCACTGTAAAACTTCCTTTCTGCTGTTTTTTCTAACCAGTAAATACCATAGCAAGACCAAAATAAAAGATAAGATTTGTGCAATGGCGATTCTGACAAACATCAGCTCATCTGCACCCTTATCAGATAGGGTATGGACGATATTGATCAAAAAGTTATTGGTAAAATGATGGGACATAGCCATATAAAGACTTCCTGACAGTCTGGTCATGAGTGCAAACTTAAATCCTACCATGGCAGAGGTAACAACCAGCATCAGCGCATTCAGTGTAAAACTTGAAAAATTCATATCTCCATCAAAGTAACTGCGCAGGGGCCCTACTAAATGCCACAGGCCAAAAAGTGTTGAGGAGCAGACGGCTGCGGTTATAAAGCTGTATTTCTGCTCAAAAAGTTTTTGAAACAGTCCGCGAAAAGCTCCTTCCTCCATGATGACATTGATGACATTTCCTACAAGGCAGATGAGAAAGAAGATTAGACCGGTTTCTCTGCCAACGTTCTTATCCACAGCATAAGCGCTAACATAGACATCCAATCCTTGAAATGTGCCCTGACTCACAAGCAACAGGATTTCCGCACCATAAGCCAGCACAAAAACGACAAGGCCAAAAAGCAGTCCATTCCAAGTGTTTTTGAGGAAACCTCCTTGCCTAAAACCTATCTCCTGCCAAGTGAGCTGAAAAAATTTGAGAGCTGCATAGATGACTGCGATTCCTAATAGTTTGTGCACAAAGGCTTCGTTCCAGAAGGTTTGGTCTGTCCGTAAAATAAAATAGTCAAAGAGATGCAAACCATAGCAGAGCAAGTAAATTGTCAAGACTGCTACCTCGATTTTTTTGCTTTTAGGTAACATAGATCCTCCTTACACTAAGATACAAAGCCGTAAAATGCTCCAAAGAAAATAGGAAGCCTAACGATGAATCATTAAAGATTCGAGGAAGGTATGTCTTTTTTCACAGGAGTGTAAACGTATTCAATTAACGACGGTTTTTGATCAATACATTAATTTCACGCGCTTCCTGACTGAGATCAAAGAGATCCAAGACTTGTGAAATCATATAAACAGCAAATCCAATGAGAATGAGCATCAAGGGCTGATTCCAGTGAAAGAGCCAGCCCAGTCCTATGATCAGTCCTTCAATCGTTATGATTTCCACGAATACTTGTAGCCTAAAAGAACGCCACTCTAGCTGACGGATCACTAATATAATAAGCTGAATGACACCATTCAGAAAAAAGACCTGAAAAATACTCACCAGCAAAAGCCACTCTGCCTTCAAATACAAGGCAGCTAGCGTTAATAAAAGCAAGGATACGCCCGTCGTGGCAAAGACATTAACCAACCATTTTTTCATTTTGACTCACCTCCTCTTAAGGCTTCTTTAACAGCCTGTAAATAACTGCGATTGACGATCAGTTTCTCTCCGTTATCTAAAGTCGCCTCCATGCGGCTGTTAAAGAGTGGACGCATACTTGCCAGACGATCGATATTAAGCAGGCAGGACTTACTGATTTGGACAAATCCATATCTTTCCAGCTCAGCATTCAACTGATAGAGACGGGATTCGGACTGATAGACAGCCTGATTGAGGTAGATGAAGGTCTTTTTGTCAACGCTCTCTATATAGTAAATATCAGATAGATTGACTAAGTATTCCTCTCCATCCAAATGGCAGGGCAACTGTTTATCTACTGTCTCTAAAAAGCGTAGAATGCGAGTGATTCGTTCATCTTTTTGGCTGTAAGACAGGGTAATTTCCAGGTCCTTATAAGAAAAATCTTGTTTTATTGTTACTTTCATAGTTCACCTTTGCCTCATTATAGCATAGCTTCAATGACAAAAAAGCTCCTATTGACCAAGATACAACAATAAGAGACTAAGATACAGATGACTGCTCATCAAACGTGTAGAGGAAGTAAAAAATTTTTCTTCCCATCATGGTCAGTTATTAGTAACACTCATCCTAAAATTACTTACCAGCGCTGTCAGAGATGAATGACCTACAAAAAACGTCCATGAGCATTTAAGCTAATGGACGAAGAGCTTCTACGATGATTGCTTTATAGCGTTTATCTATCCGGCATAGTCTGCTAGCTCATCAAACATCAGCTTGGTCGATTCCAAACCGCCGCCTGAGAGGTACCAGAGATCAGAGGTCAAGGTGATAATCCGGTTATTCTTACCTGCCTTGGTATTTTTAATCAGTGATTGATCCAAAACATCTGAATTTTTAGTGTCATCTCCCCCAATCGCTAGGGTGCGATCCACGACAAAGATGGTATCTGGATTAGCCTGAGAGATAGACTCAAAACTAAGCTCTTGACCATGACTGCCGCCTTGTTTACCAGAATCCCGCTTTTGAGCATCTTTTTTACCTGATTCGCCTTGGGATTCTTTGATGTCAAGGCTGGTCGGCTGAAAGCCTAAGGTTTGGTAAACAAAGCCATAACGCCCTTGCTTCCCTAATCCTGCTAGACTACCTTCATTGAGCATGAGCATGAGCGTCGTCTTATCCGTGTTCTTGTTGGCTGATTGAACCTTCTTCACCGTTTTATCAATTTTATTTAACTTGGTTTTAGCTGTCTGCACTGCTTTATCGCCAAAGAGACTAGCCAGGGTTTTGATATTCTTTTGGACAGAGCCCCAGTAATCATTGGCTTGACTTTCAAAGTAGACAGTCGGAGCAATCTCTTCAAAGTCCTTTAGTTGTCCCTGAGTACGTCCTGAGGCAATAATCAAATCAGGTTCTAGTTCTGCAATCTTTTCACTATTGACTTCTTTTAGGTTACCAACGGACGTGATTGATTTATTTTTTCCCATGTCTTTCAGGTAAGCAGGCAGGGACTGGGAAGGAAGCCCAACGATGCGATCTTCATAGCCAAGTTCACGCAGGGTATCTGCCATACCAAGATCTAAAACAACGATCTTTTTAGGATTTTTTGGTACTGTTACCGTTCCATTAGCAGCAGTAATTTTCATTTGGCTGTCGCTATTTTTTTGATTTTTAGCCTGTCCACAAGCTACTAGTAATAGTGAAGCTAGCAGGACGACGGTAAAGCTTAATAGTTTTTTCATTGATTGATTCCTTTCATTAACTATAGAGGCAAAGTTTTTTACCATTTACTTCAACAATGCTCAGTGGGATATCGTAGAGCTGGGTAAGAATTGACTCAGTCATAACCTGATTAGGGGTTCCTCGGCAAAAGACCGTCCCATTCTTAAATGCCACCATCTGATCGACGAATTGACTAGCCATATTAATATCATGGATAACGATAACCACAGTCTTGCCCAACTCATCTACCAAACGCCGTAGAATGGTCATCATACCAAGTTCCTGCTTAATGTCTAAATTATTGAGAGGTTCATCCAATAGGATAATATCCGTATCTTGAGCTAAAACCATTGCGATATAGACCCGCTGTAGCTGGCCACCAGACAGGGTATCGATCGGACGGGATCTCAGGTCTCCAAGCTCCATATAATGAATCGCTTGATCAATAGCAGCTTGATCTTCTGCTTTTAGGCGTCCCTTGCTATAGGGAAAGCGTCCAAAGGCTATCAGTTCCTCTACGCTAAACTTGGCTTGAATGGTGATTTTTTGCTTGAGCATGGTCAATTCTTTGGCCAAGGCTTGAGACGGCCAATCTTCTAGCTCTCTGCCCTTGATCAGCACTGCCCCCTTATCCTTAGCTAAGAGCCTGCTCATAATGGCTAAAAGGGTTGATTTCCCAGCACCATTGGGACCGATAAAAGCCGTAAACTGCCCCTGCTCAATGCTGAGATCAACATCCCTTAAAACCTGCTCTTGTCTATAAGATTTATTAACCGCTTGAAGTTGCATCATCGTAAACGCTCCTTATAAAGTAAGTAGAGAAAAACACCGCCACCGATAAGCTCAATTAACATGGACAAGGTCACCTGATAATTCAGTAGACGCTCTAGCAGACTTTGTCCCACCAACAAAATCATAAATCCTATGAGACTGCCAGCCATAAACAGCCAACTGTGTTCATAGTACTTGAAGAGTTGGTAAATCAAATTCACCACCATAAAGCCAAAGAAACTCATAGGGCCAACCATGGCTGTCGAAGCAGCTGTTAAAATCACAACTGCCCACAGCACTTGACGCTGGAGCTTCTCAACATCCACGCCTAATAAAATGGCATTGGTTTTGCCCAGATAAAGTACATTCAAAAGTGGACTCTTGGTCAAAAGAAAGACGACGACGCCACTCACTAAAACAAATACAAAGGCTAAAATATCCGTATTCGCATGCTGCAGGCTAGCAAAGAGCTTACTCTGCAGCTTATCGTACTCATTAGGATCCATGAGAACTTGGAGATAGGTCGCACTGGTGCGAAAAAGCGTGCTCAGTGCCATGCAAATCAGTAGTATTTTTCCAAATCCCTTAGACAGTAAAGATTTGATCATGGGCTGCAAAAGGGCAAATAAAACTAGCTGCAAGCCCAAAACGACCAGAAATTCTACTAGGGGACTGCTGGGCTGAGCCTGAGCTACCCAGTGCCAATAGAAAAAGAGATAGGCCGATTGGATCAGGACATAAAAACTCTCCATACCCAGAACAGCTGGGGTCAAAAAGCGATTGCCGATGACTGTCTGAAAGCTAATAGTCGAAAAGCAAGCTATGATAGCAACCAGAAGATAAGTAAGAAGTTTTTTCAAGCGCAGCTTAAGGAGATAGGAGCCGACAAGGCTCCCTGCAGGAAAGAGATAGGCCAAACTAAGCACAAGCGATAGCATCAGCATGAGACCAAGAATGATCCTTCTTTGCTTACTGCTCATCATAAGTATCTCCTTTCCAAAGCAGGGCGATAAAGAGTATCGCTCCAATCATACCTAGGATTAGGGAGACGGATACCTCATAGGGCCTGATCACTAAACGTGCCAGTATATCACAAGCCAAAACAAGGACTGTCCCACTGGTCGCGACCCAAAAAAGACTATGTTTGAGATGATCGCCTTTATAACGTCGAACAAGATTGGGAATGATTATTCCGATAAAGGGCAGTTGTCCGACTGTTATCATAGTCGTAGCTGTCGCTAAAGCTACTAACACCAAGCCCAGCGTCTCCATGGTCTCATAAGGCAGGCCTAAGATACGACTGGCATCCTCACCCAAACTCATGATCGAAAAATTCTCCGCTAGGTACCAAATCAAGATCCAGACAAGCAGATTTAAAAAGAGCCATTCGTACTGGTTACGCTGGATCATAGTAAAGGATCCTTGGGTCCAAGAAGTCATGGACTGTACCAGGTTAAACCGATAGGCTAAAGCCTGCCCCAAAGCTCCGATAATGCCACCAAAAATAATCCCTACCAAGGGCAGCTGCCACTTCTCTTTAAGCGTCAAGCGTCTAATAAAGCGAATAAAAAAGAGTGTTGCCAACATAGCCATTCCAAAAGCAAAGAACATCTTTTGGCCCAGACTAGCCTTGGGAAAAATCAGGATAGCCACTAGCATGCCCAACTGTGCAGCTTGAACGGTGCCTGCAGTTGAGGGGGCTGCATAGTGATTCTGAGTCATCGTTTGCATGAGCAGGCCAGCCATACTCATGGCACTAGAGGCTAGCAGGACAGCTAGGGTCCTAGGTAGACGAGATTCAAAAAAGATCTGACGAGCCGCTCCTCTCCCACTTAGCAATCCCGACCAAGAGAACTGGTTACTAGAACCCAGCCAGAGAGAAAGAATTACTAGAATCAATAATAGAAAGAGCATTCCTTTTTTCTTGCTAGGATAGGCTTTTGAACTTATAATCATACAAGAACTCTAACAAAACCCTGAGCACAGGTCAATATTATTCTAAAATAGGGCTTTTTATTGGAATCATTCCAAATAATTATTAGAATCATTCTAATTAAAATTTATTGTGTCATTAAAATTATGTAAAAATATAAGCTAAAAAATAACCGAGCTCCTAAAGCCCGGTTATCTAGCTTTCAGCTTTATTAGACATTATCTTTTGGCTGACTTAGCACTTCATCAAAATTGACTTCAAACAGCGAGCCTTTATCGGGGACTGATTGGAGTTTGAGATCTGCATGGTGGAGATCAGCCACTTTTTTGACCAAGGTCAAGCCGATACCAATGCCCGATGATTCACTGCGATGGCGGGCACCATCCACTTGATAAAAACGATCCCAGATCTTATCTTGCACATCTTGTGGAATACCTGGGCCATTATCAGCGACACCAAGAGAGATCTTTCTGCCACGTTTATTAAGGGTGACCACAACTTCATCTTTGGTAAATTTCATGGCATTTGATAGAAGGTTGTCTATTAATTGGGTGATCATGATAGGATCCCCGGCTATATAGAGATCTGCAGTGATGTAAGACTCCAAATGGACAGCTTCATCCGCAAAGAGCCTATGGCGGTCCTGGACCATCTGCTTGACTAATGCTGAGAGATTGAGCTGCTCTACCTCTAGGACATCGTCTTTTTCTGAGCGTGCGAGACTCAGGATTCTACCAACCATATCACGCATGCCTAAGGCCTGACGACGAATAATTCCAAAAGATTCCTTGGACTCCTCTAAGTCGCTTGCATACCTTTGGCCATACTCGCTCTCAGAAAGAATGACAGACACAGGCGTGCGCAATTCGTGGGATACGTCATTAGTCAGCTGCTTTTCACGCTGAAAAGAGTCCTCAATCGATCCCAGCATGGTGTTGATTACCTCAGCTAGATCGGTCAATTCATCCCCTTTATCTGCTGCCAGCACCCGCTTGCTATAGTCAGCTTCTGAGGTGATGGCCTCTGCTGTATCGGTGATAGCTTTGACTGGCTTGAAGGCATTCTTCAGAATAAAGTAGCCGCCTGCAAGAACCAAAAACATCATAACAGGAAGACCAATCAAGAGAACGATCAGCATGGTGACCAGATCTTCATCCATCTGATGTTTAGGATGCATAGCCCGTATCCACTTATCTGTTCCTTTGATGGGGATGTCTTTTACCATATAGGAGACCTCTTTAGCCTTTTGCTCCCTTGGTTCTGGGCCTTGATTTTGTGCCTTCCCCTGGTCAAATCCCTCGGGGAAACTTCCCTTTAGGAGCTTGCCATCCCTGTCATAGACTGCAAAATAATTACCATCATCATAGGTTTCAAACTCTTGATCATACTCACCAGCCATCTCCCTGACACTCTCCTCAAATTCACGTGCTCCAGCATTCTCAGAGATACGTGTGCTGACAAAGAAAGCGCCGACCATGATAGCTACCGTCAAAAGTAGGATAAAAAAGCTGTACCAAAGCGTCACACGCTTGACGATACTGTGATTGGCACCGAATTTTAGCTTATTATTTCTTAGGAATGACATAGCCTGCCCCCCTCTTTGTCTTGATCAGGGAATCCTTGGGGTCGGTATCAAGTTTGCGACGCAAATTTTTGATTAAAACCTCAATGATATTGGATTCTCCCATATAATCAAAATCCCAGACATGCTCGCGAATCTGCTCTTTTGACAGTAGCTGGCCTTGATTTTGAGCGAGATAGGCAAAGAGCTGATATTCCTTAGCTGTCAAATCCACAGGAGCCTCATTGAGGTAGACTTGCTGGCTGGACAAATCTATCTCGACAGCTCCAAGCTGAATACGGCTGGTCGCTATATCAGAAGATCGCCGACGCAGGATGGCTCGGATTCTGGCTAAAAGCTCATCAAACTCAAAAGGTTTAACGAGATAGTCATCAGCCCCAGCATCCAATCCAGCGATTTTATCGGATAGTGCATCCCTAGCGGTCAGCATCAGCACTGGCAGAGTCGCATTTGACCGCCGCAGCTCTTGTAAGAAGGACATACCATCCATAACCGGCATCATCATATCTAAAATAATCAGGTCGTACTGGGTAACCGCTACAAACTCCAAGGCTTGCTGACCATCAAAGGCCCTATCAGTGCTGTAGCCCTTGGCTTTTAAAAGCTTGACCATACTATTGCTTAGGTCCTGATCATCTTCGACGATAAGTAATTTCATTTTCCTCTCCCTCTGCTTAACTTTCTTAATTATACCATAAAATATTACAAGATTTAGCTCAGGGAGCTTTCACACTCTTTGTGAAAAGCAGATTTGCCCATAGGGGCTTGCCTACACACAAAAGAGCCTGAGACAAAAGTTCAGACTCATTAGTATTATTCTAGATTTACCAGATAGACTAGTCCTCATCATCAAAGTCAGAACTTTGAGTAATATCGCTGATAAATTCAGCTTTATCAGCATCAAATTGGGACTGAGTGAGGGTCGTATCATCCAGAGTTTCCACCTCGTATACCAACTGGTTAGACGAGTTATGCTCCAGAGAAACAGATAAGACCTGTGCGTCCCCATATTTTTCCTTAACGGCCTTCAAAAGGGTGGACATGTCAGCCTTGGGTTCGGTAGTATCCTCAGCGTCATTATCATTGTCGTAATCTGTCTCACTAGCTAGGATCTTACCCGTATTAGCATTGATCTGATAGCTGATCTCCTTTTGACCCTGACGAATAGTCACCTCATAATAAGGGGACTGATGGTCTGACTCTAGATCAATATCGGTGATATAGCCAGAGTCAGCTTCTTTCAAGGCTAGCTCTGCTGCCTTAGCCATGTCAATCTTAGTTGATACGGATTGCTTAGATCTTGGAGCAATACGAGATTTCTGATCAAGCTGGTGGATTTCTGCAGTCTCTTCAATTCTATCTTCCAGTTGATCTGCTCGATGCGCTAAATAATAGCCGCCAGCACCGGCTAAGGCGCCTAGCCCCAGTATTCCTAAGACTGCTAGCACTAAGACACGACGGTTGCCAATCTTGTCCAACCAGGTTTTCTTTTTGGGTTGTTGACTTTGCGAGACCAATTCAGCCACTTTTTCTTGATCAGATGGCTGCTGGTCAACATTTTTCTCTTGATTCACGTCATCTTGTGACATTGAAAACACCTCTTTTCTAACACCATTATCGACTGGTATATGACTAGGATACTAGAGAAAAATGAATAGAAAATGAATGCAAAGAAAAAAGAATAGGGCAGCTATCCATCATTCGTTCGTTAGTCCTGAAGGGTTTGGTAGTTTGTCTCACTCTTTTTCTCTTATATTTTTTGCTTATCACTGGTGGGCAGGAAGCTGGATCATCTGCCCAATACTAGACGTCTGGTATAAACAGCCTGTCCTGAATGCATGATAGCATCATCAATGATTGAAGCCAGACGCACACCACGTGTCACAGGAGGCTGATAACTCTCATCAATAATCTCCTCTAGATCAGTCTCATCAATCTCTAGCAGGTATTCACGCGCCAAGTCCATAGCCTTCTGATAATAATCCAAGAGCAGCTGACGATCCCTAATAACCACCTTTCTAGCTTCCTGCGGTGTATGCATCCAATCTCTGGTATCACTAGGCAGATCTAAATCAAAACGAGCTTCCCAATCTTCAAAATAAAGCGGTTGATCCCCTTTTAGCTCAGTAATTTGAAAATCCAACATACGCGCTGTATGCCAAATCAACCAGTTCACAGATTTGATCAAATCTTGGGGCATCGTGTTGGCTTCCTCTAGGGACATCTGCTCAAGCGTGTCGAGGAAGCGTTCTTCAGAGCGATTGAGGGTGTCTATCAGTATATCTTTTGTTGTCATACTTATCTCCTTTTCTCCCTACTATATTTAGTAAAACTGCTGCCATTATAGCACGATGCTCTGGAGATGCAAGTTCTAGGTTTTTACTACCGCCAGCTAGTTAATGTCCACGCTAAATGCCCTTTCTATCTCATTGATTAAAGACTACTAAAAGATTGATCCCAATAAAAAAACGACCGCCTAAGCGAGGTCGCATACTTCCTTAGCTATCGTATTGGGTTAGATTGTACTGCTTGATCAATGCATTGAGCTTGCTGCCATAGCTGGTATCTGTGGCATAGGTACCAGTCAGAGATTGTGTGGCCTCTTGATAGGTTTTGGCATGGGATCTTCTCACACCGCTGTAGCGCTCATGCTGGAGAAGCGCTGCATAATCCTCCAGAGCATTGACAGGATTGCCATAAGAACGAAATTGGGCATCGATCTGATACAGTTTGCCCGTACCATCATCCTCACTGGTTTTCATGGTGACTGATTGTCCCCTGTAGTCGCCCTTGATCCCAAAGTAGTTATAATTAGGAGCTTGACTCAACTCCGAGCGTCCACTGTCTGATTCCAGTACTGCCTGAGCAATCATGACAGAAGCGTAAAGATCATTGTGATCGGCAATATCTTTAGCAACTGGGGCAACTCTTTTGATAAACTCCTTGGTCGAATCGGTGGAATCATAGGTTTTTAGCTCCTTGACATAGGCATCTAAGCGTTTCTGGGCACGGTAATTTTCAATCCCGACCCACACTACAAAAGCGACTAAGATAAGTCCTAACCCTGCAAGGAGACGATTAGCGGTCACTATTTTTTTAAATTTAGTTTTTAACTTAGTCTTTCGCTTTTTCCTTCTTGCCATCGTAATCTAATCTCCTCTAAAACTTCCTTTATTCACTTCTAAGATACTTATCCTATCTTAGCTTTTTTGCCAATCAAAGGTCAAGCAAAAACAAAAAGGAAAATAAAATAGACGAGCAATTCTCAATCACATAGAGGTAAGGAGATGACAAAATGGGACACTCTGTCTATAGCTTTTCTCGCAACTTGTCATACTCTTCTGCCTGAGAAACCATACCTAGGTAAGTCATTCCTAGGCGCTCTGCCACCTGACTAATGATATGTTCGACAAATTTTAAAACCTTTTCGCCCGGAGCGTAGCCCTGTGCCAGTACAGCTGCTTTATGGTTGGGATAGCTGGGATTTTGCCAGTCATTTTCTTCAGCTAGACGCTCTAAAAAGAGCTTCATAGAGCCCGTCATATCAAACCAATAAATAGGTGTGGCAAAGATTATCGTATCATGGCTATGCATTTTTTCCATGATGGTAGCGAGTTGATCCTGGTCAGATATCTGCCCCAGCTGATCTATACGGTAATCATTGAGATGGAGTAACTCAAACGCTCGATCTCCCAGAAGCTCTTGAACCATAGCCACTGTCAACCCCTCACGATTCATGCTACTATTGATGACCAAAATTGACATAAAACCTCCTATAGACCGGCAAAAATAAGCCAGTCCCTCTTTTCTCTATCTTAGCTTTTTTAGGAGATTTGATCAAGGCGATGATTCGTCAACACACAGTTTGTGGGACGATAAAAATCGCAGTGGGAGGCTATCTCTCACCAAAGAGATTTCTTCTCTTTTTCCTTAGCCATCTCTTCTTCAATGGCTTTTTGTCTAGCTTCCTCATAGACAGCCTCAACGTCATCATCGTAAGCTCGGCGCAGCTGAACTTTCTGCTCTTCTAACTCATCCATTGTCCTATGAAAATCTGACCGTTGATAATCCTCAGTAATCTCCATCTGGTTTAGATGACGCATAGACTCTTCTGGAATATCGCCTTCTAAAATGTCATAAACCTGCTCTTTGAGATGAGTACTCTCATGGAGAAAGTAGTCATAATCATCTTGAGCTTCTTCCATTTTACGATTCAGTGCCCGTTGATCCTCATCGTAGCGATCCTCAATCGCTTGTAATTTTCGCATATCTACCATAACGACACATCTACTTAATAGGATTTCTAAGATCCGGCTTCTGAATAGAGGAGAGGTAACCAGATGCTGCATCTGCTGCCTGACCTTCTAAAGCGCCAGCGATATTATTCGCATAAGTCGTTTGTGCATAAGTCAGCATTTCCTGTGATAAGGTGTCAAGTTTCTTTTGTAAGGCTTCACCTTCCTTATGCAGTTTGTTTACGATACCAGAAACTGCCGCCTTGATAGCTTCACGTTCTTGCTCTTTAATTGCTTCATCAGCTTTACTCATAAAACTCCTTTCGTTTTCACACTTTTTACATTACAGATAGGGCATGGGTAAATTATTGAAATCGTCAGCCCCCTGTGCATCTACTGCTATCAGAGACTGGGCACAGTTGATCAAGCCTTGAGAAAATTGAGACATATTCGCTTGATACTGGGTAACACTAGAGATATCCAGCTCTTTAATCCCATGATCCCAACGCTCTGCCATGGTCAGAGGCTCCATCAAGGTCTCTTTTTCTGCGTCGGATAAGTGCGTCCCCATATTGGCAATGAGCAGTCGATTGGTTTTAATCAGAATGATCGCAGACGCTTCAGCTCCTGCAATAAGACCAATAGCCTCTGCCACTTTGCCTGAAATATCAGCGTCGGCTACCTGTGTCGCCATATAGAGGAGCTCTGAGCGCAGTAAGATCCGCTGACCATAGTCAGCTGTCCCTTTGATCTTGGC